>DASYJY010000130.1:0-23223 GCA_035995985.1 Thermoanaerobaculia bacterium | reverse complement strand
GCACTCACGGAACGCGCCAGAGCCGCATCGATTGCGGCATCATTAAGCGCTTCAAACGTCCTGATCGTCTCCCCGTTCGCCGGATTCACGGATGCAATCGCCATCGTCGGAAACCTCTGTTATCCTCGGGCCCATTCGTCCTAAATGCAGTTCCAATCAACCCTCATGCAAGGAGTCTCCATGAGCCACGCGAAGCATATTCGCTTCCTGTTTGCGATAGCCCTGCTCGTCGCCATCGTTCCGTTTTCCGCGTTCGCGCAGAGCAGTAACGGTTCCATCTCCGGCACCGTGACCGACGACACCGGCGCGCTTCTGCCCGGCGTCACGATCACCGCCATCAACACCGCCACGGGCATGTCCCGATCGAGCGTCTCGAACGCTGCGGGACATTTCGACATCCAGCTGCTGCCGCCGGGCACCTACTCGGTGTCGAGCGAGCTGGCGGGATTCCAGCCGACGAAATACGACCGCATCGTCGTCAACGTCGGCAGCGACTCCGCAGTGAATTTCAAGCTGAAACAGGGTGTGTCCGAAAGTGTCACGGTCACCGCGGCGGCGCCGCTCGTCGACACGACGAGGTCCGAGGTCAGCTCGGTCGTTGGGGAGAAAGCGATTCAGAACCTGCCGACGAACGGCCGGAACTTCATCGATTTCGTTCTGACCACGCCCGGAGTCGTGCGCGACGTCCGCGCGGGCGACATCAGCTTCGCCGGTCAGCGCGGCACGCTCAACTCGCTCGTCATCGACGGCGCGAACAACGACAACACCTTCTTCGGCCAGTCGCTCGGCCGCACCGGCTCCGGCCGCGCGCCGTACCAGTTTTCGCAGGACGCGGTGAAGGAGTTCCAGGTCAATACAAACTCGTACTCGGCCGAGTACGGCCGCGCCGGCGGCGCCGTCATCAACGTCGTCACCAAGTCGGGCACGAACGAGTTCCACGGCACCGCGTTCGACTTCCTGCGCGACCGCCGCTACAACGCCAACGACTACATCAACACGATCCAGACTCCGGCCCGCGTGAAGGGGCCGTACCACTTCGACCAGTACGGCTTCAGCCTCGGCGGGCCGATCGTCACCGACAAACATTTCTTCTTCACGAACTACGACGCCCAGCGCAACTCCATCGATAATCCGATCCTGCTCGGCGTCGCGGCGACGCAGGTGCCGGCCGATGCCGCCTCGCAGGCCGGTTACCAGAAAATCGTAGGGCTCGCGAGCACCTATCAGAAGACGCAGAACCAGGACGTCTTCCTCCTCAAGACCGACCACGAGCTGTTCACCAACGATCACCTTTCGCTGCGCTACAACCGGCAGAAGTTCACCGGCGGCAACTTCGAGAACGGCAACTCCTCGAACGCGCTGCAGCACACCGGCGACTCACTGGTGCAGACCGACACGTTGTCGCTCTCGAACTCGACGGTCATCAGCAACTCGGTGTTCAACGAAATCCGCGGCCAGTACGCGAAAGATAGCGAGCCGGGCAAAGCGAACAGCGCCGATCCAGAAGCGCAGATCAACCAGGGCTCGATCCGGGTCCTCAATATCGGCCGCAACACCTTCAGCCCGCGCGAGACCACCATCAAGCGCAACCAGATCGCCGACACGCTGAACGACGTCATCGGCACCCACGCCTTGAAAGCGGGATTCGACGTCAGCCAGGACAAGATCCTCAACTTCTTCCCGGGCAACTTCTTCGGCTCGTACAGCTTCAGCAGCCTCGCGAATTTCCAGAATGGAATCGCGGCCAGCTACCTGCAGGCGTTCGCCGGTCCAGGCACGACCGGTCCGATCACGCATCCCGACATGACCGAGTACGCGGCCTTCGTTCACGACGAATGGCAGTTCAGCCCGCAGCTCACAATCAACGCCGGCCTGCGTTACGACTTCCAGAGGATCGCGCAGCCGTCGGTGCGCAATACGGACTCGCAGCTTGCCGCGGCCGGTATCGACACCAGCAAAGTTCCGGAAGATCACAACAACTTCGCGCCGCGGCTCGGATTCGCGTGGACGCCGAACACCGTCAGCCGCACCGTCGTTCGCGGCGGCTACGGCATCTTCTACGGCCGCACGCCCGCCATCATGATCGGCACCGCGCACTCGAACAACGGCATCAACGTGCAGACGCTCACCTTCACCGGCGCGCTGATTCCGACCTACCCGAACATCTATCCCTCGATCCCGACCGGCGTCGTGCTGCCGAAGCCCACGATCTTCGCGTTCGATCCCAACTTCCAGAATCCGAAAGTGCAGCAGGGCAGCCTCGGCATTGAGCGCGGTCTGACCAATGACATCGCCGTCTCGCTGACCTACCAGTACGTCAAGGGTTCCGACCTGCCTCGCACCATCGACATCAACGTTTCTGATCCGGTCCTGGTGTCCGCGCCGGTCGTCAGCGCCGCCACCGGTGCAGTGCTCGGCAACCCCACGTTCGTGCGCTACAGCGGCCGTCGGTTCGCGAACTTCGCACGCATCCTGGAGTTCCAGTCGAGCGCGAACTCGGAGTACAACGGCATCACGGTCGACATCCAGAAGCGCTTCTCCAACAACTGGCAGATGCGCCTCGCCTACACGCATTCGAAGGTGCGCGACGACAAGCCGGACGCCACCGCGGTCGTCCCGGGCACCGACGATCCGAAATTCGCGCAGGACCCGCTCAACCTTCACGGCGACTGGGCGCCCGGCGACAACGACGTCCCGAACCGCATCGTCCTCAGCGGCGTCTGGAGCCTCGACTCGTATTCGCAGCACATGGGCGGAGCGGGCCGCGCCCTCTTCGGCGGCTGGACCATCAGCGGCATCGCCGCATGGCAGACCGGCCAGCCGTACTCGGCGCTGGCCAGCACGGATATCAACAACGACGGCAACGCGCGTAACGACCGCGCGCCCGGCTTCGCGCGCAACTCGTTCCGCCTGCCGAACCAGTTCTCGGTCGATCCGCGCGTGACGAAGGAGATCGGCCTCTTCTCCGGTGCGCGCGTGCAACTCATCGCCGAAGCGTTCAACCTGTTCAACCGCAGCAACGTGAGCGGCGTCCGCACCACGTATGAAGCGGTCACGAACACCGCCGGCGTCCCGACGAAGCTGACGGTGCAGGACGCGACCAACCCGTTCAGTTCAGCCACGCTCTCCTCCGGTCCGCGCATCCTGCAGTTCGCGGCCAAGATCACGTTTTAAACAGCCTCCGATCTTGATGTGGGCCGCCGGTTTCGATCGGCGGCCCTTTTCTTTTCTCCGCCTCCCCGCGTCTCCGCGTGAACCGTTCCCTTATGATCGTCGCGTGGCCGCAGTCAAAAAGTCGATCGTCGTAATCCCGATCGTTATCCTCGTCGCCGCGGTCGCCGCCGTCCTCTACTACCGCGAATCGCGTCAGCCGCAGGAAGTTGTCCTCAGCGGCACGCTCGAAGCGCGGACCGTCAACGTCGGATCGCTCGTCGGCGGCCGCGTCACAAAGACGCTCATCGACGAAGGGATGCACGTCGACTCCGGCCAACTGCTCGTTACGCTCGAGACCGAAACGATCGACCGCCAGCTCAGCGAACAGGGCGCCGCGATTGACGCCGCGCAGGCCGCGCTGGCCAAAGCGATCGCAGGTCCGCGTCCCGAGGAGATTTCGAAAGCCATGGCGATCTCTATCAACGATGACGTCGAGCGTCGCCGGCAGGAGAGCCTTTATCGCTTCGGCGTCGTGGCCAAAGAGCTGGCCGAAGAGGCCGCGACGAAGGCGAAGGCCTCCGCCGAGGATCTCCGCATCCTGCAGAAAGGAACGCGCAAAGAGGACATCGAGGCCGCGCGTGCCGAGGTGGAAGCGCAGCAGCGAAAGCTCGAGACGCTGATGAAGCAGCGCACGGAAACCAGCGTCGTCTCAACCGTCAACGGAATCGTGCAATCGTTCGAATTGCGGACCGGCGACATCGTCGCGCCGAACCAGACCGTCGCCGAGATCCTCGAATCGAGCCAGCTCTGGGTCCGCGTCTACGTTCCCGAAACCGAGTTGGGATTGATTGCTGTGGGCCAGGCGGTACGCGTCCACATCGACACCTATCCGAACGAAACCTTCGCCGGACACATCGCCTCCGTCAGCAGCCAGGGCGAGTACACGCCGCGCAACGTGCAGACGCGCGCCCAACGCGCCGAGCAGGTCTTCGGCGTCAAAGTGCTCGTCGATCCAAATCCGAAACTGAAAGCCGGCATGGCGGCCTCCGTCGACCTCGGCGTGAAGGGCCGCGCCGATTGAGCGACAGCCTCGGCATCGATGTCCAGGGCGTGTCAAAAGACTTCGGGACATTTCGCGCACTCGACAAAATCACGCTGCAGGTTCCGCGCGGCGAGATCTTCGGCCTCCTCGGCCCGAACGGTTCCGGCAAATCGACGTTGATCCGCATTCTCTGCGGCCTGCTCGTGCCGACCGAGGGACAGGCGACGGTCGATGGCTACGACGTTGAAAAAGAGGGAGAGCAGGTACGCCAGCACATCGGCTACGTCTCGCAGGCCTTCTCGCTCTACCGGGACCTCACCGTGCAGGAGAACCTCGATTTCTTCAGCTCCATCTATCGATTGAAAGGCGCCGAGCGGCACGAGCGCATCGACTGGGCGGTGAATCTCACGCACATCGGCCCGTATCGCGACCGCTTGGCCGGCGCGCTTTCCGGCGGCTGGAAGCAGCGCCTCGCGCTCGCCGCGGCGCTCATGCACCAGCCGCGCGTCATCTTCCTCGACGAGCCGACCGCCGGAATCGATCCGGTCGCGCGCCGCGAACTGTGGGATCTCCTTTTCGAGCTGGCCGGCAGCGGCGTGACGATGTTCGTGACCACGCACTACATGGACGAAGCGGAGCGCTGCGCCTCGGTCGCGTACCTCTACATGGCGCGCCTGATCGTCGTCGGTCGTCCCGATACGCTCAAGAAGTTGCCCGAGGTCACACCGGAGGGAACGCGCCGCATCGAAGCCGCGTCGAGCGAAGGCGTCGCGAAACTGATGACCAGCGCGCGCTCGTTGCCGTACGTCCGCGCCGCGACGATCTTCGGCATCGCGCTCCATCTTCTGATCGACGCGAACATTTCCAACGAGAAGGTCAAGAGCGATCTCGAAGCCTTCCGCCTTGGCGACGTGCAGGTCAATCCGATCGATGCATCGCTCGAAGACGTCTTTGTCCGCCTCACCGAAACGCGCGGCAAAGAAATCGAGGCTGCGCGGTGAACGGCTTCGTCGCCATGCTGCGCAAAGAGCTGACGCAGATGCTGCGCGACCGCGGCACGCTGTTCTTCGCCATCGCCGTCCCTGTTTTCGAGTTGATCCTCTTCGGCGTCATCGACATGAACGCGAAGAACATCCCCACCGCCGTTTTCGATCAGAGCCGCACGCAGGAAAGCCGCCGGCTTATCGAGCAGTTCGGCAATACGTCGTACCTGAGTGTGAAGACGCTCGTCGCGTCGCGCGCCGAGTTGCAGCATCAGATCGTGGCGGGCCACGCGCAGGTCGCGATCGAAATCCCCCCCGACTACGCGCGCAACATCGCATCGAAGCGGAGGGCGGACGTGCTGATCATGATCGACGGCTCCGACTCGAGCGTGGCCACGCAGGCGCTCTCCGCCGCCAACGGCGTCGTGCTTTCAAACTCGATCAACGCGTTGATGGAGAAGACCGCGCAGCCGCTCGTCGAGGCGCATCCGGTGATGATGTTCAACCCCGACATGCGCAGCGCCAACCTGCTCATCCCCGGCCTGATCTCGATCCTGCTCACGTTCTCCGGCACGATCCTCTCCGCCTTCGCCATCGTCAAAGAACGCGAGCGCGGCACGCTCGAACAGCTCATGGTCACGCCCGTCTCGCCGCTCGCCGTCGTCACCGGCAAGCTCCTCCCATACCTCGGTCTGGCCTACCTGCAACTGCTCCTGATCCTTTTCCTGATGCGCTTCCTCTTCAGCGTGCCGATCCACGGCAGCCTGACGCTGCTGCTCCTGCTCTCGCCTGTCTATCTGCTCGCGTTGTTGTCGGTCGGCCTGCTCGTTTCTTCGCGAGCCAACTCGCAGATGGAAGCGATGCAACGCGCGATGGGGATCATGCTTCCCTCGGTGCTGCTGTCCGGCTACATCTTTCCGATCGCATCGCTGCCGCTTCCGCTGCGCGTCGTTTCGTACGTGCTTCCGGCGACGCACTTCATCAAAATCGCGCGCGGCATCGTGATCCGCGGCGCGACATTCTTCGACCTCTGGGAACCGGTCGTGGCGCTGCTGGTGATCTCGGCACTGCTCATCGCCGCAAGCGCGCGAGCTTTTCAGAAAACGGTGACTTAAATTGCCGACGATGCTCGAACAAATCGCTCTCCTCGGCTTGCGCGCACTCACGGGCCTCGTCTTCGTCTGGAGCGGATTCGCTCACGCACGTGATCCCGAGGGCAGCTCGAAGGACCTCGGCCTGCCGAAGCCGATCGTGCTCCTCGTCGGCATCGTCGAGCTGCTGGCCGGACTCGGCGTGGCAGGAGGCCTGCTCACCCGTCTCTCCTGCATCGGACTGATGATCGTCATGCTCGGCGCCATGCACCGCAAAGCGCTGGTCTGGCACTCCGGCTTCTGGGGCAAAGGCTCGCAAGGCTGGCACTACGACCTGCTCTTCTTCCTCATCTGCCTGCTCATCTTCGCCACCAACGGCGGCGAGTGGACGATCGATCACCTACTCTTTGGCGCGCGCGCCGCGTCGTCGTATATTTTCTGAAATGAACGTCAAAGAAGTCGTCCCGTTCCTGAGCGTTTCTTCGATGGAGCAGTCGATCCGCTTCTACATCGACGGCCTCGGCTTCGAGTTGCGCAACAAGTGGGAACCAGAAGGGAAACTCCGCTGGTGCTGGCTAACGCTCGGCGGCGCATCGCTGATGCTGCAGGAGTTCCCGAACCGACCGGCGCCGACCCCTGGCGGCATCAACCTCACTTTCACGTGCGACGACGCCATCGCGCTCTACCACCAATACCGCTCCCTCGGCGCCTCCGAACCGCAAGTCGGCAACGGTCTCTGGGTAACGCAAGTCGCCGATCCCGACGGCTACAAACTCTTCTTCGAAAGCCCGACGGACATGGCGGAGGAGACGAAGTTGTCAGAGATCGCGAGCGCGTAACAGGGAACGGTTCACGCGGAGTTTGCGGAGAGGCGGAGAGCGCGGAGGAAAAAACACAGCAGCTACGAAACCTTTCGTCGGCGTCTACGAATGACGTCGTATGTTGCTAACTACTTCGCTCCCGCCGGCGTCTTACGTCGCGGAGAAGGACTCCTGATGACCTATCGCTCACTCTTTGTCTCGTTGATGTTGCTCGCTCTTCCGGTTCTTGCGCAGACGCCGCCGGTCGAGGGCTCGCACACGTACGTGCCCGCGGACTTTGCGCAGTTCGCGCCGCAGACAGCGCTCGACATGCTCAACCGTGTTCCCGGCTTCGCGATCAAGCAGGAGGAAGATGCGCGCGGTCTCGGCCAGGCTACCGGCAACGTCGTCATCAACAGCCAGCGGCTCTCCGGCAAATCGAACGATGTCGTGACGGAGCTCAGCCGCATCCCGGCACGCAACGTGGAGCGGATCGAGATCGTCGACGGCGCCACGCTCAAGATCCCCGGACTCTCGGGCCAGGTCGCGAACGTGATCGTCCGCTCCGGCGGAATCAGCGGGCAGTGGAGGTACCGGCCGGAGTTCCGCACGTACTACACCGATCCGCTCCTCACCCGCTTCGATGTTTCGGTGAGCGGCACGAAAGGGCCGGTGCAGTACACGGTCGGCCTCGAGAACCGCGGCAACCGCAGCGGTGCCGGCGGCCCGACGTGGATCTACAGTCCGACGGGGTCGCTGACCGAGGCGCGGCGGGAGGAGTGGCGCGGCAATTCGGATCAGCCACAGGTCACCAGCCGTTTCGTGTACGACGGTCCGGGCGGATCGAAGGGCAATCTCAACCTCCTATACCGCCATCTCTACTTCGACTATCTCGAAAACGGCACACGAACACCACTCGGCAGCGCGGCCCGCGATCGCAAAGTGACCGAGGATCAGCACGGTGACAGTTACGAGATCGGTGGCGATTACGAGCTCGGCATCGGCGTCGGCAAGCTGAAGCTAATCGGCCTCTCGCGCGGCAACGCGTATCCCGACACGACGACCGTCGTCACGCGCTTCGGCAACCCGGCGACACCGATCGTCGGCGACCGTTTCACACAGGACGGCAAAGAGCGCGAGAGCATCGGCCGCGGCGAATATCGCTGGAACAGCCGCGGCGCGGAGTGGCAGATATCGGCCGAGGGCGCGTTCAACAGCCTGAATAGCACCTCGGGGCTGTTCGAGCTGAATCCGAGCGGCGGCTTCGATGAGATTCCGCTTCCGGGCGGCACCGCACGCGTCCAGGAAGATCGCTACGAGGTGATCGGCAGCTACGGCCGGAAGCTCGCGACAAACCTGACGATGAAGCTGTCGGCGGGCGAGGAATACTCGCAATTGGCACAGGTCGGCGCCGGCGGCACCACACGCACGTTTTACCGGCCGAAGGGCGAGCTGTCGGCGGCGTGGAAGTTCTCGCCGCAGACGGACATCAACGTCAAGCTCGCGCGCAAAGTCGGCCAGCTGAATTTCTTCGACTTTCTCGCGTCGGTCGACCTGGCGTCGAACATCGAGAAGTCCGCGAACCCCGATCTCGTTCCGGAGCAGAGCTGGGATCTCCAGGTCGAAGGCGTCCACAACCTCGGAAAACTCGGATCGACGACGCTCCGCCTCTACGGCCGAATGATTGACGACATCATCGACTACGTTCCGATCGGCGCCGACGGCCAGTCGCCCGGCAATCTCGATCACGCCATCGTTTACGGCGTCGAGTCGCGCAGCACGCTGAACCTCGACCAGTTCGGCTGGCACGGCGCGCGCGTCGACACCGACCTGCAGGTGCAGAACAGCAACGTGCGCGACCCGCTCACCGGGCAGGAGCGCCACATCAGCAATAGCCTCCTCGGCGCCGGAAGCGTCGGCCTGCGGTACGACAAACCGAAATCGAATTGGGCGGCGGGCGCCGACGCGTCGTACGAGCTCGATGCCGACTACTACCGCCTCAATGAGCAGGGCCGCCAGTGGGAAGGACCGGTATGGGGCGACCTGTACGTGGAGCACAAAAACGTGCACGGCCTCACGATTCGCGCCGGCATGTACAACCTTTTCTCCGCCGACAGCCGTTGGAACCGCACGGTCTACACCGGCCGGCGCACCGGTCCGGTGGCCTTCGTAGAAGACCGCGAACGGCAGATCGGACCGATCTACTCATTCTCGATCCGCGGGAAGTTCTAGGCCGTGGGGAGATCAGCGACGACCTCACACCAATCGCGACGGCGGCAGTAGCGACTTGTTGATCGCGATCGCGGCGATTGCACCGTCGGCGGCGGACGTGATCGCGAGTTGTGAGCCGGGGACGAGGTCGCCGATCGCGTAGATGCCTTCGACGGTTGTTTGCTTGTGGTCGTCGACGATGATGTTCGGGCGGTGGTCGTCGACTTCGCAGCCGAGGTCCTCGGCCAGGAGGCAGGAGCGTTCGACGCCGATTGTGAAGAAGAGAGCGTCGACCGCGACCTGCTCGCCGGTCGAGAGAACGGCGGCGCGGACCATGGCGTTGTCGCCGAGGAGCGAGATCACCTTCTCGTCTTTGACGCCGATGCCGAGGGCCAGGAGCTTGCTGAAATGCTCATCGGTCCATTCGCGACGATGGCCGTCGGTGAAGATGATTAGTTGATCCGTCCACTGCAGAAGTTTGAGCGCGAGGCCGACAGCCTTTTTTCCACAGCCGATCACGCCGACGCGTTTCTCTCGCACTTCGTAGCCATCGCAGTCGGCGCAGTGGAAGACGCTGCCGCCGTAGTACGACTCGACGTCAGGGATGTCGGGAAGCGTGTCGCGAACACCGTACGCGAGAACGACGCGGCGGGCGCGCATGACGCCGGCGCTCGTCGTCACTTCGAAGATGTCGCCGACGCGCTCGACCCGGCGCGCTTCGCAATGGCAAATCTCCGCGCCCGCCGCCTCGGCTTCGCTGCGTCCTCGCGCGAGCAGCTCGCCCGGAGGGATGTTGT
Source organism: Thermoanaerobaculia bacterium (assembly GCA_035995985.1). Classification (GTDB taxonomy): domain Bacteria; phylum Acidobacteriota; class Thermoanaerobaculia; order Gp7-AA8; family Gp7-AA8; genus JADGNZ01. Next base: position 13,146 of record DASYJY010000130.1, on the reverse strand, counting down.
GCTGCCCGAGGAATCCGTGGATGGCGCGGGACGCGTAATTGCGCGGCTTGCCGCTGTCGATGAGCAGCACGGGCCGGCGATAGCGCGCCAGAAAAATTGCGCAGGTCAGTCCGGCGGGACCTCCGCCGATGATGATGCAGTCATACGTCGATTCGCTCGGCATTCAAAGCGGACTCCAGTGCACAAGCGCCGCCACGTACGGTAGGCTCCGCGCGTGGCGCTCGTCTTCGCCGGCAATGCTGCCGACGTCTTTGCTCCCGATCTGGCGGCGGCGATCGATGCCGCGTTGCGCGCGCACTTTCCGTCGCTGCGCGTCGTCGATGGAGAGGCGTATGAATCCGATCCGGTGGAAGGGGCGGGATGGTCGCAACTGCAGGCTCGCGCGATGCGTTTGATTTCCGCGCCGCACCTCGGCGGCTTGGATGCGTATCAGTCGGTCTATCTCCCGCTGCGATTCGAACGCGTCGAGCGCATCGCCATCGCCTCCGTGGCTGATCCGTTGGAGGTTGGCAGTCTCGACGTGCTGCTCGACGAGCTGCGGCTTTTCGCATCGCACGCATCGCTGCCGACGGATGATGTGGAATTGATGCAGCTCGCGGCGAAGTACCTCGAGGACGACGATCTGTTCTCCTCTGACCTGGACATTCAGACGTATGTGCAGTTGCTACTGACGGCGAAGCAGGCAGCGGCGCATGGTTTCGCGCTGTGGCTCAATCCTGCGGCGTAGCGAAGCGAAGATCGCAGGATAGAGTCTTAGAAGCAACCAAAACGCATGGACCGCCTCAAACGGATCGCCCCGTTCCTCAAGCCGCTCCTGATTCTGGCGCTGTTCGCGGTGGCGTTGCGGGTGCTGCACGACACGCTGGCGCAGTACCGGTATCGCGACGTCATCCGCTACCTCGACGCGCTGCCGATCGATCAGATCCTCATCGCGGCCGGCCTCACCCTCCTCGGCTACCTCGTGATGACCGGCTACGACACGCTGGCCTTTCGCTACATCCGCCATCCGCTGCCGTACCGCAAGATCGCGCTGGCGTCGTTCATCGGCTACGCGTTCAACAACAACGCGGGCATGTCGGGACTGGTCGGCAGCTCGCTGCGTTACCGGCTGTACAACGCGTGGCGATTGACGGCAGTGGAAATCGCGAAAGTCATCGCCTTCTGCACCGTCAGCTTCTGGCTCGGCTTCGTCCTGCTCGGCGGCATCTTTTTTCTGACGACGCCGCCTGCGATTCCGCCATCGATTCACATCCCGTTCGCGTCGATCCGGCTGCTCGGCATCGTCCTGTTGCTGCCGGCGATCGCCTACATGCTCTGGATCGCGATCCGCCGGGAGCCGGTGCGCATCAGGCAGTGGGAGTTCGAGCTGCCCTCAGCCGGACTTTTCGTCTCGCAGGTGGCCACGTCGTGCCTTGACTGGATCATCGCCGCCTCGGTGCTCTACATCCTGCTTCCCGACTCGCTGCCGCTGACGTCCAGCCGCTTTCTCGGCATCTTCCTGCTCGCGCAGATCGCCGGCGTCGCGTCGAATGTGCCTGGCGGCCTCGGCATCTTCGAAGCGATCATCCTCGTCTTCCTCGCGCCGTTTTTTTCCGCATCGGCCATCCTCGGCGCGCTGGTCGCGTTTCGCGTCATCTACTACCTGCTGCCGCTGCTCGTGGCGATCCTGTTGCTGGCGACGCACGAGATCGTCGAGAAGCGCGAAGGCGTGGCGAAGGCGTGGCGAATCTTCGGACGATGGGCGCCGGGCATCGCGCCGCAGCTTCTCGCATTCACGACATTCATCGGCGGAGCCGTTCTTCTGTTCTCCGGAGCGACGCCGACGCTGCCCGGCCGCATCGGATTCCTTCGCCGCGTCGTGCCACTGCCCCTCGTCGAGCTGTCGCACTTCTTCGGATCGATCGCCGGAGCGGCGCTACTCGTTCTCGCGCGCGGACTGCAGCGCCGCCTCGATGCCGCGTATCAGTTGACTGTCCTCGTCCTCGGCACTGGCATCCTCTTCCAGATTTTCAAAGGCGGCGATTTCGAAGAGGCGATCATCCTCGCGGTGATGCTATTCGCGCTCGTGGCGTCGCGGCGGCACTTCTACCGCAAGGCGTCGCTGCTCAACGAAGGATTCGGGCCGGGATGGGTCGCCGCGATTCTGCTCGTCCTGATCTCGTCCGCGTGGCTCGGATTCTTCAGCTACAAACACGTCGAGTATTCGCGTGATCTCTGGTGGCACTTCTCCTTCCGCGCCGACGCTCCCCGCTTTCTGCGCGCCTCGGTCGGCGTCGTCGGCCTGCTGCTCCTCTTCTCGATTCAACGTCTGCTCCGGCCGGCCGCCGAAGAGCCGGATCCGCCGACGATCGAAGAGGTGGAAAGGGCGGCAGCGGTGATCGCGGACGAAAAAAACAGCCAGGCCAATCTCGCATTGCTCGGCGACAAGCCGCTGCTCTTCAGTCCAACAGGACGTTCGTTTCTCATGTACGGCGTCGAAGGACGAAGCTGGATCGCGATGGGCGATCCCGCCGGCGCTGACGACGAAAAGCAGGAGCTGATCTGGCGCTTTCGCGAGCTGTGCGACCTGCACGCCGGCTGGCCGGTTTTCTACGAGGTCCAGCGGCAGAACCTTCATTTCTATCTCGACCTCGGCCTCACGCTGCTGAAAATCGGCGAAGAGGCACGCGTGAAGCTCGACGACTTCTCTCTCGATGGCGGCGACCGGAAATGGATGCGCAAGATGCTGCGCAGAGTAGAGTCGGAATCGTGCACGTTCGAAATCGTCGACGCCGCGCCGATCGTCGACGAGCTGCGCGGCATCTCCGACTCCTGGCTTGCCGAGAAGAGCACGCGGGAGAAAGGCTTCTCGCTCGGATTCTTTGCCGAGCGATACGTGAGCCGCTGTTCCGTCGCCATCGTGAAGAAAGACGATCGCATCGTGGCGTTCGCGAATCTGTGGGAAGGCGCCGGCGAAGAGCTGTCGGTCGATCTGATGCGCCATCTGCCGGACGCGCCGGCGGGCGTGATGGACTACATGTTCGTCAACCTCATCCTCTGGGGTCAGCAGCGCGGCTACGCGTGGTTCAACCTCGGGATGGCGCCGCTGTCGGGACTCGAGAATCGCTCGCTCGGCACGCTTTGGAATCGCGTCGGCGCGCTGGCCTACCGATTCGGCGAGAACTTCTACAACTTCCAGGGCTTGCGCCAGTACAAGGAAAAATTCGACCCGCAGTGGGAGCCGATGTACCTGGCCAGCCCCGGCGGCCTGGCGCTGCCGCGCATCCTCACCAACCTCGCGGCGCTGATCTCCGGCGGCCTGCGCGGCGTGATCTCGAAGTAGCGGCAGGCGATAGACTCCGGCGGCGATGACCTGGTACCAGGAATGGTTCGGCGAGGAGTACCTCGAGCTCTACGCCCATCGCAACGACGAGGAAGCGCGGCGGCAGGTCGCGTTTTTTCGCGAGCACGCCGGCCACGTCGACGGTGTCATCCTCGATCTCGCTTGCGGTACCGGACGTCATCTGACCGAGTTGAACGCGGAGGGCTATGACGCCGTCGGCTGCGATCTCTCGTTCACGCTGCTGCGCACGGGCATCGACGAATACGGACTGCTTCCCGTGGCGCGCGCCGACATGCGCGAGCTTCCGTTTTGCAGCGGCAGTTTCAATGGACTGGTCAACTTCTTTACCAGTTTCGGATACTTCGCGACGGAAGACGAAAACCTCCGCGTCGTGCGCGAGATGGCGCGCGTGCTGCGTCCCGGCGGCGTCTTTCTCTTCGACTACCTCAACGTCGATCGCGAGTTGGAGAAGCTCGTCGAGCGCGAGACGATGGAGACGCCGAGCGGACGCGTGGAGATCGAGCGCTGGTTCGATCCGCGTGACCGTTCTTTCAACAAACGGATCACGATCGGTCAAAAGCGTTACCTGGAGCGCGTTCGCGGATACGATCTCGACGAGATCTCGACGATGTTCACTTCCTCGGGCCTTTCGATCCGCGAAGCGTTCGGCGACTTCGACGGCGCGCCGTTCGATGCCGCCTCGCCGCGCCTGATCCTCGTCGGGAGCCGCGCCCGATGACGGAGGCCGCCTGTCTCCGCCTTCCGCTCGCGGCGTATCCCGGCTTCAACCGCTTCACGCTCGATTGGATGGCCGGCAATCCGAGCGCAACGCAATTCTTGCCGCGAACGTCTTCGACGCGCAACGCAACGGCGCGTGACGCCGCGCTCGCCGACGCCCTGATCGCATCGAACCGCAATTGGGGACGCAATGTCGAGGACGAAGTGGCCCACTGGGCGCGCGGCGAAACGTTTACCGTCATCGCCGGCCAGCAGGTCGGCTTCGCCGGCGGTCCGATCTACACGCTGGCCAAACTCGCCGGAATGCTGAAGCTGAAGCGCGACAACGAAGCGCGCGGCATTCCGACCACGGTCTTTTTCTGGCTGGCCACCGAGGATCACGACTTCGCCGAAGTGGCGACGCTGTCGCTGCCGAAACGCGATCCGAAGCAGCAGCTCGATCTGACGACGTTTCGTGTGAAACATCCTGGCTCGAAGATGGCGGTCGGCCCGCTGACGGTGCCCGAGGAGTTGACGCAGGGGTTGATCGAATTTCTCGACATTCCGCGCCCGACATGGCTGCGCGAAGGGATCACGTTCCGCGATTCATTCGCCGAGTTGATCACGTCAGCAGTCGATGGAAAGTTCATCCTCGTCGACGCACTCCTTCCCGAGCTTCGCCGCGCCGGTGCGCCGCTGTTCGATGGCATCCTCGGCAACTGGGATCGCATCCAGAACGCACTCGATGTTCGTGCCGAGGAGTTGACTAAGGCTGGCTATGCGCCGCAAGTGATTCCGCGGCCAGGCGAAGCGCACACGCTGCTCTTCGAGCTCGACGTGCAGGGACGGCGTCATCTGCTCGAATCACCGCAAGCGCTGCCGCCGCCGGAGCGAACGTCGACATCCGCATTGACGCGTCCGCTGTTGCAGGATTTCGTACTGCGTCCCGACCTCTTCGTCGGCGGCCCATCCGAGGTCGCGTACTACGCGCAGATCGCGCCGCTGCACGAAATGTTGAACGTGCCGATGCCGCGCGTTGCATTGCGCGCGCACGAGCTCCTCGCGCCGAAGAAGCTCGCGCGCACCATCGAGCGTTACGACATCAAGATGGAAGAGATTTTCGTCGGCACCGACGCGGTGCTCGCCACGCGCGAACCAGCGGGCGTGGCCGAGGTCAAGGCCATCGCCGAGAAAGCGAAGCGCGCGCTGGCAGCGGACATCACACGCATCGGCGAAATTGCGCTTCCCGCCGAGCACGCGCTGGCACGCGCCATCAACCGCTCGATCGGCCATATCGAATATCACTTCGCCAAACTCACCGAACGCGCCATCCGCGGACTCGCGCGCAAAGATCGCCAGCGCTACGCCGCGGTCCGCGAGCTCGTCGCGACGCTCGTCCCCGACGGCGCTCCGCAGGATCGCGTCACCGGCTGGTTCGGCTATTGGCAGCAATACGGTCCGCGCCTGATCTCTCAAATGATCGACGACGCGGCGCAGGACGACGACGTGTGTAAGGTGGTGAGCCTGTGATCGAAGCGTTGGAACCGGTCGACATCATCTTCTTCGGCGCGCATCCCGACGACATCGAACTGTCGTGCGGCGGAACGATCGCCAAGTCAGTCGCCGACGGGCTGCGCGTCGGCATCATCGAGCTGACGCGCGGCGAGCTGGGCACGCGCGGCACTCCGAAAATCCGCCGCCGCGAGGCTCTCAACGCCATGCGCATCCTCGGCGCGCGCTTCCGCGAGCAACTCGACTTCGGCGACGGCAACATTCGCACCGGCCGCGACGAAGAGTTGCAGATCATCGAGATCATCCGCACCTGCAAGCCGAAGGTCGTCTTCACGATGTGGCCAGACGATCGCCATCCCGATCACATCCGCACCGGCCGTCTTGTCACCGAGGCGTCGTGGTACGCCGGTCTGCGCGCGCTCGAGACCGGGCTGCCGCACCATCGTCCGCAGGTCACGATTTACTACCCGCAGAACTATCTCATCACGCCAAGCTTCGTGGTCGACGTGACGAAGACGTGGAAGACGAAGCAGCGCGCCATCGCCGCGTTCAAGTCGCAGTTCTACAACCCGAAATCGAAAGAGCCGCCGTCGTTCATCGCCGACAAGAAGTTCCTGGAGATGATCGAAGCGCGCGGCCGCCACTTCGGAGCGCTGATCGGCGTCGAATACGGCGAAGCGTTCATGACCAAACAGCCGCCGAAAGTCGACGACGTGATCGCCGCGTACGCCGGGAGAGAGCGGTGAAAATCGGCATCACCTGCTACCCGACGTTCGGCGGCTCCGGCGTCGTGGCCACGGAGCTCGGCGTCGCGCTCGCGCGCGGCGGTGACGACGTCCACTTCATCAGCTACGCGATGCCGTCGCGCCTGAACGTGCTGCACGAGCGCGTGCGCTTTCACGAGGTCACCGTCACGCCGTACCCGCTCTTCGATCCGTATCCGCCGTACACGCTGGCGCTGGCGACGAAGATGGCGGAGATCGTCGAGTACGAGAAGCTCGACATCCTGCACGTTCACTACGCGATTCCGCACGCGATCAGCGCGCACCTCGCGCGCGAGATCGTGTCGTCGCGCAACAACCTGCCGTTCATCACCACTCTGCACGGAACTGACATCACGCTGGTCGGCCGCGATCCAAGCTATCTGCCCATCACGCGCTTCGGCATCGAAGTGTCGAATGGCGTGACCGCCGTCTCGCAATGGCTGCGCGACGAAACCGCGAAGAACTTCGGTACAAAGAAAGAGATCGAAGTCATCCCCAACTTCGTCGACCTGACGCGGTTCCGCAAACACGCGGGCGCGCTGTCAGGACTCTTCGCCTCGTCCGGCGAAAAGCTGCTCTGCCACGTCTCGAACTTCCGCCCCGTGAAACGGATCATGGACGTCTTGGCCGTCTTCGAACGCGTCTCGCGCACGATCCCGAGCCGCCTCGTCATGATCGGCGACGGCCCCGATCGCTCGGTCGCCGAAGCCTTCTGCCGCGACCATCATCTCCGCGAACAGGTCTTCTTCCTCGGCAACGTCCCCAACCTCGAAGAAGTCGTCGGCGCCGCGGACCTTTTCCTCCTCCCATCCGAAGCCGAGTCCTTCGGCATGGCCGCGCTCGAAGCGATGGCCTCCGAAGTCCCCGTCATCGGCAGCCGCGCCGGCGGCTTACCCGAAGTCGTCGTCGAAGGCGAAACCGGCTACCTCCTCCCGGTCGGCGACGTCGAAGCGATGGCTGATCGCGCCATCGAAATCCTCTCCACCCCCGATCTCCAACGCCGCCTCGGCCGCAACGGCCGCGACCTCGCCGAAGGCAAGTTCAACGTGAACGGCGTAGTGCCGAGGTATCGTGAGTTTTACGAGAGGGTGATTGGGTGAGCGCAACGAACTACGAAGTCACCATCGAGGAAGGCGATACGTGGTTCGGCGCGTATGTGCCTGATCTTCCGGGCTGTGTCGCTGTAGGCGAGTCGCGCGATGAAGCGATGGGACTCATTCGCGAAGCGATTCAGATGCACATCGAGAGTCTTCGCGAAAATGGGGAGTTTCACATTCCTCCGGGAACGCTCAGCGACAGCACGGCGTTAGAATAGCCACGATCATGTCCCGCAAAGCCATCATCACAACTCCGTATCCCAGTCCCGACGATGTGGCGGCGTACTACAAGATTCCGCCGAAACGCGTCGCGGAGCTACGTCAGATGATGGATGAGATGCGCGCCGCGGAAGTGTCGAAAAAGAATCGCAGGAAGAGCACCGGCCGCAAATCTTCGCCGCGACCCAAAGCCGCAACCTCGAAGCGGTGAGCACGCGGGAATCGCCGGTCGCCTTCATCAACGTTCCGTATTCGAAGCGATACGAACGCGTCTATCTCGCCTTCATCGCCGGCGTCTCCGCATACGGGTTGGTGCCGACTGCGGCCGTTCGCGATCCTTCGAGCCGGTTTCAGCTCGAGCGCATCTACGAGTTGATCGCGGCCGCGCAATACTCATTTCATGATCTCTCATTCATGTCACTCGACGAGAGAACACCGCGAACGCCTCGGTTGAACATGGCGTTTGAGCTCGGATTGGCAGTAGCGATCAGTCGGAATGCAGGCGCAGACCATCAGTGGTTCGTCTTCGATACGGTGCCATACCGGCTCGACAAAGCGCTTAGCGACCTCGGTGGGATCCGTCCAAGGATCCACGATCGATCGCCGGAAAGTGTTCTTCGTGCGCTCATGAATGTTTTGGGGCGGCTGACGGAACGACCGACCTTCGCGGATCTCTTGAATGTCTATCGCGAGGTAGAAAGAGCAGCGCGAGGGATCAAGCGTGACTACTCGCTCGACCTCTTCGATACAAAGCCATTTGCGGAATTGATTTTTGTCGGCGCCGAGGCATCGAAACGGTGCATGCCCACGCTCCGCGCGTAGGCGTTTTTACGGCTCCGGCCGAATCCCGCCACTCGGCACGCCGTTCCCGTAAATCTCTACATACCGTTTGTAGCTATTCATCACCTTGCGCACGTACTGTTTCGTTTCGTCGAAGTTGATGGTGGAGAGGAAGTAGTCGTCGCCGACAGCCGGCGCGAGGCGGGACCAGAGCGCGGTTTGTTTGGGGCCGGCGTTGTAGGAGGCGGCGACGTTGTAGTGGTCGTTTGCGAAATCCTTTGAGAGCGTGCTGATGTACTTCGCGCCGAGGCGGATGATTACGCGCGGGTCGTAGAGATCCTCGGGGTCGACGTCGAGGAGGCCGACCTCGCGGCCGATCTGGCGCGCGGTGGTGATGATGAACTGCAGCAGGCCGCGCGCGGCGGCTTCCGATTTCGCGCGCGGGTTGAAGCGCGACTCCTCGCGCATGATGGCCAGGACCAGCGTCGGATCGGCGCCGAAACTCTTCGCGTCCTCGCTGATGTAGTCGTAGAAATAGCGCGGGTAGAGGAGTTGGCGGACGCTGAGCGGCAGCAACTCCGGGACGTAATCGCGCGGGACGGAGCTCATCAGCACTTCGATGGCGAAGATCGATTCCTTCGACGCGTTGCCGCGGTGGAGCGCGAGCGATTGCGTCAGCGCTGATTTCAGCGGGCGCAGTGGATAGCGATGCGGGATGTTGTCGGCCGCTTCGTCGTAGAGGCCCATCGCCATCAGCAGTGAAGCGCGGTCAGGATTCGTCAGCGGAAATTGCGGAAACGCCTCGGCGTGCAGGTTGAGGATGTTGGCGTACTCCGGCAGGTGCTGGTAAATGCCGGTCAGCCGTTTCAACTCGGCGACGTGGTTGCTCGATGACAGAAGGATCCGATCGGTTGCGACCTGCTTCGCGACGAGCCAGTTTCCTGCCGCAATCAATCGCGCAACCTCGGCATCGCGGGTGGCTAATGCCTGCCGCAGCTTCGGCTGCATCGCTGGCGCATCGAGACGCTGCCGCGCGAAGTACGCGAAGTGCGTCGGCTGCGTGGCTCGCAGGACGTTGAGATAGGCGGCGAAGGCGGCGGGCGGATTCGACGACTCGAGTGCGCGGGCGCGCCAGTAATCGATCTCGTACGGCTCGAATTTGTCGAGGAACTTGCGCGGAATCGCATTCAGCGTCGCGACCGCCGCGCCGTTGTTGCCCGCACCGAGCATGCCGAGGGCGTAGGCGAGCGAAGCTTCGACGTGGGTGTGGTCCCGCGGCCAATTTTTTCGTACGAACGCCAGATCGGCCGTGGCCTCGGCGAAACGGCGTTGCTTGAGCCGAGTGCGGATTCGTTGCGTGACGGCGGGTCCGGTGGCGTCGAAGCGACCCGGCAGCGCCAGCACCTGCGTCATCAACGCCTCGGCGGTGCGGTCGTCGCCCTGGAGTTGCGCGGCGCGTGACGCGTGCCAGAGGAACGTCGCCTTCCATTTCGGAACGGCGGTCGAGGCGGCGCCGCGCAGATACGTTTGCTGTGCCTGCGCGAACTGCTCGTTGCCGAAGTAGGAACGGCCGATCGCAAACGTCAGCTCCTCGCGGCGCTGCGGCATCGCGCGCAAGGCGGCGGAGAGGAGCGCGACGGCGCGATCGAAGTGCCGATGGTTCTGCATCGACTCGCCCATCAGCAACAGTTGCGGCCCGTTCATCCGTGCAACGAGTGCCGACTGATCGAGCGCGCGGCTGGCGCGGTCGGAGGCGTCGTCGAGCGCGCCCCCTTGCAGCAGCGGGATGCCGCGCGCGAGTGCGCCGTTCGCGTCGCCGACGCGGAGCGTCGACTCGACGATGCGCGCGGTCAGATCGCGGCGGCGGGATGTGCTCGCGGTCGGAAAGAGTTTGGTCGCGAAGTCGATGAGTGGTTTCGGACCGCCGTGAGACAGGTGCTCGCTCTCGTCATCGATGGCCTGATCTCGATACAGCGACGAAGGCGCCGCGAAGATCAGCATCTGTCGATTGCGGCTCGCGGCGGCTTGATCGCCGCGCGCATCATCGATCTCCGCCTGGTGATAGAGCGCGAGATCTCGAAACGGATTTCCGGCGACGAGAAACGGCGCGAGTTTCGCGGCGGAATCGGCGGGATCGCTGTTTTCGATCAATGCTCGCGCGTGCAGATAGGCGAGCGACCATCGCGAATACTCATTTGGATGAGTCTTAGCGATTCCCTCGAGGACACCGGCCAGTTCCGACCACCGGCCATTCGCTTCGAGTGAACGAAACTGTTCGCTCCACTCGTTCGGCGGACGCAGCTCCGCGGATGGCGGCTTCGGACGCGTCTCCGCCGGCGCGGCGCGAAACACGCGGTGCCGCGGCGCACGCTGGCGCAACGCGATGATGACGACGGCCGCGAGTAGGACGACGGCGGCAACGCCGATGACCGGGATAGCTACGCGTTTCTTCACGAATCTTCAGAGGCGAGTGTTCCCGAAAAAATGGCCTGCGGAGCTCGCCTGAGAATCTCGTTTCTAGCAATCGGGTAGCCAAGGATGGCGTCGACCAGCATGCGCCGGCCGTCGCGCGAGAAAAGGATCAGCACCTTACGCTTGATCTCGCGCACCTCGATCACGTCTTCCCACCGCATCCACCGTCCGCGCCTTCCGAACTGTTTCAGCACCCAGTTCTCGTACATCACGCCGTCGTCGCTGAGGTAGATGTGGTCGCCGTACTGCACCACCGCAGCGGCGAGTGTGCCGAGAAAGAGAACAATGAGCGCGATCATCGGCCACGCCTCGATCTCTTTTTCGCCCTTCGACAGGTAGTCGAACACCAGCGCGGCCGACGCGAACGAGGCCGCGCACGACACCAGCCGCGCCACCGGCGTGCGATCGAATTTGAGGATCGAGGACATCGGCGGAAAGTAAAACATAACTCCGCTACAATCCCGCCCCCATGCGCTGGAGCCAATATTTCATCAACACATTGCGGGAAGTTCCCGCGGACGCCGACGTCATCAGTCAGAAGCTGATGATGCGCGCCGCCATGATTCGCAAAGTCGCCGCCGGCATCTACACCTACCTCCCGCTCGGCCTGCGCTCCATGCAGAAACTCGAAGCGATCGTCCGCGAAGAGATGGGGCGCGCCGGGGCGATCGAGCTGACGATGCCGACGATCCAGCCGTCCGAGTTGTGGATCGAGTCGACGCGCTGGGCGGTCTACGGAAAAGAACTGCTGCGCGTCAAAGATCGGCACGGCCGCGAGTTCTGCTACGCGCCGACGGCCGAAGAAGTCATCACCGACACGGTGCGCGACGCCATCAATTCATACCGCTCGCTGCCGGTGAATCTCTATCAAATCCAGACAAAGTTTCGCGACGAAGTGCGTCCGCGATTCGGCCTCATGCGGGGGCGCGAGTTCGTGATGAAGGACGCGTATTCGTTCCACGCGACCCGCGAATCGCTTGACGAGATCTACGAAAGGATGCGCGTCGCCTACGGCGCGATCTTCAATCGCTGCGGGCTCGATCACGTTGCCGTCGACGCCGATACGGGCAACATCGGCGGCTCGGCGTCGCACGAGTTCATGGTGCTGGCGCAGTCGGGCGAGGACGCGGTCGTGTCGTGCCCGAGCTGCAGCTACGGCGCGAATGTGGAGAAGGCGACGTCGAAGTTTTTTCTCGACGAGCCCGACCCAGCACCGATGACCGAGCTCGCGCCGATTCACACTCCCGGCACGCAGTCGATCGACGACGTCGGCAAGTTTCTCGGCAAGCCAACGTCGCAGCTCGTCAAGACGCTGGTCTTCGATACGAACAAAGGCTGCGTGATGGTGCTCGTCCGCGGCGACCGCGAAGGCAACGAGATCAAGATCAAGAACTTCCTCGGCGCGGAGTTCCTGGAGATGATGCCGGACGCGCGTTTCGAGTCGTCCACCGGCGGTCCGATCGGCTACTGCGGTCCGGTCGGTACGAAAGCGCCGAGCGTGCTCGCGGATGTCTCGCTCAAGAATCTTGCGAACTGGGTCGTCGGCGCGAACAAGACCGATACGCACTACAGCGGCGCGAATCCCGGCCGCGATTTTCCCGAGCCGGAGTACGGCGATTTCACGACCGTCTTCGCGGGCGACCCATGCCCGCGTTGTTCGACTCCGCTCGAAATCCATCGCGGCATCGAAGTCGGCCACGTCTTCAAACTCGGCACGAAGTACTCGGCGGCGATGAACTGCACGTTCCTCGACGAGAAGGGCGCGCGCGAACCGATGATCATGGGCTGCTACGGCCTCGGCATCGGCCGCACCGTCGCAGCCGCGGTCGAGCAGAGCCACGACGACGATGGCATCATCTGGCCGATGCCGATCGCACCATTCGAAGTGGTCGTGACGCAGATCGGCAAAGAAGACAACGTCCGCGCCGCTGCGGACGACATCTATCGCCAACTGCGCGACGCCGGCATCGATGCGATCCTCGACGATCGCGATGAACGTCCCGGCGTGAAATTCAAGGACGCCGACCTGATCGGATTCCCACTCCGCATCGGCATCGGCGCGAAGAGCCTCGCCAATGGACAGATCGAGTGGAGCTTCCGCAAGGATCGCGCGAAGCAGCTCGGCGCCGCGGACGAAGTCGTCGCACGCGTCATCGACGAAGTGCGGCGCGCGCGGATTTAGAGCGCCCTCGCTCGATGCCCCTTGGCGTCCAGACCCAACGCGGCGCCGTCTGCGGCGTGAACGAAGGCAACGGCTTCGTAT
>DASYJY010000129.1:0-28434 GCA_035995985.1 Thermoanaerobaculia bacterium | reverse complement strand
CCCTTTTTGTAGCCGGGCGGGAGATACAACGTCGCCGACAGCTTCACGCCGTCCTTGCGCTGATAGGTCACGTACTGATGTTCGATGCCGCGAAGCTGCGGCTGCGGATCTTTGAACGCGGTGACCGCTTTCCGCGAATCGCCGCCGACCGTGCGCACGTAATAGTTCGGCGGATCTTTCGGCGTCTCGTAGCGCGTCAGAATCGTGGTGAAGTCGTTGCTCAGCGGCGCGACGACGGTTTCGTACACATCGCCCGCGCTTCGAAACAGCCGCTCGCTTTCGAGGGTCTTCAGATTCAACCGGTCCAGAAACGGCCGGTCGCCTTCCTTTGACGCGCCCTGACCGGTGAGGTAAATCGAATCGCCGATCTGCACGACCGGGCTGGTTGAACCGCGGCCGCCGAAACCGGCGAAACTGCGTGAGCCCGCATCGCGCGTGACGGGCGTGCCGGGGTTGTCGTACGCCGCGTCCTGCTTGCGATCCCACAACTTCTTCGGCGCCGCGCCGGCTTCGAGAATCCACGTCCGTGTTTTGCGCGAGATGCGATCGAATTCGCTCAGCAGCGCGGTGCCTTTCTCGGTGTACGAAATCCCGGCGAACCGCCACTCCGTCTTCCCGATCTCCGACGGCTCGGCGGTGAATGGCGCGGAAAGCGTCATCACGCGGTCGCGAAACGGCACCTTGTTCTTCGAATCGCCGCCGTCGAGCGCCTCGGTCCATACGACCGTCGCAGGCTGATCCTCGCGCCAGTGATGTCCGCGCGGCCCTGCTTCGACTCCAGTCAGCGGTACGCCTTCGCGGCTGGGACGGTCGGCCAGCTTCTTCACCAGCGAGCCCTTCCTATCCCAGATCTCGACGTCCTCGGGGAAGCCCTCCATCGGGATGAGGTGCGAAAAAGGTTTTTTGATTTTGGCAACGAGGATGAAGCGATCGTTCGGCGACGGCGCCACCTCGGCGAGGATTGCGGGCTTGCCGATCGACGTCATCGTGCCCGACGTCGTATCGAACGATGCGAGCTGGCTCGTGAAGTAGTACGCGAACAGCTCCTCATCGTGCGCCGTGCGGAGCATGTCCTCGTACGTCGCGCCCTGCGCCGTCTTCCCCAGGTTCTCCTGCACGTTCGGCCCCGAGGGGACGCTGGAATCGGCAGGGGCTGGGCCGCGCCCGAGGGGAACGGTCTTGCAAACGACGGTGTGGTTGTCGGAGAGCCAATCGCAGGGATCGCCCGCGGCAGCGTTCAAACGCGAAGTTCCGCTGATCTTCTTCGCCTCGCCGGTCGTCGCGTTGGCAACCCAGAGCTCTATGCCGTCGCTGCGCGTGTTCAGAAACGCGAGCTTCGATCCGTCCGGCGAGAACTTCAGATTTGAAAGAATCGCGTGCGCGGGAACGGTCACGTTCGTGGTCGCGCCGCCGCCGATCTTCTGCAACTTGATCGCGTAGATCAGCGCCGTGCGATGCGGCCCGTTCGTGCGCGGATTCACGCGCTCGCCCGCGATCCGCAGCATCGGCTGCGACAGCGACGCGATCGACGGCTGCCCTTTCCGATACGCAAGCGCCATCACTTTCTTCGATGGACTGAGCAGCGCCTCGGGCAACGGCGGCGCATCGAATGCGGCCACGACTTCCGGCGGCGGCACGAGGTACTTCGGCGTGTCAGCGGCGAGAGTGGTGGCGAGAAGGACGGCGGGAATCAGAAGGAGCGTTCGCGTCAAATGCATGCGCGCGATTGTAATGGCAGCGCGTTGCGTCGATGATCGTTCGCAATGTATGCAATCGAAACGAGCGGGCTGACGCATCACTTCTCACCCGCGGACCTGGGACTGTGGCTGTTCGCGGTTGGGATGATCTCGTGGCAGTCCAGCTACGTCATCCCCTACACGTACTGCGCGCTCGATTACTACGCCACCGCGGGCACTCTCGCCGTGCCGCACGTGCCCGCGAGCATCCAAACGATGGCTGCCGGCTATCTCGTATTCTTCACCGCGGCCGGTCTCGTGCTGTACATGACCAGGAAGGAGCGCGGGTGATCATCAATGCAAGCCGAGGACGACGTGGTAGATGGAGTCGGACGGACCGGGCGATCCTCGCTGCAGCAGAAACGACTGGCCGTCCGGCAGCACTGCAAAGTGACGCAGGTCGGGCACGCGAAAAAGTTCGTGCGTCGCCGCGTCGTCCCAACGCCCCGACGGGCCGAGGATGGCGCTGACGATCGCGCCTTCCGTGGTTCGATAGACGATCTCGCGGCCATCGCGCCGCCACTTCGGATTGCCGCCGCCATTGGTTGAAAGTCGGATCGGGCGGCGATCACCGCCGGCAAGACTCAGCAGATAAACCTCTCCGTTGCCGGTGCTGTCCGAGGCATAGGCAAGCCACTTTCCGTCCGGCGAAACAGCAGGGCTGTCCTCGTACGCGTCGCTGCTGAGGACCGGCGTGGACTGTTTCGTCTTCATATCAAGGGTGAAAATATCGGCCTGCCTGCGGCCGTCTTCACGAACGTAGAAAAGCGTCTGTCCGTCGGGAGTGAAACTTGCCGCGAACTGAAACGGGCCTCGGGGGCTGACGTCGATCGGCTTCGCATCAGTGAACCCGCGCCGGACGATGTGGGGAAGCGTCCCGCCGGCGGCTTCCGAATAAACGATGAAACTGCCATCCGGCGACCAGACCGGCGTCACTTCGTGCCATGGCTCGCTTGAAAATCGCTCGCGGATTCCCCGAGCCAGATCGTAGATCCAGATATCGGCGAGGCCGGTGTCGCGATTGATGACACTGGCCGCGGCCTTCCCGCCGTCGGGTGAGAGTCCGAAGTCGAAGAACACATTCTTGTCGTCGATCAGTCGCGTCTCGATGCCGCTGCGGTTCACGACCGCCAGCCGTCCGATGGTGGTGTCGGTGCGATACACGAGCGTTCCGCCCGCAGCGTCAAAGTCGGCGCGTCCGGTCGGGTAAAAATAGGAGACGTCCGAGGCCAGCGCCACGGGGTCGCCGGTGAGCGTGCCGTGGGCGACGTCGAAGTGCTGGCTGAGAAGCCTGGCGTCCCTGACGAACAGCAATTGATCGCCGACGAGCCGCACCATCGACGCGTTCGGCATGACGACGGACTGCTCCGGCGATTTGAGCGACGCGAACATCAATTGCCGGTCGATCGAATCGGCGACATACGAGAGATAAAAAAAGTGCTCTCCATCCGGGAGCAGCCGTGGCCAGGAGTGACGCCATTGTCTGGCATCGCGCAATTTCGTGACTGCGACCGGATCACCGCCAGCATCCGAGACGCGAAAAATCTGAAGGCGGCCGCCGGCGGAATCACCGAAAAGGATCGTGTGACCTTGCCACGAGCCCGCCGCTCCGCCCACGGAGACGTCACAAAGGGCTTCGGGCGCGGCACCGCCGGAGATTTTCGTCTTCCACAACTTGCCGCGCGCGGCGAACGCGATCCATGCGCCGTCCGACGACCAGAAGGGGCCCGTCGAACCTTCCGACCCTTCGATCTTCCGGATCGCGAACGAATCAAGACTGCGGAGAAAAAGCGCGCTCGCTCCGCCGCTCGACGCGTTGAAACAGAGCATCCGTCCGTCGGGAGAGAGCGCGAAATTGCTGGACTCGTAGAACCGCAGAGGATGCATGGTGGGAGGAAGCCACAGGTGAAGACTGGCTCGCGTCGCGTCGGCGCGCGGAGCGGCAAACCAACGCATCGCGGCGAACGTCAGCAGCGCCGCGAGCGCCATCAGAAGCAGCGGGAGAAGGAACGCGGATTTGCGCCGAATCGGCCGCGATGCAGCGAAACCCGTCTGCGACGACTCCCCGCTCCATCGCAACTGCAGCGCGACATCCTGCGCCGTCTGCCACCGCTCCTCCGGATTCTTCTGCAGCGCCGTGAGAATGATTCGCTCCAGGTCCGGCGGCGAATCGGGCTGCAGCGAACGGATGGAAACGGGATCGGATGAAAGGATCGATGCGATCAATGTCGCGCGTGACGATCCGCCGAACGGGCGCTTTCCCGTCACCATCTCGTAGAGGATGACGCCGAGGGAAAAGATGTCGGTGCGATGGTCGAGCGGCCGTCCTTCGATCTGCTCCGGCGACATGTACTGATACGTCCCCACGACCGTTCCCTCGGCGGTCAGCGGCTCCCGCTGCGTCGCGGTTTCGTCCTGGTCGAGCGGTTCCGAGACGGGATCGGCGAACTTTGCCAGACCGAAGTCGAGCAGCTTCGCGCCGCTGTTCGTGATCATGATGTTGCCCGGCTTCAGATCGCGATGGACGATTCCCGCGCGATGCGCGTGCTGCAACGCTTCCGCGATCTGCGCTCCCAACTTCAGGAACTGACTCCTCGGCAGCGGACCTCGGGCGAGCTTGTCGGCCAGCGTCTGCCCTTCCAGATACTCCATGACCAGGTACTCGGTCTCGCCCTCGCGGCCGACGTCGTAGAGCGCGCAGATGTTGGGATGCGAAAGCGCGGAAATCGCGCGCGCCTCACGCTCGAAGCGTGCGCGCGATGCGCTGCTTGCCGTCAGATGAACGGGCAGCACCTTGATCGCGACGATGCGGTCCAGCCGCGTGTCGCGAGCGCGGTAGACCTCCCCCATCCCGCCCGCGCCGAGGAGGGTGACGATCTCGTACGGACCCAGTCTTCGCCCGCTCTCCAGATTCATGGCGCCGCAGTATGCGACAAAGCATCGTTTCGAAGATCGACTACGACGCCGGGATACTCCCTTTGGCCAGGAAGCCGAGTGCGGTGATGCTCGGCAGGAAGACAAACAGGCCACCGTCGGTGCGAACGAAGCGCGTCATGCCGGGAATCGTTTTGTATTCGCCATTCGACAGATAGGAAAAGTCGGTGCTGTCCTGATCCGGTTGCGGGCCGAACAGGGGATCGATCCCGCTGCCGTTCGGGCTCGCGTCGTACGGGACGCGGTAAGAGCCCGACTGAACCCACGTCTGCATGAGGAACACGAACTGATCCTGCAGATTCGCGCCCATGAAAAGACCGGCCAAACCGCGGTCCGCGGCCGGATCCTTGGCGAACGGCGGACCATACGCGAATGCGCGGCGCATGACCCGGTGCTCGGCGAATGGCGGGTCATACGGCTTCACCTTCACGTCGTCGCGCGGATTGGTCCGCCGCGTGTGCGACGCGTACGGACAGCGCACGCCGGACGTGTCGAAATCGGGAGCGGGCAGCGGATTCACCTGGTTGGGTGAGGCCGAGAGATAGTTGAAATTGACGATGTCGCCTGCGCTGAGCGAAGGATCGGGTTTGTCGGGACTGACCTCGAGCGGCGTTCCGTCCTTCCAACGGCCGCACATCTTCGAGGCCACGAGATCCGCATCGTCGCCGGCTTTCGCGAGGAAAGCCTCAAATGCAGCCGAATCCTGATGCAGCACGCGGAACGCGCCAAAGCAGCCATTGCCGAGAAGCGGATGGGCCGTGTACGGGGCCGGCCCGTTCGGATCGGGATCGATGACGAAGTAGTACGACGGTACCGGCTGGTCATCGAACATCCCGGCCTTCGGATTGTCGTAGCCGGCGATTTTCGGCTGCGAGATGCCGTCGACGTAGCCGAAGTGGATGCTGTCCGGCGGATCGAGAGGATCGCAGTCCAGGACGAAGGCCGGCGCCAGTCCGGGCGCGCTCATCTCCAGCAGCTTCTGCGAGTACGTGTCGCGCGCGCAGGCGTCCGGAGCGTAGAGCGTGACCAGGACGTCGAGGAGCGACGTCGATGGCGGGGAAGGCAACTTCCAATTGCCGTTCTTCCACCAGTTCTCCGGCGCGCTCGGCGTACCGGCCGTGTCGCCGACATTCTTCGCAATGCCCGGATCGGCCGCGCCTGTGCCGAACGTCGTGAAGAGTCCGTAGCTGGCGTCGCTCACGGTCTCGTAATTCGTCCCGCCGATCAACTTGGACAGGCCGGTATTCGAGATGCCGACATTGAGACAGTACGGCGGCTTCTCGCCCGCCGGCCAGAGTGTTCCCGGCGTCACCGTGACCGGCGCGCCGCTGCCGGGCGCAAGGAGTCCGCAGAACTCCTGCGCCGCGGCAACGTCGGTGATGTTGAATAGGAAGTGGCGGATCGTCCCGTAGCTGCGGAAGCCGCGCAGAATGACGCCCTGAATGTCGTCGACGTTCATTGTTCGAACGTGATCGGAACCGGAGTGGCCGGCCAGAGCGAGGGAGCGTCGGGATACTTCTGCAGAATGTTGCCGACGGTCAGGCCGGGGAAGGTGCCGCCCATGAAGTATTTCGCGCCGGCCGGGACGATGCCCGCCCCCGTGGCGGCAGGGATGGTCGGATCGGCGAAGTTGTAGCGCATCAGGAGCTGGACGAAGGCTTCCTTGTTCTTGAACACGCCGCCGTGCTTGAGGATGAACGCGGCCGAGGTCGGCTTATCGTCAGTGATGATGCCGGTCTCATCGAGCGCGAAGAGAATGCCGTCGAGCGCTTTTGCAATCTCTTCGTATTTCGTGAACGCGCCGATGTACGGACTGAACGGAGCGTCGTAGATCGAGAGCACCACCATCAGATCCTTCCCCTTCGCGGCGGTGAAGGTCGGCACGGGCAGCGTCGACTTCGCGCCGTCCGCTACGGCGGTGATCATGAAGAAATGGACGCCGGTGGCGGCACGAAGATCGGGAGCGTCATTCTTCGCGGCAAGCGCGCCGTCGGTCGACGTCGCCAGCTGGCTCGCGAGGCCTTTCTTAACGGGAAGGAAGAGGAGGAGCATGTGCTGCTGCTCCGGCGGTTGAAGAGAGGTGATGGGATCCGCATTCGATGCTGCCATGTTGTTTTTCTCCATTCGGTGAGACGAAGTACGAGCCGGTTGCACGCGGTGCAAGCGGAGTCATTCGTATCGTTGTGGAAGAGAAGCCTTGCCTACCGTAGGAGAGTCGAGGCAGCGAAAATCCCTACCCTCAACTTCGGGCGGAGGACAGGCCGTTCGCGCCTGTCCCCCGCCGAGGGACTTACTTGCTCGCCACGGACGCGGCACGCGGCGCTGCGTTCGCGAGCTCCTCGTCGATGATCTTCGAGAAGACGTCGTAGCCTGCCGCGCCGACGATCATCCGTCCGTTGATGAAGAAGCTCGGCGTGCTGGTAACGCCGACGCGGTTTCCTTCGTCCTGCGAAACCTTCCACGCTTCTTTGTACTTGCCCGAGGTCAGGCACTGGTCGAACTTGTTGCGGTCGATGCCGGCCTGGGAGGCGAAGCGATAGAGATCGGGATCGGTGAGAGGTCCGCCTTTCGTGAAGAGTCGATCGTGCATCTCCCAGAATTTTCCCTGCTCCTCCGCACAGTGCGCGGCCTCGGCGGCGCGCTTCGCCGTGCGATGGCTGAAGAGCGGATAGTCGCGGAAGACGATTCGTACGTTGTTGCCGTACGCCTTCTCGACCTGCTGCAGCGTCTCGACCGCATGGCCGCAGAACGGGCATTCGAAGTCGGAGAACTCGACGATCGTGACGGGAGCGCTGGCGCCGCCGCGCGCCGGACCGTCCGCCTTCACCGCCACGCGCGGCGGCTCGAGATTCACCTTCACGCCGGCCGCGGCGCGAAGCTCTTTGATGTACTGCGCGCGCCGTGCGCCGAGGCGCTGCCGGCGCATACCGTCCGCGATCTGCGCGAGGACCTGATCTTTCGTCATGCCGGGATACTTGTCGGCGACGCCGTCGTACACCGGCTCGATCTCCGCGACGTCGGGCTGCGTAATCTTCGCTTCGATCTCGTTCTTGAAAAGCTCCTCGGAAGTGACATGACGGCGCGCCGCTTCCGCATCGATCAGTTTCGTGGCGATCAATTCTTCAAGCACGCCACGGCGGATGTTGTATTCGTCGGTCCGCAGCCGGTTGAGGCGCGCACCGACGGCGGTATCGAGCTCGGTGAGGGAAATGGACGTACCGCCGATCGTCGCGGCCGGCGTCACCGCATCAGCGGCCGAAAGGGAGAGCGCGCCGATCATCAGGACGGCCAGCATCATGGAAAGTGTCGTTCTCATTTTTTCTCCTTTGCGCGGGAGCGGCGCCGGACGAGCCGGCGCCGCTGATGAGCGTGAGCGTGTCAGCCCGTGCAGCTGTGATAGCCGTTGCACGTGTACAACGAGTCGGGCGTTCCGCCGGGGCCGTACCCGTTGCAGCAGTCCGGATAGATGCCGTTCTTGTAGCCGTCGATCACGTTGTCGCAGTAGTGCTGCGTCCAGTAGTACGAGTCGAGGTTGCAATGGTTCGAGTCGGTGAGCGTCACCCACTGCACGCTGTGATGGGTGCAGTCCTGCCACGAGTTGCCGTCGTACGTTCCCTGCGTGACGCGGGACGTTTCCGACCAGCTCGGCGTGCAGTTGTCGGGGACGCAAACCGAGTTGTTGCCGCAGGTCGATTCCTCCCAGGTCAAGCAACCTTCGTAGCTCTCGACGTCGCAGATGAGACAGGTCTGGGAACAACTGGAGGTGTACGGGTCACACGCCGAACAAGGCTGCTGGGCCTTGGCGCCGAAAGCGAACGTCAGCAGCGCCGTAGCCATGAGAACAAACAGAGATCTCCTGTACCCTTTAGACATTTCGGTATCCTCAATTGTTGTCAGGGGTTAGGTGAGAGAGAGGTACACACAAAGCTGGCGACTCAGGCTCGTCATGTCACAGCCCGCTCCTTTCCAGCTACGTCTCTCTCTGCTCAGGGACGTCTACGTGCTCATGCATATCGCAGGCCTAATTTCTCGCCTGTATTACTGCCTTGATGCCCCGCGGCAGCTTCCATACATCGGCAGAATCTGCCGATCGTCACCCGGTATATCGTTTCTCGCTCGGAGGCCGTCATGACTCGATCCCTATTCGCCCTGCTGATGCTGGCAATCACCACCGCGGCACTCGCCGCCGATGGCGCCAAAGGAACCTTTCACTTCGGCAATATCCATTTCGAGCCGGTGGATGCGCTTGCGTATCAGGACACGTCGGCCGATCCCGCCAAGCCGCTGACCATTGTGCTCCTCGCCAACTTCGAGATCGATCGGGCCGCCGCAATCAACGGCATCGACACGCCCGGCGCGCTGATCGACCAGTCAGGAAAAACCGACGGCGGCGCGTTCCTCGTCCTGCGCGTCGTCTCGAAGGAACGCTGCGGCATCTACGCGTTTCTCAATCAGGCCCAGCGCCAGATCGATCTCTCCAACACCTTCGCCGCGAAAGGCGTGACCGTGACTGCGTCGCGCGTCGCCGGCGAGTGCGCGACGACAAAGCCCGAAAAGATGTTCGACGACGCCTACGACTTCCACCTCTCCTACGACGTGCCACTGACCGCCATTCCAAAGCCGACGACACTCGTAGCCGGCGGCGGCGACCCCGGTGCGGTCTACGCCGTGCTCGTGAAGGCGATCCAAGCCGCCGACTGGAACGCCGCGCACCTTCTCCTTCCGCCCGACCAGGTGCCAGAGACAAAACCGAAGCCTTCCGAGATGAAGGGCTACTTCCACGACCTCGGCCTGAACTATCCGAAAACGGTCAACGTCGCCGGCGGCCTGATGAAGGGCGACAGCGCAAGGATCGAGATCACCGGCACCAACAGCGAGAGCAAGAAAATCAAAGGCACCGTGGCCATGAAGAAAATCGCCTCCGGCTGGCAGGTCGTGGACCAGAGTTTCTACGGCGCGGATTAGAAAACGTCAGCGATGGCTTCACGGCCGCCGGCGCCGAGGAGGACCGGCGTCTCCGCGACGGCCATCGGGCCGGCCGGGACGATCACGTCGCGGCGCGGACGGCGCGCTTGCGGCGCTCCTCGGTGCGTGCGGACGCGCGGCCGGTGCGGATCGCGCCGGAGCCGGCGCCGCCCCTCGCCGCTCCGCTTTGGCTTTCGACCTCGCACGGTCGTCGGCTTTGCGGGCGCGAATTGCGGCGATCCGTTCCTGGATCGGGATCTCGAGCTTCTCCGCAGGTTTCTGCGCGTAATCAAAATCGGGAACGGTGACGCGCGGCAGGCGTTTGCCGATGGCGCGTTCGATGGCGCGAAGGTCGTTCTCCTCGTCGGGCGCGACGAAGGTGATGGCGTCGCCAGTCAGCTCTGCCCGCGCGGTGCGGCCGACGCGGTGGATGTAATCCTCAGGCATCCCCGGCACATCGAAATTGACGACGTGCGAGAGCGCCTCGACGTCAATGCCGCGCGCGGCGATGTCGGTGGCCACGAGGATCTGATAGCGCCCGTTCTTGAAACCCGCCAGCGCGTCCGTGCGCTGCGCCTGACTGCGATTTCCGTGAATGCGAGCCACGCGAACTTTGTGGCGTTCGAGCTGCTCGAAGACGCGATTGGCGCGGTGCTTCGTCCGCGTGAAGACGATCGCGTTCTGGATCTCGCGCCGTTTCAGCAGCGTCTCCAGCAGTGGCAGTTTCAAATCCTGCGAGACAGGAAAGACTGATTGCGTGATGCCGGTGGCAGGCGCCGACTTCCGCTCGATCGAAATCGTGGCGGGATTCTTCAGCATCTCGCGCGACAACTCCACGATCGGCTGCGGCAACGTGGCCGAAAAGAAAAGCGTCTGCAGTTTCGGCGGCAGATGCCGAAGCACGCGGCGGATGTCAGGGAGGAATCCCATGTCCAGCATGCGGTCGGCTTCATCAAGGACGAGGACTTCCAACCCTTCCAGCCTCGCGTAGGGATACTGAAAATGATCGAGCAGCCGGCCGGGCGTGGCTACGATCACGTCGACGCCGCTGCGGAAGGCGTGTTCCTGCGGACCCATCCCCACGCCGCCGTAAACAGCAGCGCCGGAGAGCGGCGTGTGGACGGCCAGCTCGCGCAGGTGCTCGTCAATCTGCGCGGCCAGCTCGCGCGTCGGAGTCAGGATCAACGCGCGCGTCGTGCCGCGCTTCTTTCCGATGAGGCGATTCAGGATCGGCAGCAGAAACGCCGCGCTCTTGCCGCTGCCGGTCATGGCGCACGCCAGGACGTCCTTGCCGGCGATGGCCGGCGGCATCGCGTCCGTCTGAATGGGCGTGGGACGTTTGAATCCGAGTTCTTTGACTCCGCGCAGCAGATCGGCGTGAAGTCCGAATGATGAAAATGGCATTGATGATTTCTCTTCTTTCAATTCGCGGTCAGCCCGCGATCCTCTCACAGAAGCTCGCGCGCTTCGTCGTCGTCAAGCATGCGCTGCAACTTCGGTGTGATGTCGCCGCGGAGCGTCGCGCGGCCGTCGATCGCTGCAACAGGCATGACACCCAAGGTCGTGCTGGTGATGAAGACCTCGTCGAGATCGAACAACTCCGTCTCGAGCAACGGCCGTTCGTCGACGGGGATGTGATTCGCAAGCGCCAGCCTCACCACGCGATCGCGGACAACGCCCGGCAGGATGTGCTCATCGAGCGGATGCGTGATGAGCACTCCTCCGCGGACGCCGAAGAAGCTGGAGCTGGCCGCCTCGCGCACGATGGCCTGATCGATCAGAAGCGCTTCGTCCGCACCGGCGCGCTCCGCTCTCTTCTTCGCGATCGCGTTCGCGAGCAGGTTCACCGACTTTACGTTGCAGTGCTTCCAACGCAGATCGTCGGCCGTGACCAGCGCAATTCCACGCGCTTTCTTCGCCGCGTCGGGAAACGTGAACGAGCGCGAATACGCAATGGCCGTCGGCGTCAGATCGTCGGGATAAAAGTGCTTCCGCTCCGACTCCCCGCGCGTGACCTGAACGTAGACGATGCCGTCATCGAACGCGGTGCGCGTCAGCAATTCGCGCACGACCTCCGCGAACTGCGCCTCATCCCATGGCACGCGAATCTCGACTTCGCGCAATCCGTTTTCCATGCGCCGGTAGTGCTCCGCGAGAAAGCTCGGGCGCTTACCGAGGAACTTGAAAACCTCGTAGACGGCATCGCCGAACTGGAAGCCGCGGTCTTCGACGCCGATGACGCGTTCTGCCGTCGTCGTAAAGCGCCCGTTGATGTAGAGGACGTCGCTCACGTTCTACGGATTCACTGCCTTCACGATGACGACAGTCCGATCGTCCTGCTCGCCGGGCCCCCACTCGGTCACCCGCGCCAGGACTTCTCTTCCTATCTCCTCGGCACTCCGAGTTCGCATCGACGCGACGAGCTCCTCCAGCCGATCCAGGCCGAACTCCTCGTCGTTCGCGTCGTGCGATTCGACGATGCCATCCGTGTACATGCACAGTAGATCGCCGCCGTTCAGCTTCGCGAAGCCGCGCATGTACGTCGCGTCAGGCGTCGGACCAAGTACCGGACCGCCGTTCGACAGCATCTCAATCGTTACGCCGTCCGCGCGCAGAACGAACGGGAAGTTGTGGCCGGCGTTGCAGTAAATGAAGATTCCGCCGGTCTCCAGCTCGCCGTAGAAAAGTGACACGAACTTCGTCGTGAGCCGGCCGCGATGGATGATGTGATTCAACTTTTCCATCGTGCGAATGATTTTGAAATCACGGTCGGTGGCCATGCGCAGGCCCATGTAAATGTCGCGCACGACCAGCGCCGCCGGCAGTCCGTGACCCGATCCGTCCGCGATGGCCAAGCCGAGGATGTTGTCGGAGATGGGGATGAAATCGTAGAAGTCGCCGCTCACCACCGCGGCCGGCAGCGTCTTCCCCCAGATGTCGAATCCGGCGTACTGCGGCACGCGCTGCGGCAGGATCGATTGCTGGATGCGCTGCGCTTCATCGATCAGCGATTGATAACGATCGGCGCGCAGCCGTTGGTTCACGGTGTACCGAATGAGGTTGAGCGAGAAGAGGATGTCCTCGCGGCTCAGATTCGGCGCGACGTCGAATCCGAGGATGTGCGTGTGGTTGTCGCCGGCCGCGACGGCGGCGAACCGGCTCGCTCCAAGCTTGCTCTCGAGGATCGGATCGACGCCGGGGTCGTTCGGCTCCATGACCACTACGCCGTTCTCCAGCACGAGCTCGATCGGCTTGTAGTCCCTCGGCACGGAAATCCCGAGCGGCCCGTCATGCGAAACGCCGAAGCGCCCGACCAATTCGTAAGAGTTCTCATCATTGAGCTCGTAGATCCGCCCGCCTGTGATCCCGAGCTCATCCCGAAAATTCGTCGCGATGGTCTCCCCGATCTGCTCGATCGTGAACCGCGTCGATTCCGTAGCCTCAATCTGTTCGAGCGTGCGCTCGACCTGGGTTAGTAGTCTTTTGTAGTCCATTGTTTAGTTCACGATCTCATTCAATTGCGAGAGAAACCAATTGATAACGCGCTGATCTCGATCAAGTAGCAATTCCAAGTAAGAGTGATACTTGAATACTCCCGACATGAATAGGCGGGGCCGAGGAGTCGTCGCACGATAGGACTCCCAAGCGCGCTCGAGAAACTCTCCGTGCTCGCAATACGGAGAACGCTGCTCATAGTCATAGATCATTTCAACTCAATTCCATCCAACTCATACGGAGCCTTCACGCTCAACAACCCCAAAACCGTCGGATAGACGTCGGCAATGTATGGCGCTCTGTCCGTCGCCAACTTTCGGTTGTAGAAAAATATCCCCTTCACAATTTCCGGATCCACTGAGCAGTGGTCGCCGCTCCACACTTGCTTGTTCGGCTCGATCAGGTTCTTCGGGATGCCGCCGAGGGACGTTTGCCAGGAGACGCGATAGCCGTCGTTGTTGGTGACGAAGAGGTCGGGGATCATGTTCGGGTCGAACTGGCGGTAGATCTCCTCGCGCGCCAGGACGCGGCGGACCGGATGTTCCATCGTTTCCATGTCCGTCATCGTCACGAGGCGCGACTTCAGTTCGGACTTCAGCGCGTCGTACTCCGGGCCGGGATTCACGATGCCCTGCGACTCGCGGCCTTTCACGTTGATGTACATCTCGCCGAGTCCCATCGCATACGCGCGCGTGTGCGACCAGTCCACGTTCTCCCAGAACTGCCCGGAGTCGAAGAGCATCTCCACGTTGCGGTCTTTCACCTGAACGCCGGTCTTGAGCGACATGTAGCCGTTCATCACCAGCCACGTGTTGTAGTTGACCGACTTCCGGAACGATGCGAAGCCGTGGTCGGAGAGGACGATCAGCGCCGCGTTTTTCTTCTCCGCCGCCGCCATCGCGTCGCCGACGATTGCGTCCATGAGTTGGTAGGAGCGCAGCAGCGCGTCGCCCCACTTCGCGTGCAGCGCTTCGTTGTACGCGGGATGCTTCGGGTCCATCAGCCGCCAGAAAACGTGGCCGACGCGGTCGGGAAACTCGAAGCACTGCACCATCAGCTCTTCGTCGCCGCCGAGGAACGCATCGAACATCTTCCGGTCCTGCGCCACCGTAAACGTCATGTCATCCCAGAACATCTGCTCGTCCGCGAACCCCTCGGAAATCGCCCACGTGTCGATCTGCCAGCCGAGCGTTTTGTACAGGCCGTGGTCGCGCGCGAGTTGCTGCGCCCATTTCGCCGGCGCGGAGATGTTGAAGCCGGGCGGCAGATTGCGCGGATCGAAGTTGATCGGCGACAGATACAGCTTCACCTCCGGCTGCGACGCGATCAGGTGAAAGCGGCTGATGCCGTGGATTTTGATGAGCGGGTTGAACGGAAAAACGAAATCCGTCCAGCCGCTCCATTCGCCAGCTCGCAGCGTCACCCTCTGACCGCTCTCTTCAATCGTGATCGAGTTCCGGTCGTTGGCGACGGTGATCGTCATCGGGATGGAGATGTACGGCGGCGTGCCGAACAGCTTGTTCGGCGGGCCCTGGATCTTCGCGCTGATGCGTCCCTTGTTGTCCTCGAGTTGCACGACTTCGATCGAGAATTCGTTCGCGCCGCTGCGGTGGAAATCGAGTTCCGAGGTGAAGAAGAACGGCTTGCCGACGCGGCCGGAGACATCGGGGACGCCGAGGCCGGAGAGCATCTCGCCTGCCGGAAAATCATGCGCGGGAAACGTGACGGGAACGTGGACCACGCGCGCTTTGCGTCCCGCGTTTGCGGCAGCCTCCCAGAACGGGATGCCCTGCCGGCGGTTGATGACGCCGGGGCGCGTCTCCGGGATGTACTTCTTCGTCGCCAGAAATGCGCCGGTCGAGGCGAGAACGGAGATGACGATCATGACGATGCGCGCGGTGCGCCGGAAAAAGAGTGCGATCAGAGCGAGGATGACCAGGATCGCGGCCGCGGCGGTGAACGGATTTTTTTCGCCGAGGAGGAACGGCTCCTTCGTCTCATCGAACGCTGCGAAAACAGGGAGATAGGTCTTCGGATCGCGTCGGAGAAAATCGAAGATGCCGGTGCGGCCGGGATCGATGCCGGTGGAGAAGGTCGACCACGATACCGGCGTCTGTGCGGGGATCGTCGGCCGCAGCGGACGAAACGTCCCTTGCGCCCGCAGCTTCGCAAGGTTCGGCAGTTTCCCCTCGTTCATCCACTGCTCGGTGTAGCGGGCGTCGACGCCGTCGAATCCGAGGACGATGACCTTCTCTTTCGCCAGTGCCGTGAGCGGCATCAAGGCGGTTACGAGAAGAAGAATTCGAATCAATCGCATCGCCGGGCATCATACTTGTAACCATCTGCGGCGAACTCGAGGTGGTGAATGAAGACGCGTCAACTCTTTGCTTCGGTGGTAGTTGTCCTGCTCCTGGCCTGCGGCGGCGGTGAGAAAAAGGGAGGAGCTCCCGGCGGCGCGGACGACAAGAACAAGCTGGTCATCGCGCTGATGTCGTCGCCGACCAATCTCGACAGCCGCGTAGGCGCCGACAATGCTTCCAGCCGCATGTTCGACCTGATCTACAGCGGCTTGATCAAGGTCACCACGAACTTCGACTACGCGCCCGATCTGGCGACGAAATGGGAGATGCCTGACGACAAAACTATCGTCTTCCATCTCAATCCCAACGCGAAGTTTCACAACGGGCAGCCGGTGAAAGCCTCCGACGTGAAGTGGACGTACGAGTCGCTCATGAACCCGACCTTCACCACCTCCAAGCGTTCCGGCTACGCCTCGGTGGATCACATCGAGACGCCCGACCAGCAGACCGTGATCTTCAAACTGAAGGAAGCGAACGCCGGCATCTTCGACAATCTCACCACCGGCATCCTCCCCACCGGAGCCGACACGAACGTCTACAAGACGAAACCGATCGGCTGCGGGCCTTACAAAGTGATCGAGTTCCGCCCTGACGATCGCCTCGAGCTTGAAGCGTTCGATCAATGGCACGGCGGCGCGCCGAAGATTAAGCACATCACGGTGCGGATCATTCCCGACGCCACGACCCGCATTCTGGAAATGCGCCGCGGCACGGTGAATTTCGAAGTGAATTCAATTCCGTTCGAAAACGTGGCGGAGTTCGATAAGAACCCCGACTTCACGGTCGTTAAAAGCCCTGGCTCGGTCTATCAATATCTCGCGTTCAACATGAAGGACCCGGCGCTCGCGAAGCCGCTGGTGCGCCAGGCCATCGCCCACGCCATCGACCGCGACCGCATCATCCGCGACATCCAGCGCGGCTACGCGCAGAAGACCGAGACGATGCTGGCCGAAGGCCATTGGGCGCGCGCCACGAACCTCCCGGACTACAACTACGATCCGGCGAAGGCGAAACAGCTCCTCGCGCAGGCCGGCTATCCGAACAGACTGAATCTCGTCTTCAAAACGTCGACGGATGCCGAGGCGAATTCACGCGCACAAGTGATGCAGGCCATGATGAAACAGGCCGGCATCAATGTCTCCATTCAGTCTAATGAGATGTCAACCTTCTTCGCCGATATCGGCAAAGGTAATTTCCAGCTCTACTCACTGTCCCGCAATGGAATTGCCGATCCCGATTTCTATTATGTGATCTTCTATTCGAAAAACACCCCGCCCAATGGCCAGAACCGCGGCTACTATGTCAATACACATCTCGACGATCTGATGCTACAAGGCCACTCGACGTTCGACCGCACGAAGCGCAAGCAGATTTACGGCGAAGTTCAGAACATCGTCGCCACCGACCTCCCCTACATCTCGCTTTACATGCAGTCGAACGTGGCCATCATGCGAAAGAACGTGACCGGATACCAGCAGTATCCCGCCGGGTTCTATCTGTCGATTCCGTACATGACGGTGAAGTGATGGCAGTGGTATCCTTTTCGCCATGACCACTGCCGCCGCCCGCGTCCTTGAGGATGCGCTGCAATTGGAAGCGCCGGAACGCGCAGAGATCGTCGAGGAACTGCTCGTCAGCCTCGACGATGGCAACCGTCAGCAGATTGAAGCCGCGTGGGCGGCCGAAATCCAACGTCGCGCAGCCGATGCCCGAGCAAACCCTCACGACGAGATCGACTGGCGCGACGCTCTCCGGGATGTCGAGCGGGATGTCTTCGGTCGGTGACGGAAATTCGCCTTCGACCGATCGCCAAACGGGATCTGAAGGAAGCTACGGCCTGGTACCGGGAGCGAAACGAAGACGCAGCCCATCGATCACGCAGGAAGTCTCACGCACCCTCGATTTTCTTGAGCAGTTTCCTCTGAGTGGAGGATTCGTCCCCGGTGTCGAAGACGCCGCGGTGCGTCGATTTCCTGTTCGAAACTTCCCTTACCACGTCGTTTTCATTCGGCTTCCGGACCGCATTTCGGTACTCGCGGTCGCGCACAACCGGCGGCGGCCCGGCTACTGGAATGCTTGACCGAGTTACCTGCCCCCTCACACCTTAAACCGGCCATTTGACGATCCGGCGATCAGAGCTCAAATGCCAAATGTTCCTGAGCTATCACTCAACCCGATCGTTTTGCGTTGCCTGATGCCGCTGCGACGGATGGTTTCGCGCGCGGCGCAGCACCGAACATGATTCCTGTCTCGACCTCCACGGGTTCGCCATCGTGAAGATACGGTTTGAAACGCCATTGCAGCAGCGCGTCGGTGATCGCCTTCGCTTGTGCGGGGAAGGAACTGATCACGTGGACGTGCCGGACTTTCCCCGACTTATCGATGATCAGACGGACCGGGATCGCATTGAACTTCTGCTCCGTCAAGACCGGATCGACTTTGTACGTAACGTTGGCCGCCTCCGCGTAATCGGCGACGCACAGCGGCGCATCGACGTCGGCGAGTTTCATCGCATCCATCTCTTTGATCAGCGTCTCGATCAACGCCGGATCGGGACTGGTGAACACGAAGCGGACGGTGTGACAGCGGACCTCGGTCGCCAGCACGTACCAATGCAGCCCCGCCACGGGCGAGTTGTAATCGAAGCGCGTAAATGGGTGATTCGCTACCGTAACTTGCGACGGCGCGTGCTCGACTTTGTACTCGGGCTGGAGCGTCTCTTTCGTGTACTCGATCGTTTCCTTGGCGCTGTGGCCAGGCAGCGGACTAAAGAACATGTCCTGTGCCGTGATCAGCAGCGTTCCGCGGCTTGAATGCTTGTCCGTTGGGCCCGGACGGAACAACGCAAGCACATACGATCCGCCGTCCGACGGAGGCGGGCCTTTGTATTTCTCGAGCCAGCCCGAGGGCAATGCGTAGGCCATTCCGAAGTAGCCGTTGCTATAGACATCCTTCGTGACGGCTCCCCCCTCGGGTAACGGAGTCGAAGTGTCGCTCGCGCTTGGAACTGCGCCTTTGATCAGGATGACGTCCGTCGGCAATTTGCGAAGCGGGACAGCCTCCTGTGCGCGTGCGATCGGGAGAATGCAGAGGAACAGAAGTGCCTGGGTCGTACGACGAAACATCATCCCTCCCTTGGAAATCGGGCCACTGACGACGGTTCGTCAGCGGCCCGCGATGCGAATGCGTCAGAGACTTCGGAGGAAATTCAAAACGTCCTGCTGCTGCGAGGCGCTCAGTAGATCGAAATTGCTCTCGACCGTAATTGCCTCGGAGCCGGAACTGTCGTGTGCTTCGATCGCCGTGAGCAGGTTCTTGGTGCGCCCATCGTGCAGGAAGAAGATGCGCTGCCCGAGGCCCCACAGAGGCGCGGTGCGGAACTGATCGCCGCCGGCGCCGCCTTGTGAGACGTTGTCATTGAGGGCCGTGCCCATGTGATGGATCTCGATGTCGCTGAAGAGGTTCGCCGTCGCATTGCCGAGGCTCGGCGTGAAGCGGGACGGTGACGTAGTCAACGAAGCCGTGTGGCAGACCGCGCAGCCGATTGAGTTGAACAGACTGCGTCCGTTCGCGATCGACGCCGCGCCGCCCGGTACCGTCGTCGACGGCGTGGGCGCGGCCAGGAAGCGCATGAACATCGCAAACTGCACGGTGTCGCTCAGCGTCCCGATGGAAGTCGTATTGAAATTCGTGTGGTCCTCGGGTGTCGGATTGACGCGGCAAGCCGCCGGAAGGCCGTTGATCGTGTCCTCGCCAGGCAGCGGCCGTTCCTGCGTGAACAGCTCGTTGCTGACCCCCATCTCGACGTTGTAGGCCTCGCCGGCGAAGATCTCCAGCGACTTGTTCTGCGCCTTCCAGCCGAAACGGCTGATGGTGCCGTCGTTGCCGTTGTGATTGAACGTTCCGCCGACGCCGACGTTGTTGTTCTGCTGGTTATGAAAGTTGGCCAGCAGCGTCGAGTCGTCGATGTTCTCCATCAACCCAGTGCCGAACGTCGGCGTCGGGATGCGGAAGATGATGTTGCCGGTATTCACGGCAGTCGTGAAACCAGGTTGAATGATGACGCTCGTATTGCACGCTGCCGGAGCGTCGACGCGACCGACGATCGTGTAGAGGTCTTCCACGCCGCCGTTCGGCCGGTTCGTATCAGGATTGCCGAACGAGTCGAAGAAGAACGGGAAGCGGGCCTCGCGCACCGGACCAGTGCTCGTGATGAACGATGGGATCGTGTTCTGCGCACCGTCAGCGGTGGCATCAGCGACCTGCGGATTCGTGGCCGGCGCGGAGCCGCCCACCGCCGGCTGCGCGTGACACGCGACGCAGCTTCGGGAGTTGTAGCGCGGTCCGAGTCCGAATCCATCTTCACCCGCTACTGTGCCTGAGACGGAGTCGATCTCGATGAAACGGGCCTTGGCGTCGTTGAAGAAGTTGAGGATGGTCACGGGGTTGTTCGCGGCAACGGACGCCAGGGCCGCACCGGCCCCCGCCGCGCCGCCGCGCACCCCCGGATCCACCTGGGCGAAAGCCTGCAGTACGAAGAGTAGAGAGAGAAAGAGCACTAACGGGATCACTCGTCGGGTCATTGGGATCTCCTCAAATGGGTTGATCGAACCGAGGACGAGGCGAGGGCCGACGCGGCCTTCGCCCTCTTGAAACCCAGGTATTGCGAGGAGTTGCCGGACCCGGACCTCTCCCCTTTACCGCTTTGGACGTTGCGTTATTAAAGGAGGGTAAGGGCGGAGGGGAATCCACACCACCAAAAAGGGAGTATTTAGTGGCGGAAAGGGGCAGAGAGGCTGAAGCCGCTTAGAGCCTGCGAAATCCGCGCGACAACGAGAAGAGAAGGACTACCCGGCCGCGCAGGTTTTCGCCCGGAACGACACCCCAGTAGCGCGAGTCCGACGATCGGTCGCGGTTGTCGCCAAGGACGAAGAACGTTCCCGCCGGCACCTCGTACGGACCGAAATGATCGCGCGATCGATACGGCTCCGGGAGCGTCGGGCTCGCCACGTAGATCGTTGGATCGAGATGAACCGCGTACGGCTCCACGACTGTTTCGCCGTTCACGAACAGCTGCTTTGACCGAATCTCGACTGTGTCTCCTCCAACTGCGACCAGCCGTTTGGCGAAAACGACACCCGGCTGGAGCGGGTAATCGAACACGATGATGTCGCCGCGATGGACGCTACCGGTCCGCATTGCAATCATCCGGTCGCCGATCGAACTCGTCGGATCCATGCTGCCGGTCAAATTGCGATAGGTGCGCACCATCCCGGTAGCAAGGAGCGCGAAGAGAATCACGAACGGCAACACCCCCAGCGCGATCAGCAGCCGTTCCAGCAGCGACGGTTTCGTCATAGGTGGACAGTATCGTAGAGCGAAGCGGCTTCATCGGCGACAATGCCTGCCGCATGGAACGCCCGCTCGAACAATTGGCGCAGACGACGGAGCCGCAGATGGTGCAGCGGAGGTTCGATGAACAGAACCTCGTCTGGGCGTACCTGATCTCGTGGTTGTTCGGGTTCATCTCATTCATCCTCGTCGCGGCCTCGTTCACCTGGAAGCAGCAGCGCCTTGGGCACACCTCGGCTGCTCTCATCGACGCGCTGCTTACGCTCTTCGTCATCGCAGGGATGAGCGAAATGCGCCGCGCACGGCGGCGCGACAACCGGCCGCCGCGTGCGTACGCCCGGCCGGTCGAGCGCAACCTGACCGGATGGCTGATCGCGCTCTTTGCCGTCAAGT
Organism: Thermoanaerobaculia bacterium; assembly: GCA_035995985.1. GTDB lineage: Bacteria > Acidobacteriota > Thermoanaerobaculia > Gp7-AA8 > Gp7-AA8 > JADGNZ01. The sequence goes on along the minus strand of DASYJY010000129.1, from coordinate 7,199 downwards.
TCGCCACGCTCATCTACTTCGCGCTGACAGACAAAGCCGGCTGGGTGGCGTGGGGCATCATTTTTCCGGCGGCCACGATCGCGCTGCGGCTCCTCCTGCCGCAACGGATCATTCTCAACGCCTCGCTGCTGGCAGTAGTCGTCCTCGCGTTCTTCGCCGCGCCTACGAGCCGCAACAAAACGAATCCGGTCGCGATCGCGATCACGCTGGCATCGGTCAACGTCGTCTCGTTCGTGATCGGTGCGTTACTGAGCAGCAGCATCAAGAAGAGCGCGATCGAAGAAGGCGTGCAACGGCGCGCCGAGGCGCGCGAGCAGTTGCGGATTCGCGACGAGCTGCGGTTTGCGCGCGAGGTGCAGATCAGCATGCTGCCCGAGGCGCCGCCGCAACTCGATTGGGCCGACGTCGCGGGCGTCTCGCTGCCCGCCACCGAGGTCGGCGGCGACTACTACGACTACTTCGTCGTCGACGGACGCCTCGCCATCGTCTGCGGCGACGTCGCCGGCCACGGACTCGCCAGCGGCATCACGCTCTCCGCGCTGCGCAGCGGATTCACGCTGTTGCGCGATGAACTCCTCGATCCCGCGCACGTCCTCGACCGGTTGCAGGAAGTCGTCGCGCAGAGCAGCCGGCGCCGGATGATGGTCACGATCTCGGTTCTGCTCCTCGACCACGAAACGCACCTCGCCACGATCGCCTCCGCCGGCCATCCGCCGCTGCTCCACGTCCGCGGCGCGACGCGCGAAACCCACCTGATCGAGCTCTTCGCTCCTCCCCTCGGCGCGCGTCTCGGCAACAAGGTTCCGCAACGCGTCGTGCCGTTCGCGGGCGGCGATACGTTCGTCCTGCACAGCGACGGCATCTACGAAACCGTCAATGCCTCCGGCGACGAATACGGCCTCGATCGCCTCGCGCGCATCGTGGCCGCGTGCGACGGGAGTGCCGAGGAAGTCCGCGATGCCGTGCTCCGCGACGTCGAATCGTTCCGCGGCAATGAGCCGCAGGAAGATGACGTCACGTTAGTCGTCGTGCGAATCGGTTAATGCTTGTTCTGCATCCACGCCGGCACGGTTGACGTGTTGCCGTCATTCGCGTTCTCGGCCTGCTTGTCCGCGGTCACCAGCTGCTTGCGAATCGTGCCGAGGATTCGTTGGTCGGCGGAGGTGGCGAGGTCGAGCAGGTGCTGGCGATCGTGAAAGCCGTTGAAGGCGATCACGAATCGGTCGATGCGAAACGCCACCACGCGCCCGAGGAAGCGATCCTCCGCGGTGAAATTGTCCTCGCCGAGGTTCGTGATCGGATCGAGCAGCTTGCCGTTGTGAAGATAGAGACCCTTGTATTGATCGAGGATGTTGCTGGCGGCCTGCTTGTTCGCGGCAGGAATCACGATGCCGTCGATCAGATCGTTGTCGACATTGAACGTGGCCTGAAACGAATTGGCGAGAAACGCCTGACCGAATGCGGCATCGGCCGAGTAACGCTCGCTGCCGGGAACGCGCTGCTTGTCCGGTAGGAACGCGAAGACGGCCGGCTTGCTCGGCGCGGGCGGCATCTTGTCGGCGACGAAGGTGGCCAGTCGCAGAACGGCGTCGCCCGCGGCCGCGCCGGTGATGCGCACGTAAAACGGCCCGCGCCAGACGTGAACCGAATGCGCCTTCGCGAACGATTCGTTGGGGATGTCGATAAAACGAAGGTTGCCGTTCTTCTGCTTTGAATACGCGCCGAACGCTTTCACGAAATCGGGGAAGCGAAAAATCTCGACGGTTGCGAAGCCATTGCCGCCGGGCGTGCTGTATTTGCCGATGGTGAGGTCGAGTGTCTCGTAACGCGCGAACTGCGGCGCGTCGACGGGGCCGAGGTAGGTGTTGAGGTGATCGCCGGGAATGACGATCGGATCTTCGTCGAGCTTCCAGATCTGCGCTTCCTGCTGCCGCGGCAGGAACTGCAGACTCGGCGAATCGACCATCGCGAAGTTGACTTCGTTGCGCGGCGGCGGCGCGATGCGCACCTGCGCCGGACGCTTGCCGTCGCAGCCGGAGACGACCGCCGCGATCAGGAGCGCGAGAGCGATTCCAGGAACGCGATGGTGACTCGCACGCCCGCGCCGGTCGCTCCACGCGCCTCGCGCGCTGTTTCGTGTTCCGCGTACGCCGTGCCGGCGATGTCGAGATGCGCCCACGATGGACAATTGACGAACTCCTTCAGAAACAATGCCGCCGTGATCGCGCCGCCCCAGCGTCCGCCAGAGTTTTTCATGTCCGCCCAATCGCTGCGGATCAACTCCTTGTAATCGTCCCACTCGGGCAGTCTCCAGAGGCGCTCACCGACGCGCTCCCCACACTCAATCAACTTCTGAGCCAGCTCGTCGCTATTGCTAAACAACCCAGCCGCCTCGCTGCCGAGCGCGACGACGCAGGCACCGGTCAGCGTTGCGTAGTCGATGATGTGATCCGGCTTCAACTCCGACGCGTAATGCAGCGCGTCGCTCAGAATCATGCGCCCCTCGGCGTCGGTATTCACGACCTCGACCGTCTTACCGCTGCTCGTCGTGATGATGTCGCCCGGCTTGTACGCGCTGCCGCTCGGCAGGTTGTCGGTCGACGCGATGACGCCCGTGACGCGCACCGGCAGCGCCAGCATCGCCGCCGCCTGGATCGTGCCGATCACCGCCGCGGCGCCGCACATGTCGAACTTCATCTCCTCCATCTTCTCGGCCGGCTTGATGGAGATGCCGCCGGAGTCGAAGGTGATGCCTTTGCCGACCAGCGCCACATGCTTCTTCGCTTTGCGCGGCGCGTATTCAAGGACGATAAACCGCGGCTCTTCGATCGATCCGCGATTGACGGCCAGCAGCCCGCCCATCTTCATCTTCTCGATTTCGCGGCGACCATAAACTGTGCACTTGATCCCGGCGCCCTTCGCCACCTCCTCGGCACGTTCGCCGAGGAATGTTGGCGTGACGAGATTGCCCGGACCGTTGCCGAGGTCGCGCACGGTGCGCACGCCGGCAGCGATCGCTTTCGCTTCGTCGTCGAGCTGCTTCGCGCGCTTCGCATCGATGCTGTTGGGCGGAACGAGCGAAGCGTGGATCGGCAGCGATTTGTCATCCGTCTTCGTGATGTAGACGTCGTATTTGTAGTCGGACGCGGCCAGCGCCTCGGCCGCAACGCGCGTGGTCTCCTCGGCACCAAGTTTCGGCACGGAGACGGGCATGACGACGACGATGTTCCGATCGCGCTGCTTCTTCGCGGTTTTGGCAATGCTGTAAATCGCCGTGCGCAATCCGCGAATCGTGAACGCCTCGGCTTTGCCGATGCCGATCAGCGTGATCTTTTTCGGCTCGCCCGCGACCGTCGACAGCGATTCGTCCGCGCGTCCTGAAAACCCCGCCGCTGCAATCGCCTGCATTGCCTTCGCCGCAACGGCGACATCCGGCTTACTCCCCTCGGCGATCAACACAAAAAGATGATCCGCCTTCGCAACCTTCGGTTCCCGAGTAATCGTGACGTCCATAGCGGCGCGGATTGTACTTGAGGAACTAAAGCTCGAAGGGAGTGTCCGGCCCCGAGATGTCGCGCGGCGAAGGAACGCCTGCGGTGATTTCGCTGAGCCACTGCAAGTACTTTTCGAAACTACGAGGCCGCACAGCTCGCGCGCGATCGAGCGCCTCAATGTCCGCGGGCGTGAGCCTTAGACCGCGTTCGAGATCAAAGTCGTCAGCGTTGTCCTTGATGGTCGATGGCATTGAAAATGGTCAACAAGCCCTTACGCTCGAAGTATGCCCGAACCCTCTCCCGATCGATCGTCGGGAGAGTCAGAAGGTATTCCACATCGCGCGCGTCGCCATAGCTCCTCGCAGGCCGATCCCTGATCGCCGCAGCCTTCATCATCGCGATGTGCTCCGGGCTGATCACCAGAGCGGTCAATCCCGGCAAAACAACGCGCTTCGTTGCCGCCGCGAACAGTTCCGTCTCGGTCCGCTCGTACAGGTAGAGCATGTCGACGTGGCCCATGTCCTCCACGGGATGGATGTGATTCGAAAAACCCTCGGACGCGTGAGTCGTCTCATACCCAAGCGATTCAGCAAACGCTACGACTCTCTCCCGCTGAGAGCCGGAAACGACAAAGTCAATGTCGTCGGTGTACCGCTGATATCCCCATGCGCCCACCGCCAGGCCGCCCGCAATCGCCCAACCGATGTTCTCGCGATCAAAAAACTCCGCGAACGTAGTCAGCACCTCAGTGAACTGCATCCACCGAGGATACCTCGGCATCCGCCCATACAATTGGCCGGACTCATGCACGAGCGAGGTACTTGAATGGCGTTCCGAATACTTGTTATTGACGATGAAACGGCGATCCGCGAAGCGATCCGGATGACGCTGGAGTACGAGGGCTACCGCATCGACGAGGCGCGGTCGGGGCAGGACGGGATCGACAAGGCCACGCGCACCGCGGCGCCGTACGATGCCATCCTCCTCGACATCAAGATGCCCGTCCTCGACGGCATCGAAGTCCTCGAAAATCTGAAAGAGCAGCACGTGCCGTCACCGGTGATCATGGTTTCCGGACACGGCGACATCTCCACCGCCGTCGAGTGTACGAAGCGCGGCGCCTTCGATTTCCTCGAGAAGCCGCTGAACCGCGACAAGCTGCTGCTATCCGTCCGCAACGCCGTCCGGCAGCAGAAGCTCGAAGAAGAAGTCGGCGAACTGCGCGAACGCGAAGCGCGCGACTACCAACTCGTCGGCGAATCGTCGGCGATGAAGGAGCTCAAGTCGCAGATCGAGCTGGCCGCGCCGACGAAAGCGACCGTCCTCATCACCGGCGAGTCCGGCACCGGCAAAGAGCTCGTCGCGCGCGAAATCCATCGCCGCTCCTCGCGCGCCGCGCAGCCGTTCATCCAGGTCAACTGCGCGGCGATCCCCGAGGAGTTGATCGAGTCGGAACTGTTCGGGCATGAGAAGGGATCGTTCACCGGCGCGGTCCGCAAACAGACCGGCAAGTTCGTGGCCGCGGACGGCGGCACGATCTTCCTCGACGAGATCGGCGACATGTCGCTGCGCACGCAGGCCAAGGTGCTGCGCGTGCTGCAGGAAGGGGAAGTCGAGCCGGTCGGCTCGGCCACCGTCATCAAAGTCGATGTCCGCGTGATCGCCGCGACGAACAAAGAGCTCACCGAGGAGATCCGCGGCGGCCGCTTTCGCGAGGATCTCTTCTATCGACTCAACGTCATCCCCGTCCGCACGCCGCCGCTGCGCGAGCGGAAGGACGACATCCCCCTCCTCGCCCAGCATTTCGCGACGATGTTTTCCGCGCAGTACAACCGCCCCGCAAAGAAGTTCGCGCCGTCCGCGCAGAAGGCGCTGCAGGACGCCGCGTGGCGCGGCAACGTGCGCGAGCTGCGCAACATGATCGAGCGCCTGGTGATCATGGCGCCGTCCGACACGATCGACATCACCGACCTCCCCTCGGAATTCTTCCGCGCCGCCGCCGACATCATCGCCACCGCCATGCGCCTCGCGACGTTGCAGGATTTCAAAGACGAAGCGGAGAAGGCCTTCATCCTCGCCAAGCTCCGCGAGAACGGCTGGAACGTTTCGAAGACCGCCGAGGCTATCGATACGCCGCGCTCGAATCTGTACAAGAAGATCGAGCAATACAACATCAAGCGCGAAGGCGGCGGCACGATGGTGGCGGTGGATGGTGCAGAGGGGTGAGTCCGTCGCAGCCGCGGAGACGTAGCGCCGGCGGCTCGCCGGCTGGACCGCCACCGGCTCGGTGGCGAGACAACCCGGATCAACCCGAAAACGCCGGCGAGCCGCCGGCGGTCCAGCCGCCGAGCCGGCGGCGCTACGTCGCGAGCCGCGCGCTCTACGCCCAGTGAGTGAACGATGGCCACACGACCCCGCTCCCCTCGTCCCTCGTCCCTCGTCCCTGCCCCAATCGGCATCTTCGACTCCGGAGTCGGCGGCCTCACGGTTTTCCGCGAAATCGCCCGCGCCCTCCCGCACCACCCTCTCATCTACCTCGGCGATTCCGCGCGCGTACCGTACGGAACCAAGTCCGCCGACACGGTGACGCGCTACACGCTCCAGGCCGCCGCGCATCTCATCGACCGCGGCATCGGCATGCTGGTCGTGGCCTGCAACACCGCCACCGCCGCCGCCCTCCCCGCGCTGCAGTCGTCGCTGGCGATTCCGGTCATTGGCGTCGTCGAGCCCGGCGCGCGCGCCGCCGTCGAGCGCACGCGTGGACGCGTCGGCGTCATCGCCACCGAGGGAACGGTGCGGTCGAAGGCGTACACGCGAGCGATCCACAACATCGATCCGAACATCGAAGTCATCGAATCCGCTGCCCCACTCTTCGTTTCACTGGCAGAGGAAGGATGGGCCAACACCCACGTCGCGCGCGAGGTCGCCGAGATCTACCTCTCCCCGCTCCTCGACGCCGACATCGACACGCTAGTCCTCGGCTGCACCCACTACCCAATCCTGCGCGACACCATCGAACACGTCATCGGCGACAAGGTGATGATCGTCGACAGCGCCGAGACGACAGCAGCCTCGGTGCTCGCCGCGATCGGGGCGTCCTCAAATGGCCCGGCGAAGCACACGTTCCTCGTTACTGACGCTGAGGAGCGCTTCCGCAGAATTGCGGGCGAGTTTCTAGAGCGGGCGATTGAACATTTGGAGTTGGTGACGCTGTAAGGAAACTTTGGCGACGACTCGTTATTTGCACATTCGAAGGCGACCCATTGAGAGATCGCTCCCTACTGCGAATTACAGTCGAACTCAACCGCCATTAAATTCGGAGAAGCTGTCATCGACTCGTATGCCACTACGCGTCGCACTCCGGGTTCCAGCTCCATGAACATTTAACGTTTGACCAAGCGCGGCAGGTCTTCCTTAAGTGGGTAAAATCTTCGCCTGAGTCATCAAAGCGGCGTGTTTGGAGCCTCACCGAAAAGGGCTGGAGCCAATTAAGCCTTCGCGACATAGATAGAAGCGGCCCCACGCAACTTGGTTCTGGAAACGAGGCGCGCCAGAGTCCAGCAGTTCGTTCTGAACGTCTTCGGAAAGTTCGAGATCAGAGGCGACTTGCTCTACAACCTCGCTTTTTGCGGCCTGACCCGCCGAGCTCGCGCAGAGCATCCAGTAAGGGGCCAAAGTACCGAACGAACTGCGCGCCTTCAACAG
>DASYJY010000128.1:0-61311 GCA_035995985.1 Thermoanaerobaculia bacterium | reverse complement strand
CTCCCACACCCCACCCCCTACTCCCCACCCCCCAGGAGAAACCATGGTCGCCATCCGCTTCACCGGAAACTACGAAGACCTGTCCACCGATCGCGGGTATCAGTTCAAGTTCTTCTGCGAGAAGTGCAACAACGGCTACATGTCCACCTTCAAGACCTCGACGATGGGCGTCCTCGGATCGGCCGCGCGCGTGGCCGGCAATCTCTTCGGCGGCGTCTTCGGAAGCGTGGCCGACAGCACGTACGAGGTGCAGCGCGCCGTCGGCGGTCCGGCGCACGACAGCGCGCTGAAGGACGCCGTCAACGAAATCTCCCCGATTTTCAAGCAGTGCACGCGCTGCGGCAACTGGGTCTGCGAGCCGATCTGCTGGAACAAGAAAGCGGGCCTCTGCGAGAACTGCGCGCCCGATCTCGACGAAGAGATGGCCGCCGCGCAAGCCGAGGCCGCAAGGGAACAGATTCAGACAAAAGCGCGCGAGGTGGATTGGACGAAGTCACGCAAGATCGACCAGGTCTCCGGCGCCGTCTGCGCATCGTGCGGTACGAAGTCGCAGGGCGGCAAGTTCTGTCCCGAATGCGGAGCGGCGTACTCGCTGAAAAAAGCATGCAGCGCCTGCGGGCACGAAGCCGAGGGCTCGCCGAAATTCTGTCCGGAGTGCGGGGGAAAGTACTAACACGCGGAGTTCGCGGAGAGGCCGAGCTCGCGGAGAAAAAATGCCTTTCTCCGCCCCTCCCTATCTCCGCGTGAACCGTCTCCCTTTCGCAATCTCCACCTGCGTTTCCAGAAAATCGCGGAACGAGATCCCCATCTCGTGCAACTGCTGCGGGACGAGAGAGCTCGTCGTCAATCCCGGCAGCGTGTTCAGTTCCAAGAAATACACGCCCTCCGAACTCGCGATCAGATCGCTGCGCGAATAGCCTTCGCAGCCGAGGGCGATGTGCGCGGCGAGCGACATCGATTGCGCTTCGTCGCGCATGGCGTCGGGGATTTTCGCGGGACAGATCTCTCGCGTTCCTTTGCCGAGGTATTTGCCTTCGTAGTCGAAGGTGGCGCCGGGATCCGTTTCGATCTCGATCACCGGCAGTGCGACGGGACCGTCATCGCCGTCGATGACACCAACCGTCAGTTCGCGTCCGGCGATGAACTGTTCGACGATGTACGGGATGCTGTCGATGGCCGGAATCGCGCTGCCTCGGTCGACAAAAAACAGTCCGCGCGACGATCCCCCGGCCAGAGGCTTGAGGACGATTTTCTCGTGGCGTTCCAGCATCTCGGCGATCGTCGCGTCAAGGTTGCGAACGTCCTGCACCACGCGCGACTCGGCGATGCGAACGCGGTCGGCGACGATCTCTTTCGCGCGTCCCTTGTCGAATGCCGCGGCGCTCGCGGCCGAACCGGAGCCGGTGAATGGGATGTCGCGCGCTTCCATCAAACGCTGCACCGTCCCGTCTTCCCCTTCGCCGCCGTGAAGCGCGAGAAGGAAGACGGGATCCTCGACCGGCAGCGTATCGAGCGCCATTTCCAGATCGGGCCAGATGGCTGGACGCGACGGCTGAAAGTCATTCGTGAACGGATTCGGATGCGCGAGCAGCTCCTCGCGATTGACGTCGTACACCGCGCCGTTCGGCGCCCAGAACCAGGCCAGCGGCGAACCGAGCGTGCGCACGACGTTCTGCGCTGACGCGACGGAAACGTGGCGTTCATCGCTGCGTCCGCCAAAGAGAACGATCACAGTCATGGCGGCGCGTTCTGCAATCGGTCTGCCGCGTCAGTCCCCGCTTGCTACGGGATTGACCACGGTCACCCGTCCATCGACCTTCGGAGCCAATGGCTGCGGCAGAGCCTTCAGCGCATCGATCAACAACTCCCGAATCGGCCGCGTGTAATCGATCTTGATGCGATCGGCAGGAATCGTTTTCATCAGCGGCTCCAGCCCCTCGCCGGTGACGAGGAAATCGATCGTCGCCACGCGATACAGCGCCGCCGGATCGAGCGGCTTGCCGTCGGCCAGCGTGACTGCGAGCAATCGATTGCGCTGCGCGGCCGGTTTCTCCGCATCGCGCGATTCATCGAATGTGTAACGCAGTCCGCTGGTCTGCAGGATGCCGCGTCCGCCGCCGATCGACGTGATCTCCAGCATCCGTTTCACCTGCGCTCCGGTCAACGTGATCACGGCCGGGAAATTGTCGAACGGCGACACGTCGAACATGTGCGAGTACAGGATCGTCCCCGCCGGCAGATCGGTGCGGATGCCGCCGGAGTTGAGGAAGGCGATGTCGGCTTTGATGTACGTGCGCATCGCGTCCGTCAGCAGATCGCCGAGCGGCGACTCCCGGTAGTAAGCACGTTTGAAACGATCGGTTGTGCGAATGCCGAGGTCCTGATTGCGTTTGACGGCAACCTGCTCGAGGTAGGTCTTGAAGATCTCCGAAACCGCCGTCACCTCGGCGACCGGTTTCCCTTCCAGCTTCTTCGGCACCAGCGTCGCGCCGGCCGGCGCCTTCTTCGGATCACACGTTTCCGTGTGCTCGAAGACCTGAGCGCAGACCATCGTCAGCGGCGCCATCTCCGTCTTCGTCACCTTGTGCTGCGACGGATCGATGGTCATGTCGAGAATGGCGATCTCGCGTCCGTACGGGGACGGCTGCAGCGTGGCCACGCCGTTGATGTAGTGGCGAATGTTCGAGTGCGTGTGGCCGGCAAAGTACGCGTCGATGGTTCCTTTCGGCAGCGCGGCCAGATATCGCATCGCCTCCTGGTCCGTCTCGCAGCTCGACGGATCCTCGGGATTCGTCTCGATGTTCTTGCAGCGCCCTCCCATGTGCGCGATGACCACGATCGCCGACGCGCCGGCCGCGCGCAGCTCCTTCGCCGCGCTGACCGTAGCCGCGACCGGATCGCCGAAGTTGAGCGCCGCAACGTTCGATGACATCGTCACGGCCGGGGTGTCGGGAGTCGACAAACCGATGATGCCGACCTTGACGCCGTTCGCCTCAATCATCGTGTAGCGCTTGGCCCACGACGGCGTTTTGCCGGTCGCCTTCTCCGTCAGATTCGCGGAGAGGAACGGGAACTTCGCCGCTTTCGCATTCTTTTTCAGCGCGCCAAGCGGATCTTCGTTTGCGGTTCGCGCGATTGAATCGGGACCGACGGGACCGTAGTCGAACTCGTGATTGCCGACCGCCGCCGCGTCGTAGCCGAGGGCGTTGTACCCTTTCACGACCGGTTCGCCTTCGAAGAAGTTCGACTCCAGCGTCCCCTGAAACAGATCGCCCGAGTCGACGACAATCACCCGTCCATGATTTGCGCGCAGCACATTGAGGTAGCCCGCAATGAGCGGCAGTCCGCCGTACGCCGGCGCCGTCTTCGACTCATGATGGCTGTCGTACGAGCCGTGAAGATCGGTCGTACCGACGACGAAAACATGCACCGGCTGCGGATCGGCGGCGTACGCGGCGATGGCAGCAAGGAAGAGAACTAAGGGAAGGAGCCGTTTCATGGCGCGGAAGTATATGAGGCAGGGATGAGGGACGAGGGATGAGGGAGAAAAACCAAGCGTCCACCCCTCGTCCCTCATCCCTCGTCCCTGCTTCACCCCCTGCCGCCATGCTCTATCAAACCCTCGCCACCGCTGTCGCGGTCATCCACTTCGCGTTTATCGTCTTCGTCATCGCGGGCGGATTTCTGGTCCTGCGCTGGCCGGTGGTGAAGTGGATTCATCTCCCCGCCGCGTTATGGGGAGCGCTCATCGAGATCGGCGGCTGGATCTGTCCACTCACCATCCTCGAGAACGTGCTTCTGCGCAGAGCGGGCGCGGCTGGGTATGATGACGGCTTCATCGCGCATCACATCTTCCGCGTGATCTACCCGAATGGCCTCACCCGCGGGATGGAATTCGCCATCGCCGCGTTCGTCATCGCGATCAACGTCGCGGTTTATAGGAAAGCGTTTTACTGAATGGATTCATTAGCCATCCCGCAGCACCCGGTCTCGACGACCGACAAACCCTTCTCTTCCCTCGGCCTGAGCGCCCCGATCCTCGGCATCATCGAGAAGATCGGCTTTCAGAATCCGACTCCCATCCAGGCTGCTGTCATTCCGCTCGCGCTGGAAGGCAAAGACATCATCGGCCTGGCGCAGACCGGCTCCGGCAAGACGGCGGCGTTTTCGCTGCCGCTGGCCGAGCGCCTCACGCACGGCCGCGGCGTTCGCGGACTGATCCTCTCGCCAACGCGCGAGATCGCGCTGCAGACGAAAGCGTTTCTCGACGTCTTCGGCGTCAAGCACGATCTCAACACCGCGTGCGTCATCGGCGGCGTGAAGATGAATCCGCAGACCGATGCGCTGCGGAGCGTGCCCGACATCATCGTGGCCACGCCGGGACGTTTGCTCGATCACGTTCGCCAGCGTCACGTGAAGCTCGACGAGATCGAAGAGCTCGTCCTCGATGAAGCCGACCACATGCTGGACCTCGGATTTCTTCCGCAGATGCGCGAGATCCTTCGCCTGCTGCCGCGCAACCGCCGCACGATGATGTTCTCCGCGACGATGCCCGACTCCATCGAGATGATCGCGAAAGAGTTCATGCGCGATCCGGTGCGCATCGACATCACCCCCGAGGGCGGCGCGGCGGTCGGCATCACGCACCGGCTGTACGTCGTCAAGGAAGAAGACAAACGCAACTGCCTGATCACGCTGCTCGCGGAGGAGCTGGGAAGCACGCTCGTATTCGTGCGGCGCAAGATCGACGCCGAATGGCTGTACCACATCCTCGAACGCCGCGGACATCCGGTCTCGCGCATTCACGCCGATCGTTCGCAGGGACGGCGCACCGAAGCGCTGGCCGGATTCCGCCAGGGACAGCACCGCATCCTCGTCGCGACCGACATCGCAGGCCGAGGGATCGACGTGCCGGGCATCGAGCACGTCATCAATTTCGACATCCCCGAAAACGTCGACGATTACGTCCATCGCGCCGGCCGCACCGCGCGCGGCGCCGCGTTAGGGATCGTGTCGACGATCGCCTCGTGGCAGGACATCCCGATGGTCCGCCAGATCGAGGAAGTCCTCGGCGAAAAGATTCCGCGCTGCAGCGTGCCGGGAATCGAGCCGTGGGTGGAAACGGAACGGACGGCGGCGAAGAGACGTACGCGGGTGTAGCGCGGTAGGCACAGACCAGAGTGTCTGTGCCACATCAACTCGCGCGCGCCGCGGCTTTGCGCGAGTACATGATCCGGTCCGCTTCGCGAATCGCTTCGTCGATGGCGTCCGCGTTCGGGAACGCGGCGGCGCCCCATGACACCGTGCACGTGATGCCGCGCGGCGTGGTGATGTCGTCGTGCAGCGTCGCGAAGCGTTGCGTGACCAGCTCCAGCGGCGATTGCGGCATCACCACCAGGAACTCGTCGCCGCCCCAGCGGAAGAGGAGATCGTCGGCGCGGATGCGTTTGCGGATCGCATTCGCGACGCTGCGGATTGCTTCGTCGCCGGCCTCATGTCCCTGGGCATCGTTGATTCGTTTCAGGCGGTCGACGTCGGCCATCACGACGGTACCGTGCATCTCGCGCGGCATCGCATGAAACGCGTGACGCGACAACGCGGCGGTCAGCGGATCGGTATTCGCTTTGATGGCCAGTTGATCGCGAGCGATCTGCAGTGCGCTCACAGCGTCGCTCAGCTCCCGCTGCGCGGCCTCGGCGGCGATGAGGACCATTCCGTATCCGAGGAGCACGGCGGCCAGGAGGTCGGCGAGCGAGGAAGAATCGAGATACGGAACGGTGAGTCCGCGGCGCTGAAACGCGTAGAGCGGCACGTAGGCGAAGTAGAGAATCGCCATCAGCGCGAGCGGAATCCGCATCATGTGCCAGCCGACCGAGTGCTGCGTGATGCGTCCGAGGGTCAGGTAGCACGCGACGATGACAACGGTGACGATGGCTGCTTCAATCATGAAGAGCGCGCCGAAATCGGGCGCGGCGATCACGATCAGAATCGCGGCGGCGAGTGCGAGCGGAGTCGCGTAGCCGAGGAGCTTGAGCGGAAGAGGATCGTCGACGAGATCACGGCAGCCGGCGAAGAGCAGCGCGAGGAAAATCCATTGCGCGAGCAGGTAGATCAGCCACCAGGGCCAGGGATTCGCCGCGGAGATGTAGATGCGGATGGCCATGATGGCGACGAACATCGCCGCCCAGGCCCAGCCCCAACTGCGCGCGTAGCGCCAGCCGAAGGTCCGCGCGATCTGCCCGAGGACGAGCGCGAGCAGAAGGGTGCCGATGGCCTGAAAGGTGACGGCGACTGGGGAGAAGTCGGGCATTAGTTCAAAGAATGTTGAATGTTCAATGTCGAATGTTCAATGTTGAATGAGAGGGACATGGATCGTGCGATTCACTCGTCGTCCAACGTGAACCCGGTAACGCCGATCGGCACCGATCCTTCCGAAGGCGTGCCCCGAACGCGATTCGCCGCGATCTGAGCTTCCCCTTCCGCGGGAACCGGATGCACCCGCGTCGTCATCTGCGCGCGTGCCGAGGCGAGGTAGACCTTGATGCCCTTCTCCTTGTAGATACGCTCGATTTCCACCTCGTCCGCATCGATGACGATGTAGTCGTTGATTCGGGTGGACCAGATGGCGAACTTGCCGTTAGCCTGCTTCTCGATGCGCCACGCCATGAACGTAGATTAATCCAGAGCTTCGAGCAGCGCCGTCACGCGGTCGCGCTGCGGCGACCACGCCTCCCACACCTCCGCGCTCCATTTGCGGACCGCGGCGACGTGATCGTCCGCCATCGCCACGTCGAAGATGGTCTGCTTCCAGCCGTCGGATGGCGGCGCATCGAGATGTCGCCAGTCGCGAACACGTTCGGCGAGTTTCTGCATGTACGGCGCGACGGACGCTGGTGCAATGCCGCGTTCCACCATCAGAAAGAGTCCGGCCAGATGGAGGCCAACCGACTTGTCGGGATGCTGCCCTCCCGCATGCTGCACCGCGTAGGCTTCGGCAGTGAGGTGCTGCAGTTGCCCAAACGACGCACCCTCGCTGAACTCGCGGCCGAGGACCTCGGTGAAGACGCTCCAGCACTCCGCCGACGCGTTGAAGTAGCCGTCGTACGGGATCGCGTTGCCGGCCGGCATGGTCAGACCGCAGCCCGGACAATGTGATTCGGTGGAATCGGAAGTCATGGCCACTCCGTGCGTTACGTCACGGACGCGTTCGCTGGGAGCGGCGATGATATGCCCTACAATTCGCGCCCATACCGTTATTTGATGCGGCCAAGGTCCGGCCGTTTGCCCGATTTCCCAGAGACCAACAGGAGCTTCGTGCCGCCATGCCGACACTGAATCACGATTCGTCTGCCATCGCCGTCAACCCGATCGAGGCAGTCTCAAAACAGCGCAGCCGCCGCATCGTCGGCGTCTCGCTCGGCGCGACGCTCGTCACGATGCTCGTGCTCTTTGCGGCCATGGCCCTCGCCCCGGTCGACGCCAACGCCGCGAACACCTGCACGCTGACCAGCACATCGGTCGTCACACTCTGGGGTGACACGACGAAATGGTCCGGCTGCGGCGGAACGTATCCCGGCCAGGGCGCCGGCGACACGGCCATCGTCACGCTCGGCGGCGGCTACACGCTGAAGGTCGACGCGTTCAACAACCCCGTCATCCTTCAGGTCAGCGGCAGCGCCAGTTCCATCCCCATCCAGATCGCAACCGGAGGGACGTTGACTCTGGAGACGTCGAGCACCGCCACAAGCAGCAACACGTTCACCGTCGACAGCGGCGGCACGATGGGAACGAATTCGGGAGCGAACATCGCAGGCTTCCAGGCCAATGTCCACGTCAACGGCGGCACATTCACCAGCGACGGCACGATCGCGCTCACCAGTGGGACGTTCACGTTCAGCGGCGGAAACCTGAACGGCACCGGCACGATCAACATCACCAACTCCGGGATCTTCGACGGCGCGGTTAGTCCGATGTCGATCAGCGGCACAACGATCAATGACAGCGGATTTGTCAGCTACTCGTCCACCACAAATCCGATCACGCTCGCGGGCAGCGCGAAGATCAACGTTACCGGCGCCGGCCAGTTCAGCGTCTCCACCGATGCCGCCATCAATGGAACGGCCTCGGAAACGATCAGCATCGCCAGCGGCGCTTCGATGCAGAAGACGTCCGGGACCGGCTTCAACACGATCTCGCCCTTCGTCAAGAACGACGGCACGATGAATGTGTCCGGCGCAGGCGCGGGCGGCGGATTCGGCCTCTCCGGCAACGGCACGCACAGCGGCTCGTTCGTAACGGGAACCAGCTCGCAGACGATCGCCTTCGGCGGCAACAACACGTTCAACAGCGGCGCGTCGTTCAGCGGATCGGTGCCGATCAAATTCGTGGCCGGTACGCAAACGTTCAACGCGGCAGTCAGCGCGACCACAGGCCTGAAGTGGACCGGCGGCACGATCGCCGGCACCGGGCCGTTCAACATCTCCGGAACGTCATCGCTCGACGGCAGCAACTCCGGAATGATCCTGACCGGCGTCATCAACAACACCGGCACGATGACCTACGCGCCCACGGTGATCACGAACCTGCTCACGATCAATGGCGCCTCGGCGAAGTTGGAGACGAATGCACCCGGCACATTCACAATCGCCGGCGACTACGACATCCAGGCCGTCCCCTCGGGTGCCGGGACGCTGCGCGTTGTCGGCAGCACCGGACAAATTTTCAAGTCCGCGGGCGCGAGCGGGTCGTCGATCCTCGCCAATGTCGACAACTCCGGCGGCATCGTCACGAACAACGCCACTGGCGCGCTCAACTTCGCCGGCGGCGGCAAGTCGACCGGCACGATGACCGTCTCCACTGCCAGCAACACCATGAACTTCACCAACGGGACGTTCGACAGCAGCGGCGTGTTCTCCGGCGCCGGCACGATCAACGTCGCCGGCGGCACGCTGAACATCAACACCGCCACCTCGTTCGGAAGCGGCTCGCCGAGTTTCAACCTCAACGGCGGCACGCTCGGCGGCACCGGCACAGTCACGATCCTCGGTGCATCGAACTGGTCGAGCGGCACGATCACCGGAAGCAGTCCGTTCAACGTCTCATCGACCGGCGCCATGGCGATCACGGGCGCCCTCGGATCGATGACGCTCGACGGCCGTACCTTCAACGACAACAGTTCCGTCGTCTACAACTCCCCCACCAACAACCTGACGCTGAAGAACAGCGCGTCGATGTTCAACAGCGGTACATTCACCGCGACTGGCGGCGGCACCATCGACACCGACGGCTCCGCGGTATCGATGACGAATAACGGGCAGTTCAACAAAACGAACAGCGGCGTGTTCTTCTTCAAGCCGTCGTTCAACAACAACGGCACCGGCGTCGCGATCACCGGCGGCGTCCTCGTGCTCGACGGTGACGGCGTCAGCAGCGCACCGTTCACCATGACGGCGGGCACCGAGGTGTGGTTCCCGACGCCGTTCGGAACGACGTATACGTGGACGGCGGGAACGAGCTTCAGCGGCGGCAAAGTCACGATCGACGGCAACGGCAACGTCGCTAACAGCATCGCGATGACGCTCAGCAGCACCAACATCGAGTTGAACGGTGGCACGTTCACCAACAATGCCGCATTCACCATCACCTCACCGGCATCGTTTAAATGGACGGATGGCACGCTGACCGGCGCCGGTCACACAATCATCACCTCGGGCACCACGTTCGACATGCTCAGCGAATTCGGCGCACGCTCGATGAGCGGCCACACCATCGACAACGCCGGCAACGCCACGATGTCGGCGCTCACGCAGCCGGTCAGTGTCGACAGCAGCTCGACGTTCAACAACAGCGGCACGCTCGACATCCAGAGCGACGGCTCGATGCTCACGAACGGCGTCGGCGTCAACACGTTCAACAACTCCGGAATCGTGAAGAAGAGCGTCGGCGGATCAGGATTTCGTTTCGACGTTCCGTACAACCAGACCGCCGGGACGACTGACGCGAATTCGCCAACGTCCGGCAGCACGATCATCTTCAACAACGGCGGAACGATGAGCGGCGGCGCGATTCAGGCGACGGCGTCGACCAACTTCGTCGACTTCTTCAACGGCACCTTCAACGTCATCGGCGGTTCGCTCAACAACGGCCAGCCGGGCGCGCTGCGCACCACCGGCGCGGGCGCGATTCTCAACGTCAACGCCGCCACCTCCACCACGAAGTTCATCCAGAACTTCGGCACCGTGCAGGGCGCAGCGAACCTCACCGTTCCGAGCGGCGGCACCTACACCTGGAACGGCGGCACGATGACCGGCAGCGGCGGCCAGTTCGTGATCGCCTCGGGCGGCACGCTCGACGTCGCCGGCGCGACCTCGCCCTCGCTCACCCTCAGCTCGAAGACCATCAACAACAGCGGCACGATCACCTATCACCCGCTGACCGGCGGCGCCGGCAATCAGCTCACGCTCTCCGGCACCGCCTCGATCGCGAACCAGAGCGGCGCGCTCATCAGCATCACCGACAACTCCGCCTTCCTGCAGAGCGGCGGCACGACGAGCATCGTCAACAGCGGCACGTTCCAGAACTCTGGCAGCTCCAGCGTCGCCCCGACGCTGACCAACAACGCCGGAGGCCTGGTCAAAGCGAACGGCGGGATGCTGACGCTCCTCGCCGGTACCAGCAGCGGCACGCTCGATGCTGTCTCGCCCGGCGCGATCAACTTCAGCAGCGGCGCAACGTTCACGGTCACAGGCGGAACGTGGGGCAACAGCGGCGGCGGATTCTGGATCACCGGCGGCATCGTCACCATCAACGCGCCGTTCTCGCTTTCCGGCCTGGCGTTGAATTCGGGACAGCTCGACGGCACCGGCACGATCGCGCTCATCGGCACGAACAACATCTGGGGCAGCGGCACGATGGCCGGAAGCGGCATCACCAACATTACCGGCTCGGTCACTCTCAAGAACGGTTTCAATCCCGTTCTCGACACGCGCACGCTCAACAACAGCGGCACCATCAACGACCAGGATGGCGACACGCTGCTGCTGAAGAACGGCGCGGTGCTCAACAACAGCAACCTCTTCGACATGCAGGGTGACCCCAACATCACCTGCAACTGCGCCACGCCGCCGCTCTTCCACAACATCGGCACTGGCACGATTCAGAAATCGTCCGGCACCGGCGTCGCCATCGTCAGCGCACCATTCACGAACGATGGAACCGTCAACGTGAACCTCGGCCAGATCGCATTCAGCGCCGCCGGCGCGCACACCGGCGCGTTCAACGTGGCCGGCAACGCGAACGTCACCTTCACCACCGGCAACACCTTCAGCGGTACGTCGTCACTCACCGGCGCAGGCGAGGTGGCCTTCAACGGCGGCACGTCGACGATCGGCAGCGGCACGGTGACGCCGGGAACGTTCACCGTCAACGGCGCGAACGTCGCGCTGAACTCCGCAGCCACTATCGGCACGCTCAACGTCCACAACGCCGCAACCCTCGGCGGCACCGGCACGATTCATCTCACCGCGGCCAGTCCCGTTTCCGAATGGAGCGGCGGCACGATCAACGGCAGCGGCACGCTCACCGTCAACGCCGGCGCCAACTTCCAGCTCGACGGACTTACCGCGGTCATGACCCTCGACAGCCGTCCGCTCGTCAACAACGGCACGCTGACCTACAGCTCGACGACGAATGGACTCATTCTCGCCAACAGTGCCGTCATCACGAACTCCGGCGGTGCGACGTTGAATCTCGACGCCGGCCCCGGCATCGGCGTCAGCGGCGTGAGCAACGTCATTTCCAACGCCGGCCTGCTGCAGCGCAACACCGCTGGCACGATCGGCATCAGCCCCGCGGTCGTCAACAGCGGCACCATCAACGCCAACCTCGGCACGCTCGCTTTCAACGGCGGCCTGACCCAGACCATCGGCTCGACCAATCTCCTCGGCGGCTCGATCTCGTCGCCGTCGACCATCGCCCTCTCCGGCGGCACGCTGACGGGCAACGGCACCGTCGCCGCCGCGGTCAACAACACCAACGGCATCGTCGCCCCCGGCAACGGCTCCACGGCAGGGACGATCACCATCACCGGCGCCTACGCCCAAGGCGTCAACGGCGGGATGAACCTCAAGCTCGGTGGCACGTCGAACTACGACATCGTCGACGCCTCGGCATCGGGCGTCACGCTCGGCGGCACGCTCACCGTCTCGCTCTTCAACTCCTTCGTCCCGGCGGGCGGCAACACCTTCGACGTCCTCCGCTTCTCGACCCGCAGCGGCGATTTCGCCAACTACTTCCTGCCCACTTTCGCGGGTGGCGGAAGCTTCCAGAAGGCGTTCGTCTCCGGCACGCCGAACCTGTTGCGCCTCACCGCGGCCGTTACCGCCTCCGATCTCCAGATCACGCAGTCCGCGCCCGCCTCGGTGCTCCACGGCCAGAACGGTACGTGGACGCTGACCATCACCAACGGCCCCACGCCGGTCACCAACGTCGTCGTCACCGACACGTTCGCGAACGCCACCTTCGTCATCGCGACGTCCATCGGAGTCTGCACACCGTCCGGCTCGACTGTGACCTGCAACCTCGGCTCGCTGGCCGCGAATCAGTCGGTCAACGTCACGCTGCAGCTGAACGCGCCGAACCTCGTCACGATCACCAATAGCGCTTCCGTCACCGCCACCGAGTTCGATCCCAACACCGTGAACAACAACACCGGTAACGCCTTCACGACGGTTTTCCAGTCCGCCAATCTGTCGATCACCAACACCGCTTCCAGCAATCCAGTCAACGCCGGCAGCCCGCTCTCGTTCGCGATCGTCGTCAGCAACGGCGGTCCAGACGTGAGCGGCACGCTCTCACTCACGAACACCTTCCCTTCCGGCGTGGCATCGTTCACCTTCTCCGGCGCCGGCTGGAATTGCGCACCGCCCTCCGGAAACATCGCCACCTGCACGCATGCGAGCTCGCTCCCGAGCGGCGCGTCCTGGCCGGCGCTCACCCTCACCATGGCCGCCCCAGCCAGCGGTCCGGCCGTCGACTCTGCAACCGTCACCGCCGGAACTGGCGATCCGAACACCGGCAATAACACCGCCTCGCAGTCGGTCACCATCCTCGCGCAGTCCGATCTCTCCATCACCAAGACCGGCCCGGCCTCATCGACTCCCGGCTCCACGCTCGTCTACACGATCACCGTCACGAACAACGGCCCGTCCGACGCCACCGCCGTCACCGTCACCGATCCCACTCCCGCCGGCGCCACCTTCGTCTCCAACAACGGCGCCTGCATCACGACGTTCCCCTGCGCGCTCGGCACGATGACGGCCGGCCAGACCAAGACCATCACCACCACGTTCTCCACGCCGGCCGGCTTCACCGGGACCAGCCTCGCCAACACCGCCACGGTGTCGAGCGCGACGACCCCCGATCCGAACGCCGCGAACAACAGCGCCACCGCCACCACCGCCTTCGGCGCAGCGAGCGCCGATCTCGCTGTGGCCAAGAGCGGTCCGGCGTCCGCGACCAATGGCTCCAACGTCGCCTACACCGTCACGGTCACCAACAACGGCCCCGCCGCCGCGACCGGCGTCGTCCTCAACGACCCGACACCCGGCGGACTCTTGTTCATCTCCGCCACGCCCACGTGCGTGACCGGCTTCCCCTGCACGCTCGGCAACCTCACGGCCGGCCAGAGCGTCACGATCACCGTGTCCTACACCGTCACCGCCTCGTCGGGCTCCGTCACCAACAACGCCTTCGTCAGCGGATCGAGTTTCGATCCCATCTCCGCCAACGACAACGCCAGCGCCTCCACCGCCATCGGCGGCGGGACGTGCGGCACGCAGCCGCCGACGCTCATCGCGCCCGCGAACGGCGCCATCATCACCTCGCCGGTCACCTTCTCCTGGACCGCCGTCGCCGGCGCGACCGGCTACAAAGTCTTCGCCTCGATCGGCGGCGCGTCGACGCAGGAGATCGGCAACACCGCCTCCACGTCCATCACCCTCCCCGTCGCTGCCGGAACGGTGGTCTGGTCAGTCCAGGCGCTCGGCATCGCAAACTGCAGCCAGCTCGTCTCCGCCACACGCACCTTCACCGTCTGCAGCGGCGGAACGCCAGAACTATCCGTGGTCGGCACCTCCAGCGCCGGCCAGAGCTACACCGTGCAGTGGACCGATATCGGCGCCTCAACCTACGAACTTGAAGAATCATCCGGCGACACCGTGCAGGTTTTCCAGGTCACCGGCCTCTCGAAAGCCTTCACCAAATCCGCGACGACGCCGACCGCCTTCTTCTACCGCGTCCGCGCCCTCTCCGCCTGCGGCCAGGGACCCGGCCCCTTCTCCGCATCGCAGCGCGTCGTGGTCGTCCCGATTCCGCCGATCAACGCGCAAAGCCCGAGCGCCACCGTCGACATCAACAACAAGCACGTCGTCGTGCAGACGGTCTTCATCCCGGGTCAGGGCACCGCGCTCGCCTTCACCGCATCGACGGATGAACCGTGGCTGACGGTGACGCCATCCAGCGGCATCCTTCCAGTCGCCGGACTTACGCTCAGCGTCTCCGCCGATCCGGCCGACCTCCCCAACGGCACGTTCACCGCTACGATCATCCTCACCTTCCCCGGCTCGCCCGCGAAAATCGGCTCGCTCGACGCCAAGCCGCCGGTCACCATCCCCGTCTCGATCAGCGTCGTCACGCCGGTTTCGCCGACGACGATTTCAACCCCCTCCGCCAACTCGCTGATCATTCCCTCGGTCGGCCACCTCGACGGCATCAACTCGCAGTGGCGCTCCGACGTCCGCATCACCAACACCGCGCCGCAGAAAATCAACTACCTCCTGCGCTTCACGCCGGCCGGCGGCGCCGCCAACTCCGTCAAGCAGACCCAGGTCTCGATCGCCGCGAATGACACCATGGCCCTCGACGACATCGTCAAGAACTGGTACGGCGTCGGCGCACTCGGCGATGCCGCCAACGGCGTCCTCGAAGTCCGTCCGCTGAACACCAGCGGCAAAGGCACGCCGGGCGCCGAGGATGTGAGTGTGTCGTTTGCAACCGTGGCGTCGAGCAGGACGTTCAATCAATCCACCGGCGGCACCCTCGGCCAGTACATTCCGGCCATCCCCTTCGCCAGCTTCATCGGCAAAGTGACCGGCGACCCGCGTGCCGGCATCCTCAGCCTCCAGCAGATCGCGCAATCCCCCGCCTTCCGCACCAATCTCGGCATCGTCGAAGCGGCCGGTAAATCCGCCTCCGTCCTCGTCAGCGTCTTCGACGCCGCCGGCAAGAACCTGCTCGAGATCCCCCTCGATCTGAAAGCGGGCGAGCAGCAGCAGCTCAATTCTTTCCTCGAAGCGAAGAACATCACCCTGACCGATGGCCGCGTGGAAGTGAAAGTCACCGGCGGCGACGGCAAAGTCACCGCCTACGCCTCGGTCGTCGACAACAAGACCACCGATCCGCTCCTCGTCAGCGGCGTCCCGCTCGTGCAGACTGCCGCGCGCACGTTCGTGCTGCCGGGCGTGGCCGACATCACCAACGACCTCGCGAAATGGCGCAGCGACGTGCGCATCTTCAACGCCGGCGTCGATCCCCAATACGTGACGTTGACGCTCTACCCGCTCAACGACGCAACCGGTCCGACGATCAGCCGCTCGCTCACCGTCAATCCCGGCGAGGTCACCATCCTCGACAACATCGTGGCCTCGCGCTTCGGTGCGACGAACATCGGCGGCGCGATGCATGTCGATACGCTGACGGACGCCAACCTCGTCGTCACCGGCCGCACCTACAACCAGATCGACGGCGGCGGCACGTTCGGACAGTTCATCGCCGCGGTCACGCCGGCTGACGCGGTCGGCAAAGGCACGCGCGTCCTCAACGTCCTGCAGGTCGAAGACTCCACGCGCTACCGCACCAACCTCGGCATCGCCGAAGTCAGCGGCAAACCGGTCACTGTCGAAGTCTCCGTCTTCCTCCCCGACGCCAAAGTCGCGCCGAAGGTCACGATCCCGCTGGCCGCAAACGAATACCGCCAGTTCCGCGTCCTCCAGCAACTCGGCGTCGGCACCGCCTACAACGCGAGAATCGCCATCAAAGTCATCGACGGCGACGGCCGCATCACCGCCTACGGCTCCGTCATCGACATGCAGACGCAAGACCCGACGTACGTACCGGCGCAATGATGAAAAGGGGGGCGCCTCGGCGCCCCCTTTATCGCGATCGTCAGCGCAGCTGTGCGCGCTCAAACGGTTCGATTGCCTTGCAGGACGTGATTCTCTTTGGTTCACGAGGTAGGAGTTTTCCGTTTTCGGACACCGCGCACAGCCCCGTGCACACCGCGCACAGCCCCGTGCACACCGCGCACACCCCCGTGCACATCGCGCACAGCCCCGTGCACACCGCGCACAGCCCTGTGCACACCGCGCACGGCCCCGTGCACATTGCGCGCAGCCCCGTGCACACCGTCGTGCACACCGCGCACAGCCTCGTGCACACTGCGCACAGCCCCGTGCACACTGCGCACAGCCCCGTGCACACCGCGCACAGTCCCGTGCAATGAGTGCGTAGCCCGGTTTATCGCGCACCGCGGCGAGGGGTGTCGCAGCCTCCATACTGGCGCACCCGCGCCCGCTCCTGATTCCAGAGAACTCGCTCAAACTGCTGAGTTTATCGGCACCGATCTCGCAGTATCCAAGGGCGGAGGTAAACCAAATGGCAAGCAAGAAAATCCAGGCGGCACTGTTGAGCGTTTCGCTCCTTTTGCCAGCCGGAAGCACGTTCGCGAGGACGCATCACTATCGCCAGGTCCACCATCGCCATCACTACAGCCAGACGCGCGGCGCGATCATCGGCGCCGTGGCGGGCGCGGCCATCGATCACCACCAGCCGATCAAAGGCGCGCTCGTCGGAGCCGCGGTCGGCGAAGGGGTGCAGATCTTCCGCAACCACAAAGCCCACTGAGTCGTGGCGCGGGATATGGTGAGGCGTGATGAAACGCCTCACCATTCCTCTCCTCTTCATCGCCGCCGCTGCGCAGGCCGCTGAGCCAGGCCAACGCGCCATCCTCACCGAGTTCTCCGACTTCCTCGCCATCCCCAATCTCGCCTCGGACGCGCCGAACATCGCCCGCAACGCCGCAGCGATCCGTGCGATGTTCGAGAAGCGCGGAGTGACCACTAAACTCCTCACGCTCGACAACGCCCCGCCCATTGTCGTCGTCGACATCCCCGCGCGCGGCGCCACGCGCACGATCACGTTCTACGCCCACTACGACGGCCAGCCGGTCGATCCGAAGCAGTGGCAAACGCCGGCGTGGACGCCGGTCATGCGCGACGCCGCCGGCAACGACGTCGATTGGCGCAGCGCGAAAACGCTCGATCCCGAATGGCGCCTCTACGCAAGATCCTCCGGCGACGACAAAGCGCCCATCATCGCCATGGCCGCCGCGCTCGATGCTCTTCGCAAAGAGAAGCGCACGCCTAACGTCAACCTCCGCTTCGTCTTCGAAGGCGAAGAAGAAGCCGGCTCCCCTCACCTCGGCGAGTATTTAGCGAAGTACCCCGACGTCCTCCGCCCCGACGCCTGGATCCTTTGTGACGGTCCCGTCCATCAAAGCCGCCGCATGCAACTCGTCTTCGGCGCCCGCGGCGTTGTCGACGCGGAGTTGACGGTCTACGGTCCCGTCAAAGGCCTGCACGACGGCCACTACGGCAACTGGGTCCCCAACCCGATCATCCGCCTGACGCACCTCATCGACTCGATGCGCGACGAGACCGGCCACATTCTCATTGCGCATTTCTACGACGACGTAAAACCCTCCTCGCCCGCCGAACAGGAAGCGATCGCGAAGATGCCGCCCGTCGAATCCGATCTCAAACGCGAATTCGGCATCGCATCAACAGAAAGCGACAATCTCAATGATTCGCTCATGCGTCCCGCACTCAACGTGCGCGGAATCCAATCGGGACACATCGGCGCGCAGGCGTCGAACACGATCCAGACCGAGGCCACCGCATCGCTCGACTTCCGCCTCGTGCCGGCCGAGACACCCGACTCAATCAAAAAACTCGTCGAACAGCACATCGAATCGCAGGGATACACAATCGTCCGATCAACTCCCGATACCGCCACCCGCCTCGCCCACCCGAAAATCGCCAAACTCACCTGGGGCGCCGGCTACCCCCCGGCCCGCACGGCGCTCGACCTCCCCCTCTCCCAACAAATCGCCGCCCTGATGACCACCGCCGGACACCCACCCATCCGCGTCCCCACCCTCGGCGGCAGCATCCCCATGTACCTCTTCCAGCAGCCGTCCAATACGCCAGTCCTGATCCTCCCGATCGCCAATCACGACGACAACCAGCACGCGGCCAACGAGAACATCCGCCTGCAGAATCTGTGGGATGGGATTGAAGTGTATGTGGGGATTTTTGAGGCGTTGAGGTGAAAGCCCGCGTCTTAGCGCACGTTCGGGGGGGAAGCCTACTTTTGGCACCTCTCCAAAGATATTTTGGCTTCGAATGCAACCGAGCGGGCTTGGAGGGCGACATCATTAGGCGGGACCAGTCGACAGGCATAAGATACAACCTTGGTGACCGTCGGAATCCGATCAGTTCTGTTCGTCTGCTGGGGCAATACATGCCGTAGCGTCATGGCGGAAGCTCTAGCCAAGCGTCGTTACATAAAACACGCCTCGTTTCAGTCCGCCGGGCTTCACCCTCAGAATCCAGAAGACTGCGCTGCCGCGGTCGATACACTCCAGCATGAATTCGGCATTCATGTGGCCGGATTCATACCACGCGGCTTGCAGGATATCGATCTGTCCGAATTTTCTGATGTCATTGCGATGGACAGTGAGATCGCCAGCGAACTCCGCAGCCGGACCTCGCGGGATTTCGTCGTCTGGAACATAAAGGACCCTTGGGAGGGCAACCTTGCTGAATACAAACGTTCCGTGCTTCAAATTTTACGCGCGCTTGCTGATTTCATTGAATCTACTCAAGGCGGGACACAATAGTGCTTGATGCCCTGCTTTCAATCATCGACCGCTTAGTGAAACTAACTGAAGGTCGTATCAAGAGCAGAAAGGAAACTTTCGCAACCGTCCTCGATCCCACCTTTAATGACCTGCTTCTCATTCACGGTAACTACATCGACATGTTTGAGCGGCGACAAATCTTCGGCGGCATCTTTCCCGACACTGAATTGGAGATTCAGCGACGCCTGCAAATCGCAAAAGCGGAGCTACGCGAAAAGCGGCGAGAATTTGAGCCTGTTCGACAAAAGGTGAGGGCACTTGTCAGCGTTCTTGCTAAGCGAGAGTTGCCTCCGGAGGAGCGGCGATTCGTCGACGCCGTCCTGAGGTATTTTCCTTCAGGCGACCCGGCCCTGCCGCAGTCGGCGGCAACGACAATTCTGAAATACCTCGACCGCGCCGCGCCCGAAGACGTAGATTTATTGATCGATGCAACGATCCAACGCCAACGAGATGCGTGGTCAGATGTTTGTACTGAATACGCGGCACTCAAAATCAAAATTGTTGAACTCCATTGAGACGATCCCAACTTCGATCCGTCACCGCTAAACGCTCCACGAGATGAAGAAACTCGCGCCTTCAAGTGATACCTCAAGTCAGATCCTCGGCGGCATTACCGACCGCAACGGCCACTTCCTCCTCGAATCCCGCTATCACACCGACACGTGGTTCGACCTCGACGCGCTGTTCATCGATCCGGCGCCGATGGCTCCACAGGTGGATGCACTCGCCGCTCTGATTCGTCCACACGAGGTATCGGCGATCTGCGGACCGCTTCTCGGCGGCGCGTTTCTCGCGCAGGCGCTGGCGGCGGCGATGGGCGCTCGCTTCTACTACTGCGAGAAGATCGCGAGTGATTCGTCGTCCGGGCTGTATGGCGCGAGGTATCGGTTGCCCGCGGGTCTGCGACCGCATGCGGCGAAAGAACGCTTTGCGGTCGTCGATGACGTAATCAGCGCCGGGTCGTCCGTTCGGGCGGTTGTGGCGGAACTGGATGCGGCAAGTGCAAGGACGATTGTCGTAGGATCGCTGCTCGTCCTCGGCACGAAGGCGACGGACTACTTCGCATCCGTGGACATCCCAATCGTCACGCTCGACAGACGAGCATTCCAGACGTGGATTCCGGCTGAATGTCCACTGTGCCGCGACGGAGTGGTGCTGGAATCGCGTGCCGATTGAACAGCCGATCCGCAGATTACGCAGATTGACGCAGATAAAAAGGCCATCTGCGGGACATCTGCGCCCGCCGCGGATCAAAACATCGTGTTCGGATTCGCCGACTCGTCCGGCACGCGCTGCAGCACGTCCCAGTGCTCGACCACCTTGCCGTTATCGTCGAGGCGGAAGATGTCGATGCCGGCCCAGTCGGTGTCGCCGGGCCAAGTCTGGTCGCAGTGCAGCACGACGTAGTTGCCTTCGGCGATCACGCGTTTGAACTCGACGTGTTTGCCCGGATACTCGGCGGCCATGCGCACGAAGTAATCGATGAAGGCCTGCTTGCCGTCGCCGACGTCGGGATTGTGCTGGATGTACGTGTCGCCGGTGTAGAGCGTGATGGCCTCGGCGGGGCGGCATTGGTTGAACATCAGATCGTAAAAAGCGGTGACGGTCTGTTTGTTGCGCGCGAGGTCGGTGGGCATGAGCGTCAGTCTATCGTTGGGCGCGAGCCTTTCTTCGGAAGTGCTCATCTCCTCTCGCAAGAGGTCTCCGTCCTCTTTGAAGGAGTTCAGCTCCTTTGGGAGAGGTGGCCGTTCCCTTTGGAAGAGGCCCAGCACCTCTTGCAAGAGGTGGCCGACCTCTTCAAAGAGGTCCGGTTCCTCTTGCAAGAGGTGGCCGTCCTCTTCAAAGAGGTCCGGTTCCTCTTGCAGGAGGTGGCCGTCCTCTTCGAAGAGGTCCGGTTCCTCTTGCAAGAGGTCCCAGTCCTTTTCAAAGGGGTCCGCCTGCCTCTCGAAATCGTGGCATTACACTTCCCGCATGTCCAAAGCGCGGCTCGAAACCTTCAGCGACGGCGTGATCGCCATCCTCATCACGATCATGGTGCTCGAGTTGCGCGTACCGCATGGAGCGGATTGGATCTCGCTTCGGCCGCTCGTTCCGCTGCTGCTCAGCTATGCGATGAGCTTCGTGTTTCTGGCGATCTACTGGAACAACCATCACCACATGTTCCACACCGTCGACCGCGTGAACGGACGGATTCTGTGGGCGAACATGCATCTGCTCTTCTGGCTGTCGCTGGTTCCGTTTGCGACGGCGTGGATGGGCGAGAACGATTTCGCGTCGCTGCCGACGGCGCTGTACGGATGCGTGCTGCTGATGGCGGCGATCGCCTACACGATTCTCGTCTACGCCATCATCGCGCATCAGGGTGCGCATTCGAAGCTTCGCGCGGCCATCGGCAAGGACAAGAAAGGGATGATCTCGATGGCGCTCTACGCCGCCGCGGTCCCGCTGGCGTTCGTGCACCGCGAAATCGCGTGGGCGATTTACGTGACGGTCGCGCTGATCTGGCTCGCGCCCGACCGGCGCATCGAGGACAAGATCGAATCGGGCGCGCTACGGGAGTAGCAGTTCTTCGATCTTCTCAGCCGTCCCGAGCCTCACCAGCACAGACAAGAGTGTCTGTGCTCGGGCAAGATTCAAGGCCTGATATTGCGACCGCGGCAGTGGCGTCACTGCTTGCGCACGAGGAGCGTGGCGGGCCGTAGCGATCCGAACGTCACGATCGCCAGGAAGATCGACGCGATCGCTGATCCCACCGAGCGCGATGTGCAGCCGCTCGCGGCGAAGCTCGCCGCGTATTCGCGGCCGTGGCGAATGTCGTCAATGATCGCCTCACCTCCCGGTTTCAGCACGCGCGCGATCTCGCCGATGGCCTGACGCCGTCCCGTTGCGTCGTAGACGTTGTGGATGGCGGCGCAGGAGACGATCACATCGAAGGTCACGTCGGGGAACGGAATCTTGCGCATGTCCGCGGTCTGCACGTCGACGCGATCCGCCACTCCCTCCGCTTCCGCATTCTGCATCGTGGCCTCGGGGCGATTGCCTGACAGATCCTCCTCCTGCCAGAGATCGATGCCCGACGCCGTGCCGGTAGTCAGCCGTTTCGCCGCGCCGACCAGCATCAGTCCGCGTCCGCAGCCGACGTCGAGCACGCGTTCGCTTCCCGTCCAGCGATGGTTGTCGAGCAACTGCTCGCGCGTGCGCATCTTGCCGATCTTGCTGTCGTACAGCATCCAGATCGCCATCAGGAAGCAGCTCGCCGCGGGCCACGGCGCGATGTGCGACAGCGGAAGGATCACGCCGCCGCCTCCGATGTTGCCGGACCACCAGCCCATTCGCGCCGTGATCCAGATCAGGAATCCGGCCACGCTGACGAGGAGCAGATTGCGAATCACGCCGGGCGCATCGACGCCGTAGTCAGTCTTCATGTC
Organism: Thermoanaerobaculia bacterium; assembly: GCA_035995985.1. Classification (GTDB taxonomy): domain Bacteria; phylum Acidobacteriota; class Thermoanaerobaculia; order Gp7-AA8; family Gp7-AA8; genus JADGNZ01. Next base: position 38,847 of record DASYJY010000128.1, on the reverse strand, counting down.
GTTACTGTAGCGTTTTCGGCGGACGCAGAGCCGATGTGCTAAAAAGCGCCGAGGAGCTATTACGCATGAAAAACATTGCCAATCTCGCCGCTGCTTTGCTGCTCGCCACCGCATCGTTTGCTGCCGACGTCCCCGCGCCTGCTCCGCCGGCCGAGGGAACCGCGGCACCGAAGTTCAACCTGCCGAGTCAGGACTCGCCGTCAGTCTCGCTCGATCAGTTCAAGGGCAAGTGGGTCGTCCTCTACTTCTACCCGAAGGATTTCACCTCGGGATGCACACTCGAAGCGCACAACTTCCAGCGCGATCTCGCCAAGTACGAGGCGAAGAACGCGGTCATCGTCGGCGTCAGCGAAGACAACGTCGAGTCGCACAAGGGCTTCTGCACGAAAGAGGGGCTGAGTTTCAAAGTCCTGGCCGACACGACGGAGCACAGCGTGGCCACGAACTATGGCTCGGTGATGATGCACGAGGGCACGGCGTACGCGTCGCGCAACACGTTCCTCATCGATCCGAACGGCGTGATCCGCAAGGTCTACCTGAAAGCGAAGCCAGCCACGCACAGCGATGAGGTGCTCGCCGATCTCGACACTCTGCAAGCGAAGAAATAACTGGTAAGGTGCGCGCGGAGGCTTTCATGTCAAAGATCAATGGAGAAAAAGCGCGCGCGTCGATCGAGTCGCGCCGCCGCACCGCCCAGCGCGAGAAGGATCGCGCGAAGAAGGCCGAGCTCGCGCAGAAGTCTGCCGCGCATCCAGCCGCGAAGAAGAAGAACGACGCGAAGTAATCGGAGTGCGGCGGCTTCGGCCGCCGCTCCCACTTGCGTCTACGCCAGCGGTTGATCTTCTCAGCCGTCCCGAGCCTCACCAGCACAGACAAGAGTGTCTATGCCACACTGGCTCTCCCCTGTAGCGGCATTTGCCAGTGCGGCAGGATCAATGTGGCACAGACACTCTTGTCTGTGCTTTGGCAAAATGCAGTGCCGAATCGTGTCGCTGGCAGCGCACTTTCAACATGCAGACACTCCTCATCGTCGATGACGACCCCACCGTCGGACTCGGGCTCGCTGCCGTGCTCGAGCGCAACGGACGGCGCATCATCGTCTGCCGCGATCTCGAATCGGCGCAGATCATCCTTGCTGCGGAGCCGGTCACCGACATCGTCACCGACGTCAAGCTCTCCGGACCGTTTCGGTTTGAAGGTCTGGAGTTCATCACGGAGATCATGCACGTCGCTCCCTCGGCGCGCGTGATCCTGATGACCGGCCACAGCTCTCCGGAACTTGTGGCCGAGGCCGAACGGCGTGGTGCGGATGCAGTGTTGTCGAAGCCGTTCGGCACCGATGCGTTGGAGCCGCTGCTGAGCGAAGTATCGGGCGACGACGCGTCGTCGCTGGTGATCGTGCCGACGCTGGATGAGGTCATCGGCAGCGGCGATCTCCGTCCGCACTTTCAGCCGATCGTGTTGTTGTCCGATCGATCGATTCACAGCGTTGAGTCGCTGGCGCGATACCGGGCCGGCGCGCCGTTCGATCGGCCGGATTTGCTGTTCGCGTATGCGACGCGGCGCAAGGACGTAGCGCGGCTCGAAGCGGCGTGCATCGAGACGACGATGCGAGCCGCGGTGACGTTTCCCGAATCGACCCGCCTGTTCCTCAACGTTCATCCCGCGGCGCTGGACGACATCAGCATCGCTGCGACGCTGGCGGCCTCGGCGCGGCAGAACGGGATCGATCTCTCACGCGTCGTGCTCGAAATCACCGAGCAGCAGGAGCTTCGCCAGACTCCATCCCTCTTCGAGGCCATCGACCAGCTTCGCAACCTCGGCGTCCGCTTCGCCTTCGACGACGTCGGCGTCGCGTATTCGCACCTGCCGCTAATCGAGAAGATCCGTCCGTCCTACCTGAAAATCAGCCAGCTGTTCGGAACACAGTTCGAATCGGATTCGACCAAGCTGAAGATCATCCGCAACATCGTGGCGCTCGGCAGCGAGTTTGGCTGCGATGTGATCATCGAAGGAATCGAGGATGAGTCCTCCGAGATCGCCGCCCGCGATTTAGGCATCAAGTTCGGACAGGGATATTTGTTCGGCCGGCCCGCGGATGCGCCGTAGTGCGGGCGTGATGCTCGCGACCGGAACGCCGGCGTCTCGCCGCCTGGCTCGGCGGCGTCCTCGCCGCCGAATGTGAGGCTTGCGCCGACGCCGTCTTACCAGCAAACGTTGACGATTTGCGACTCGGCGGCGAGGACGCCGGCGTTCCGTCTCCCTACTTTGCGGCTACGCGGTTTCGCGCCGAATCATCGCGTAGATCGTTGGGGTCACGACCAGCGACAGCATCAGCGCGAAGAGCAATCCTCCGATTACGCAGATCGCGAGCGGTTGCAATAGTTCGGAACCGGAGCCGAGGGCCAGGGCGAGGGGGAGCATGCCGAGCATGGCGGCGAGAGAGGTCATGAGCACGGGGCGGAAGCGGCGGCGGCCGGAGCGGCGGAGGGCGGTGGTGAGGTCTTCGCCGGCGCGGAGGTGGTCTTCGACGGTGTCGAGCATTAGGATGCCGTTTTTGGAGACGATGCCGACGATCATGATCAGGCCCATCATTGAGACGACGTTCAGAGTCGTGTGCGTGATGAGCAGCGCGGCCAGGCTGCCGGAGAGTGCGAGCACGGCGCCGGCGACGATGGCAGTCGGGTGCGCGAACGATCGGAACTCGACTACGAGCACGAGAAACACCAGCGCGATGGCCATGCCGAGGGCGATGAGCAATTCGTGGAAGGAGCTCTGCTGCTCCTGATAGAGGCCCCCGTACTCGATGGTCGTGCCGGGCGGAAGATGGAGGCCGCTGGCGAGGCGCGACTGGATCTCCGCGATCGCCGAGCCGAGGTCGCGGCCTTCCAGACGTCCGGTGACGGAGACGGCTTGCCGCAATCCTTCGCGTCCGATCTCGGTCTGGCCGGGATCGTAGTTGACAGTTGCGATCTGATCGATGCGCACGTAACTGTTCGACGACGGCGCGCGGATCGGAAGGGCGCGCAGGTCTTCGAGTTGCGGACGCGGACCGCCGAGGAGGACGCGAACGCCGGTGGCGCGTCCGTGCTCGATCACGTTTGAGACCACGTCGCCGCCGAGGGCTGTGGTCATGGCGCCGTTCACGTCGGCGGCGGTGACGCCGTACATCGCCGCGCGCTGCGGATCGATCTGAAAGACGACGGCGGGACCGCTGATGACGATGCCGTTGAAGACGTCGACGACGCCGCTGACTTTGGCGATCGATGCCGCGATCTGGTCGGCGGTGCGGCGCAGTGCAGCCGCATCTTCGCTGAAGACGCGGATCTCGATCGGCTGCGGTGAGCTGACCAGATCGCCGATGAGGTCGGAGAGGATGCCGAGAAACTCGACGCGGAGCGCCGGCTCCGAGGACTCGATCTTCGTGCGCAACGCGCTCGTAACGGCATCGGTCGACGCGTTGTCTTTCAGCTTCACGGCGAAATCGCCGGTGTTCGGCTCCGTAACGCCCGCCAGTCCGAGCTGCGCGCCGGTTCGCCGCGAGTAGCCGTCGACCTCCGGCGTCTCCTTGAGCATCGTCTCGACGTGGCGAAGCATGCGATCGGTTTCATCGAGCGAAGCGCCGGGCGGCGCGGTGTAGTCGAGAATGAAGCCGTGCTCCTCGAACGCGGGGAGAAATTCGGAGCCGAGGCCTTTGTAGACGAAGAACGTGAGCACGGCCAGAGCGCCGATCACAATGAGCACCATGCCGCGGCGCGCCAACGCGTGCGCGAGCAGCCATTCGTAGCCGTTGATGAGGCGCGTCAGCAGCGGGCCATGTTTTTCTTCTTCGTCGTGGTCCGCCTCTTTGTCGGTCGCGGGGACGCGAATGAACTGCTCCGCGAGCACCGGCGTGAACGTCAGCGCGAGGAAGAGTGACGTCAACAGCGCCACGCTCATCGTCAGCGCAAGCGATCGGAAGAAGACGCCGGTGATGCCCGTCAGCAACGCCAGCGGCAGAAAAACGACGACCGGCGTAATCGTCGAGCCGATGATTGGCCCGGCGATTTCGCTGATGGCGTTGTGCACGGCGTCCGCGCGCGACTCGCCGCGGGCCATGTGCGTGTAGATGTTTTCGACGACGACGATGGCGTCATCGATGACGAGGCCGATGGCCGCAGCCACGCCGCCGAGGGTCATCAGATCGAAGCTGAGTCCGACCACCCACATCGCTACGAACGTGACCAGCACCGTGATCGGAATGACCAGTGTGGCCACGAGTGTCGTGCCCCAGTTGCGCAGGAAGCCGTAGAGGATTGCCACGGAGAGAATGAGACCGATCAGGATTGCGTCGCGCACCGAACTGACGGAACTGCTGACGAGCAGCGATTGGTCGTAGTACGGCTTGACGTCAACGTCGCGCGGGAGCTGCGATTTCAGCCGCGCCACTTCGGCTTTGACGCCGTCGGCGACGGAGAGAATGTTCGCGGTGGGCTGCCGCAGGACGTTGAGCAGCACGGCCGGGCGGCCATCGGCGGTGACGATGGTGAAGCGCGGCTCGAGTCCCGGCGTGACGCTGGCGACGTCGCCGATGCGCACCGGCACGTTGTTGACGCTGGTGACGACGATCGCGGCAAGGTCGTCGATCGACGTGGCCTGTCCGCTGACGAGCGCGAGCTCCAGCTGGTGGTTTTCGTTGATCAGGCCCGGCGACGTGATCACGTTGGAGTTCTTCATCGCCTCCGAAACCTGCTGCAACGACACGCCTCGCGCTTCGAGCCGGGCCCGATCGACGAGCACGTGATATTCGCGCAGCTGGCCGCCGAGAACCTGCACGGTGGCGACGCCGTCGATCCGCGCCAGCGGCGGACGCAGCGTGACCTCGGCGAGATTGCGCAGCGTGCCGGGATCGCGTTTCGGCGAGGTGATGCTGTAGCCGATGATGGGGAAGACAGCGAATGTCAGCCGCTCGGTCCGCGTGAACACCGCGCCGGGCGGCAGTTCCGAGGCCAGCTGCGACACGCGCGCCTGCACGATCTGCAGCGTCTGGACGATGTCGGTCTTCCAGTCGAAAAAGAGATCGACCTCGGTCGAGCCGCGCGCCGTCGTCGATTTGATGCGCGCGATTCCGGGGATGCCGCTCATCGCTTCTTCGATCGGCCTGGTGACGGAGACGAGCGTCTGCTGCGCCGGCGCGACGCCGTTCTCCGCGACGATGATGATGCGCGGGAAGTCGGTCTGCGGAAACAGCGCGCGCGGAATGCGCATCAGCGCCATGAGGCCGCCGATGGAGAGCAGCGCGATGACGAGCAGCACTGCGCGCTTCTGCGTCGAAACGATACGGCCGAGGTTCATCAGTCGCTTCCCGCTGCCGCCGGTTTCGCCGCTGCGTCGGCGTTCTGCACCTTCGTACCGTCCGGAAGGCCGTAGTTGCCTTCGACGACGATCGTTTCGCCACCGCGCAGACCGGACGTGATCTGCGTCCGTTCGCGGCTGTGTGCGCCGGTGGTGACTTTGACTTCGTGCGCGACCGATTTGTTGTCGACGACCATCACCGTACCGGCATTCGCGTTCGTTGCATCGAGCGTGACCGCGGCAGTCGGAACGACGACGGCGTTCGAGACGCCGCCGCTGTTGACGGTGACGCGCGCGGCGCTGTTGGGACGCAGGCGTCCGCCGGGATTCGGCAGCGTGATCCAGAGCTCGACGGCGCGGCTCTGCGGATCGGCGGCGCGGCCGACGAGGCTGACGGTTCCCTGCAGCGTGACGCCGGGCAGCGAATCGGGCTGAATCGTGGCGGTGTCGCCGGCCCGAACCTGCATCGACGCATCGACCGACAACGGCGCTTTGACGATGACGGTGGAGGTGTCGGCGACTGTGAGCATCTTCGTTCCGGCGGTGGCGAAGTCGCCCTGGAAAAGAAACTGATCGCCGACGATGCCGTCGAAGGGCGCGCGAATCGTGGCGTAGCCGGCCTGCGCCTGCAGCGCGGCGAGATGGCCGGCGGCCTGCTGCGCTTTGCTCTGCGCCGTTGCGAGGTCGGAAGGATTGGTCGTCCCTTTGTGCAGTGCCGCCGATTTCTCCGCCAGCCGCAGGTCGTCTTCAGCCTTCGTCACGTCGAGCTGCGACGCCTCGAGATCCTTCTTCGAAATGCCGCCCTGCTCGAAAAGTGTCTTGCGGCGCTCGTACGTTTTGCGCACGTTGTCGAGCGTGCCCTGCGCGTCGCGAACGGCTTTGACGTCCTGCGCGTTCGTCAGCGGAATCGCGCCGCTGCCGGTGTTGGTGATGCCGATCTGTGCTTCGCGCAATGCCGCTGCAGCCTCGGTTTGCTGCGCGTTGAGATCGCGCGATTCAAGCACGGCCAGCACGTCGCCGCGATGCACGACGCGATTCTTGAGCAATCCCATCTGCGCGATCTGCGCGCTGACTTTCGGACTGATCGTCGCCTCCTGCCGCGCCGTGATCGTGCCGACGAGATCGAGCGGCTGCGCGATCGGTCCGACTTCTACTTTGGCGAGCTTCACGCTGACGATCGCCTGCGCGGTTTCATCGGCCGCCGCAGCGCCGCGGCGATGCCAGCACCAGCCGGCAATGATGAGGACGAGCACGGCGGCGGCGATGATCTGCACGCGGCGGCGTTTCCAGATCGGCGTCTCCTCTTCGGCGTTTACGACTTCGACTTCGCTCATTCTCCGGCGGCCTCCTGCAGATGGGCGCGGGCGATCTCGAAATCGAACAACGCCTGCTGGTAATTCGTTCGCTGCTGCGCGAGCGTGGTGAGCGCGTCGGTGACTTCGAGAATCGGCGCTTCGCCAGCGCGGTAGCGGGCGATGGAGATGTCGACATTACGGCGCGCATCGGCGACGGCGGCACGGGCGTTGTCGACGCGTCGAATCGCGGTGAGCGCCTCTTCATGTGCAGCGGCGAATTGCTGATCGAGATCGCGCCGCGTGATGTTGAGCTGATTCTGCGCCGCTTGCGCTTTCAACTCCGCCTGACGCTGTTTCGCACGTCCGATGCCCCAGTCGAAAATCGGGATGACGAGATTCGCGGTGGCGAGATAGCCGCGGTGCTGGCGGATGTCCTCGGGCCGCAATGACGGCGAATCGAATCCTTCGTCGACGGCGTACGTCAGCGACGGGAGACGGCCCGCGCGCGCGACGCCAATGTCGGATCGCGCGGCATTCAATTGCTGTTGCGCCTGCGTGAGCTCAGGGCGCGTCGCTCTGTTTGTGAATCGCTCAATATCAGTGATTGCCGGTTGTGGATTGAGATCGGAAACGGTCAGCGGCTGCGGCGCGTGAATGCCCGTGAGCACGCGCATCGTGGCCAGCGCCTGCGCTTCCTGCAAGCGCGCCTGCTCGACGTCGTCTCGCCGCTGCGCGGTCTGCAATCGCGCGCGAATGGCATCGACCTCCGCCAGCTCGCCCGCGTTGTGCTGCAACGCCGTCACGCGCTCGAACTCCTCGGCTGCGGCGAGCGTCTCTTCCGCGCTGCGCCGCTTCGCCGTGGCCAGGCCGAGGCCGAAGTAGGCCTCGCGCACGCCGCGGATGAGCGCGCGCCGCGCGACCTCGGTGCCCGCATGCGCGGCCGCGAGCAACGCTCGGCTGCGCGCGATCGCGGCGCGCATGCCGAAGTCGAGCGAACCTTCCACGCCCACGAGCTCCTGATATTCGCGCACCGCATTCGCCGCGATGAATGAAGGATCGGGCGCGCCGGGGTGCAGCGGCTTGTTGAACGTCACCGTGGACGCGCTACGCACGCGCGGCAGCAACGCGCCGCGCGCCTGCGTGAGGTCGAGCGCCGCGGTCTGTTCGTCGATGAGCGCCTGCTGGTAGGCAGAGGCCTGCTGCAGCGCCGCCTGCGTCGCGTTCTGCATCGTCATCGGTTGCGACGAAGCAGCCGAGGCGGGCGGCGCGCTCGGCACGCCGGGAAGCGACGGCGCCTGCGGCGGCGGCACCGAAGCCGGTGAAACGGTTACCGAAGGCGTGCTGGACGGCGAGGGCTGCGGCTGCGCCGGTTGCGCGGGCGGCGCCGTCTGCGCGAGCGCACTGCCGGCCATGAGCAACGCCAAGGCGAATAAGCCACGCATGCCGCGTACGCCGTCACCGTCAGTGGATCGATCGCGTCTCAACGTACCTCGTGCTGTGATTGCAATTCCGGGTTAACGCGCTGTCCGCCGGCGCGGGCTGCGCTCGGCGGACAGCAGGATGGATGGGATCTCGTCAGTGTTTCTTCGTTTCGTTCGCTTCTTTCTTCTTCTCGTCCGCTTCCTTCTTCGCGTTCTCGTGCTCGACGGCGATGATCTTACCGTCAATGGCATCGACGTTGACTTCCGTGATGTCGGTCTTCGAGGTCTGGATGTCGAATGAGTAGATTAGTTTTCCGTGTTCGCGCTCCAGCTCACTGCTCTTGACGGTTCCCGGCGCCTTCTTCAGCGCGATCTCGCGCGCTTTCTCGAGCGAGATTTTCGCTTCCTTCTGCAACGTGGCCTGGTCTTCTGATTTTTTCTTTGTATCCGCGGCGTGGATCGTGGTTCCGATTCCCAGTACTGCGATGAGCGTCAATACGGCCATTCTCGATTTCATCAACGTTTCCTCCGTCCGCCGAAGCGGGAGCAGATGCTGAGCCAAAACCGATGAATGGCCGATAAATCAGGATCATCGCGCGCGGAGGGCGTACCGCGGATCGGCGGGCGCCTTTCCGTCAACCATGAGAACGACCACTCCGGCCTCCGCTGACGATTGCGCGGCTACGAAACCGATGGCGTCGGGCGTGATAGCGACGGCCCTGAACATTTCCTCGGCGTTGCCGATCACGCGCGGCGCGCTGGCCACGCGCCCGCGAAAGACGGCACCGAGCCACCACTGCGAATAGTCGATGTCGGACATGCGCATGAGGTGATCGAGAAAAAACCGCCCCTCGGGCGTGTCCATCGGACGCACCAGGAGGACGATGCGATGACCGTTGTGCCACCGGCTGATGTCGCCGAGAAAAATGCGCCGAAGGTCACCGGCAGAAATGTCACGCATTGGATTCTTCGCGCTCACGAGAACCGAGACGCTGACCGCAACCGGTTCCTCTCCATGCGAAGCCGCGGCAAGGAGGAAGACGATCGCGACCATCAGCCGGCGCACTCGCATAGCTATCAGAATGAAAACGAAACCTCCGCACGGACCAGACTCTCGCGATGCGGGTTGGCAAGTTGTTGCGTCCGGAAATCGCCTTTCACCGCCAGCCTGCGATTGAAATCCCAGCGCACACCGGCCGACCAGGCGTTCTGATTGTGCACGTCGCTCAGATACTGCTCTCCTGCCGCGACGTGAAGATGATCCAGCAGGAAGTAGGGCCGCAATGCCTTCAATCGTCCGCGCGGCCGCCACGAGGCCAGCACGTACCAGCCTCGGGTCACGTACTCCTGGTCGGCTCCCAACGGCGTATGGGCCATCCGCGCGAACTCGCCGCGCAGCTCGATGCCGCCGCGAACGAACGACGAGTAGACCGTGGCGTCGAGCTCCTGCATCGTTTGGCCCGGAGCGCGGATCCGTCCGACGTATCCCGCAGCTCCCGCTTCGAAGCCAGTGAGCGCATCGGGCGCCATGCTGACGAGAAACAGCCCGGCCGGCGAGATGCCGCGGCGAAACAGCGGCTGAATGTCGTCGCGCTCACTGCCGCGCGCGGCGCCGACTCCGACGCCGTATTGGGCGCCGAGGGATCCCGGCACGCGGCCCGATGCCCATGCGCCGTCAAAATGCAAAGGCCAGGCACCCCCCTGCGATTCGCGATTGGCGATCGACGGAACATCGATCGGCGTCTGCAGAAACCGGCTGCGATGCTCACGCTCATTCCATTGCACGATGCCGGTATGGATTTGCCCGATCTCCAGACGCAGCCGGTCGGACGGATTGTAGGAGGCGTAGAAACGCTCCAGATTCCAGTCAAACCGCGACTTCGTTTCGAGGTCGGCGTTTTCGGCTTTCCCGCCGTGCTGAATCAGCGCTTCCGCAAACGCCGACCAGTCGTTCGTGAGCTGCGCCGACGCGTAGAGGTCCATCTCGCCGCCTTCGTATTCGACCGCGCCGCCCTCGGTGGGATGGCTGAGGACGACGTCGGCAAACGCGCCGAGACGGAAGGCGGGATAGTGGACCGCAGGCGGCGCGTCGTCCGCGCGCACCGATGCCGCGAACATTACCGTGGCGATCAGCGTGATCGCAGCGCCGATGGGCCTCATCGCCGCGAATGTACCGCAGTCGCTCAATGCCCGCCGAATCGCCACGTGATACCCGGCCGGATGAGAAGCGCGTGATTGTTGTCATAGGTGACCCCGACTGACACGACAAGTTTCGTGTTGACGTGGTACCGGACTCCGACCATCGCCGAGTTTTCGCCGCTTGCCGCTTCGGACGGAATCGGCGTCCCCACGGGAGCCGGCGTGCCTTCCACCCTGTCGCCCGTCGAGGAGGTGTTTCCGATGAACTCGCCGACGATGTCGTACCTTGGCGATAGATGAAACTCCTCGGCGAACGCGTAGTTCACGATGTTCTTCAGGTGCGTCCCGGACGGTTTGCCAACGACCGTGTAGCCGAGGTTCCCATGAAGGTCGAGGCGTCCGAGGCGCTTGCTGGCGATGCCCCATAGCGTGCCATCAGTTTTGCCAGTACCGATCTGACGGTTTCTCGCTGTTGGCAGCTTGATTTCGCCGGCGACCGCGAAGGCTGGCATCCCCCCCTGCTCGGGAAGAAGGAGATGCGTCAGGGTTACTTCGACATCTCCCATTCCGCTTGCGGAAGGTCCCGTCTTCGGATGGATCGACGTTCCGAAAACCGGTTCCACCGCGATCTCCCATGTTGGTGTCAAGCCGTACTCGAAGACGAGCGGAAAGGCGCGTTCGGTGCCTTCGTGCGACCTCTGGAACTCTCCGGTCATCTCGATTTTGAATACGCCCTGCGGCAGCAGCCGCGCTGTTTCTGTTTCCAGCGGCTGTGACGCGTAGACGGTTGCGGAAGCGAGCAGAAGGAATGCTGCCAGTAGGTTCTTCATGCGCGCAACTTAGAACCACGGGGATGACGCATGGATGAACAGCGATGGGCGAATGAGCGACACTAGAGCGGATGTTTCACTCCGTCCGCGCGCGATTGACGCTCTGGTACACGGCCATCCTGGCGCTTGTGCTGATCATCTTCAGCGCGGTGAGTTACGTGCTCCTGGCACGCGCGATTCGCGCGGAGAACGACGCATCGCTGGCCGATACCGCGCATGAATTCGCGGCTGCCTTCGATCCTGCCGACGGCTCGCGCGGGCGTGACGTGCTGCTCGACTTTCGCTACAGCGATCGCCAGATTCTGGTCCTGTCGCCGAAAGGCGAGATCGTGGCCGGATCGAACAAAATCGGCCCCCAGGTACGCAGGCGGATCCGGTCATTCATCCGCACCGGCGGTACCGGCCTCGCTACGATTCCAGGTGGCGAGGAGGGTGACGGCATCCGCATCATCGCCACGCCGATCAACGTGGTCGGAACGCGTTACACGGTCGTCGTGGCGCGCGATCTCAGCGAGCAATCGGACCGCCTCGAAAGCGCCGCCCAGGCCGTTTTCTTTGGCATCCCGCTGGCGCTCATCGTGGCGGCGGCCGGCGGATACCTCCTCGCCAGAAAGAGTTTCGCGCCGGTAACGACGATGAGTCTGAAGGCGCGGCAGATCGGCGCGGAGACGCTTGACGAACGGATCGAGATCGGCAACGAGCGCGATGAGCTCGGTTTCCTCGCCGCCACGCTGAACGGCCTGCTCGAACGACTGCAGCTCGCCTTCGAATCGCAGCGCCGGTTCATGGCCGACGCCTCGCACGAGCTGCGGACACCGATCGCGATCATCCAGGGGGAAGCGGACGTTGCGCTCGCGCGCGACCGCGACGCCGCCGACTATCGCGAGAGTATCGAGGTGATGCAGCGTGCCGCGCGCAAGCTGACGCGGATCGTTCAGAACCTCTTCCTCCTCGCGCGCGGCGATGCCGGCCGCTACCCGATCTCGATGTCACGCTTTTATGTGGGCGAGGTGGTCGGCGATTGCATCCGCGGCATGCGCAGCGTGGCGCAGGCGCGCGGCGTCGCGCTGAGTTGCTCGGCGCCGGAGGACATCGTCATCGTCGCCGATGAAGAGCTCATTCACCGCCTCGTCCTGAACCTCGTCGAGAACGCGGTGAAGTTCACGCAAAGCGGTGGAAAGGTCCACGTTGACGTTCACGCCGGACACGGCACGTGCACGATCCGCGTGGCCGACACGGGGTCCGGTATCGCGCCGGCCGATCAGAGCCGGATCTTCGAACGCTTCTTCCGCGGCGACCGCGCTCGTCCGCAGGACGCCGGCGGCGCCGGCCTCGGCCTCCCGATCGCGCGATGGATCGCGGAAGTCCACGGCGGCGAATTGCGCCTCGAACATTCCGATACGACGGGAACGGTGTTCGCCGCCGTCCTGCCGGTGGACCGCAGGATTCCGTAACCGTTCCGAAGCCGCGGCGCGCCACGATTCACCGCCTGTTTACTACGGGCGGAGCAGTCTGCCGCCGTGCACCCACTCTCCGCTCTTCCCACCCGGCGCGTTCCCTCTTCGCATTGACGCCGATGCTATTCATCATCGACTTTGATGGCACTGTCGCACCGGCAGACACTGTCGACGCGCTTCTGGAGAGGTTCGCCGACCCTGACTGGCTCCGCATCGAGAAGGAGTGGGTCGAGGGCAGGATCAATTCGCGCCAGTGCATGGCTGCACAGTTGGCCCTGATATCGGCGAGCGACTCGGCGCTCCGTACGTTCCTCGAAAGCGTGATGATCGATCCCGGCTTTCCGGAGTTCGTCCGCTACGTCTCGCCATTTTCTGACTTGGCCATCGTCAGCGATGGTCTCGACTATCCGATCATCCATGCAATGCGCAAAGCCGGCGTCTCCGTGCCCGTCTATGCAAACAGGACCGAGTTTCGCGAGCACGGCGTCGGCATCTCCTTTCCCTTCAGCCGGCCGACTTGCACGGTCAATAGCGGCGTCTGTAAATGCAGCGTCGCCCGGACAGTCGATGCCGGACGGGGACTGACTTCTGTCCTCATCGGCGACGGCCGCTCGGATCAATGCGTCGCCCATCAAGCCAATTTCGTCTTCGCAAAAGGATCGCTCATTTCGTATTGCCGCGACAACGGCATCCCCCACACGCCGTTCCAATCGTTCGCCGACATCCTCGTCGCAATCAAAGCGTGGCCGGTCGTGCCTCAGTCCGCCGCAAAGGAGAAGCAATGTCCGTTGGTAGTAGCGTAGACGAGGTCTCGCCGGAAACGGCGGATCTTCTCGACAAAGACAGCCGCTACTGTTCTTATGGCGACACCGTCCATTACGCCGATCCGCCGAAGATCTTCGAGCGTTGCGACGGCAGCTATCTGTTCGATGAGCGCAACACGCCCTATCTCGACCTCCAGATGTGGTACTCGGCTGTCAACTTCGGTTACAAGAACCGCCGCCTCAACGACGCTCTAAAGCGCCAGATCGACACGCTGCCCCAACTCGCTTGCCAATATCTTCACAGCGAGAAAGTCGAGCTCGCGGAAGCACTCTGCAAGGTGATGGAGTCGCGCACCGGCCTGAAAGGACGCGTCCATTTCAACGTCGGCGGCGCGCAGGCTGTCGAAGACTCGTTGAAGCTCGTGCGCAATGCTACAGGCAAGAGTCTCAATTTCGCCTTCATGGGTGGCTACCACGGCCGGACCCTCGGCGCGTCCGCGATCACTTCGAGCTATCGCTACCGCCGCCGCTTTGGACATTTTTCCGACCGCGCTCAATTCATCCCCTTCCCCTACTGCTTTCGCTGCCCGTACGATAAGAAGCCGGAAGACTGCGGCCTCTACTGCGTCCAGCAATTCGAGAAACTCTTCGACACCGAATATCACTCGGTATGGGACAGCAAGGCCTCGCAATGCGAGTTCGCCGCGTTCTACATCGAGCCCATTCAGGGAACAGGCGGGTACGTCATCCCACCAAAGGGATATTTCGAAGAGCTCTCTCGCGTTCTTCGCGAGCGCGGCATCCTGATCGTGGTCGACGAAATCCAGATGGGCATTCATCGCACCGGGAAATTCTGGTCGTTCGAACACTTCGGCCTCAAGCCCGACATCGTCGTATTCGGAAAAGCACTCACGAACGGCCTGAATCCCCTTTCCGGCGTCTGGGCGCGAGAAGAACTAATCTCGCCGCAAACGTTTCCACCTGGATCCACGCACTCGACGTTCTCTTCAAATACCCTGGGAACGGCTACGGCTCTCGAAGTCATGCGCATGGTCTCTGAGTCCGACTACGAAGGGGACGTCAACGCAAAAGGCGCCTATTTTCTGGCGCGCCTGCAGGACCTCAAAGCGAAATGGAAGATGGTCGGCGACGTCAACGGTATCGGCCTGGCGCTGCGCATCGAGATGTGCGAGACCGACGGCTTCACACCGAACCGGAGAATTACAGACGCGATTTTCGCGGAGGGGCTGAAAGGCGACATCCCTGCACGCGGCTCGATGTACGGTCTGGTTCTCGACGTTGGCGGTTATTACAAGAACGTGTTTACGCTCGCTCCCTCGCTTCACATCACGGAAGACGAAATCGACCTCGGTATGGAGCTTCTCGGATCGCTGTTCGAGCGCTGCGGCGCCTGCTGAGTTTTCATCTTATCGATGCGCATAGGAATTCATGAAGTGGCCGCTGATCGCCGTCAAACGGGCATCCTGCTCGTGCACGGAATCACCGGCTCGCCGGCGGAGATGAAGCCGCTCGTCCGAAAACTGACGGCCGAGGGGTTCGAGGTGGTCTGTCCACCGCTCGCCGGGCATTGCTCGACGCTGTCTGAGCTCAAACAGACCCGGTGGCAGGATTGGTACAAGTCGCTCGAGACTGCTCTTGACGATCTTCGAACGCGCTGCGAGACGGTTTTCGTTTCAGGATTATCGATGGGCGCATTGCTCGCCCTGAAATTAGCGGCCGACCATCCAGACCTGGTTGCCGGGGTGGCCACATTGTCGGCCACATTCTTCTATGACGGCTGGAACGTCCCGAGGCTGCGCCAGAGATTTCTCCTTCCGCTGGTGATTTATTCGCCGCTGCGATTTTTTCTGTCGTATCACGAGCCGTCGCCGTACGGGATCAAAGACGACCGCATTCGCACGATGATCGACGCCGTCTACCGCGGCCAGTGCGAGGGGCTGCCGGAAACATACGGCTACTCCGAATTTCCAGGCGTGACGATTCGCGAGACCTTTCGTCTCATCGCCGCGGCGAAACGGAAACTGACCGCGATCGCCGCGCCGCTGCTGATCGTCCATTCGACTGAGGACGATATGGCCAGTCTCAAGAATGCGGCGTTCCTTGCAAACAGCGTTTCCTCAACCATTGTCGAGACGTTCTACGTCGATGATACCTATCACGTCCTCACGCTGGACAAACGGCGTGACGACGTCGCGGCGCGAGTGGCCGAATTCTTTGTACGGCTGCACGGACATTCGCCTACCGCAAGCGAACCGCAACTGCCCGCTATGGAGAGCGCATGACCCCGACGCCATTCGAGAGAGTCCAGTCCGTACTGTCAAAGAAATATTCGCTCGCACTCGATGCAATCACTCCCGAGTCGACTTTAGAAAGCCTCGGCCTCGACTCCCTCGACCTCATCGAGCTGCTGTTCGACGTCGAGGACGAATTCGGAATTCGCATTCCGCAGGACGGCGGCTCGGCACTGAAGACCGCCACCATCCAGGACATCATCGACAGCGTGCAGAAGCTCGTGCCGGAAGCGCCGGCTACTGTCGTTGCGCACGACTGAGGCCATGTCCAGTCTAGCCACGGCCTTCTGGCTGACGAATATCTTCCTCGATACGGCGGGCCATCTGTCGTTCAAAGCCGCGGCGAATAGAAAAGCGTCGGCGAGCGGGGCGTGGCTGATGATGATGCACTCCATCTACTTATGGATCGGCATCGCCTGTTTCTGTCTGGAGTTCGCGGTGTGGTTCGCGCTTCTGTCGCTCATCCCACTCTCGCAGGCGGTGCTGGTCGGCTCGATCAACATCGTTGTGTTGATGATCGCCGGACGTGTGCTGTTCCGCGAACGCCTTGACCGTCTGCGCGTGGGCGGCATGATTCTGATCGCGGCCGGTGTCGCGCTCGCGGGCGGCAGCGTATGACGCGCCGGCGGATCGCGATCGGGTTTTGCGCGCTCGTTCTCATAGATACGTGGACGCAGATTTCGTTCAAACTCGCGTCGCGGCAAACGGGCGAATTCATGATGACCGGCCGCTGGTTCGCCGCGGCAGCCGTAAGTCCGTTCATCTACGCCGCCATCGCCGGATACCTCGGCGCGTTCCTCTCCTGGATGACATTGCTCGAACATGCGCCGGTCGGTCCGGCATTCGCGGCATCGCACCTCGAGGTCGTGACGGTGCTCATCCTTTCGGTGCCTCTGTTCGGCGAAACCCTATCGGCCGTAAAGCTGGCGGGCGCCGCCTGCATCGTCACCGGAATCATCATGCTCAGTCTCAGCGAATCAAGAGTCTCTCTGCCCGATCATGCGTGACGCCTGGCGGGAAGTTCCGCCGACCGCCGGACTCCCTCTTCAGTGGCGCGACTTCGACCCGCGCTGCAAACAGCCGCCACTCGAAGAAGCACTCGCTGCGTTTCTCGGCGTGCCTTCCGTGCAGATCGAATGTTCGGGCACAGCGGCGCTCGTAATCGCGCTGACAACGCTCAAGCGATACAGCATCCGGCGTTCCGTGATCCTTCCGGCGTATACGTGTCCTCTGGTCGCGCTGGCCGTGCTGCATTGCGGCCTCAAGCCGCTATTGTGTGACCTCGAGCCGGGAACGTTTGAATTTCACGCTCCGGCACTGGCGCGTTTATTTGGCAGCGACGTACTGGCAATCATCGCCACGCACCTCGGCGGACGCTTTTGTGACCTTGTGCCGTTGATCAGCGCCGCGCGTCGTTGCGGCGCCTTCGTCATCGAAGACGCGGCACAGTCGCTCGGCGCGTCACGCCGCGGCGTCAAAGCGGGGACGATGGGCGATATCGGTGTCTTCAGCCTGGCCGCAGGAAAAGGGCTTACGCTTTACGAGGGCGGCGCTCTTGTCGCGAATGATTCCGACTTGCGGCAGGCACTGCAGAAGACCAGCGCGGAGCTTGCGCCTTATCCGGCGTCGTGGGAATGGCGGCGGTCGCTGCAATTAGTCGGGTATGGATTGTTCTATCGTCCGGCAATGCTGCGGTTCGTGTACGGGGCGCCGTTGCGGCGGGCGCTGCGAAAAGGGCGAGTGATCGAAGCGATCGGCGATGATTTCTCATCGACAATTCCATTGCACCGCGTCGGCGCCTTCCGGCGCAACATCGGTGCGCGCGCGGTCCAGCGGCTGCCGTCATTTCTCGATGCGCTGGCGATGCATGCCGCGATTCGCAGACGGATCCTGCAATCCATTCCGGAGATGACGGTGATCGGTGACGCGGACTACACGCGCGGAACGTGGCCTTTCTTTATGGTCATCATGCCGTCATCCGAGGCGCGGAACCGCGCGCTCGATCAATTGTGGACCGCAGGCGTCGGCGTGACCCGGCTATTCATCCACGCGCTGCCTGACTATCCGTCTCTGCAAGGCCAACTCGGCGCGTACGACGTTCCCAACGCCCGCGACTTTGCCTCGCGCATGCTGACCATTTCCAACAGTCCGTGGCTGCTGGAGAAGGATTTTCATCAAATTTGTTCGGTGCTCGCGAACGCCGCCGGATCGAGCCTGGCCAACAGCCGCTGATTGACGGCTTGGTGCTGTTTCTGCCAAACACTCAACAGATCGCCGGGAATCTCCGGCTGGCGATCGAACCAGGTCAGGAGGCGTTTCCAACGGCTGGCGTAGCGATACGACGACACTTCGCCCGTGACATCGCTCGCGACGATGCGGTTCCTGATCATGTCGATCCCGTGTTCAATTTCCTCAAGCGTCATGACGCCCTGATCCCAGTTCGTCTGCACCACATCCGGCCCGAGGACATCCTTGTCGATCGAAAGGTAAACCGGATCCTTCCATGTGCGGGATTCCGCGGCGAAGCGGTCGAGCAGCCCGGCCGCCGATTCAAACGTCTGACTGTGGCGGATTCCGAGGCGCTGGAGCGCGCGAAGATCGCGTCCGATACACCAATAGCGCACACGACCTGAACGAAGCGCATGTAGATGGTTTTCGCACACGTGCAATCCCTCAACGTCGCTCGACGTAATGCCGAGTACGTGCACGCAGGTCACAAAGGGGAGGCGGCTGACGTGCGATACCCACGATCCGCAATGGATTCCGAAGGGATAGCGCATGTTGTCGGGATGATTGTCGAAAACGACGACCTGTATCGGCGATTGGAGGACGCGCAACCGCTCGATGAGCAGATAGCTGACGTGGTGATAGTCGCCGCTTCCCAGAAATACAACAGAAGGTGCGGTTGGGATTTCCTCCCCCAGCGTGCGCACTGTCGCGACACTGCAACCGAATCGGATCGATTCCTGGCGATGCCGAAGCGGAATCGCATCCGTATTCGAGAGTTCTAGTACGGAACCGTCAAAATCGAGAATGAGCGGCCGTGTCATTGTCGACTCGAATCGCCTTCGAACAGACGCTTTGTGCGGGCAAGCAGCGCGCGAAGAAAAGGATTTCGGACGTAGACCAGGTGTCGCGTGAACGTGAACTCCGCGCCGAGCTCGCGCTTGATGTCCGGATCGGTCCAGCCGGCGACGTAATAACGCAGGCCGTGCGCGAGTGCGTACTCCAGATT
This sequence comes from Thermoanaerobaculia bacterium, assembly GCA_035995985.1. Taxonomy (GTDB): domain Bacteria; phylum Acidobacteriota; class Thermoanaerobaculia; order Gp7-AA8; family Gp7-AA8; genus JADGNZ01. The sequence continues at coordinate 20,060 of DASYJY010000128.1, read as the reverse complement.
GCGAAACCAGCTCACCGTGTAGAGATTGTGAAGGTGCGCCTGCGGGTAGGCAAATCCGATGTATTTGTCGATCAGCATCGTGTCCGTGCGGAAACAGAGATTGAAGCCGATCAACTCATCCTCGGCGTAATGGAGAAAGACGATTCCGCCGCTGCCGGTATCGAGGAACAGAGCGCGGAAGAAGTTTTCCGTGAGAAGGTCGAAATGGATTTCGCTCTGGCGGTAGACGTTCAGATAGAGGTCGTACAACCGCGCCATCATCGCCTCGGTGAATATCGCGCTTCCGGCGGGAAGCTCTTCGAATCGAAGACCTGAAGCCGACCGAAGTTTTCGCCGCATGTTTTTGCGCCGTGCGTGCGAGCGCCGGCCGAGGAATTCTTCCACGGAGGCAAAGTCGATCGGGACGTAAGCGAGGGCCTGCCCCTCCAACAGTACAAACCCCAGCGCCCCGCAGGCGCCGGCAAGACGCTGCGACCATGCAAACGCTTCCTCCCCCACGAGCAGCGAATCTCCCGGCAAATCCTTGATGATGACGAACGGATAATCGGCACCAACGCTGTCAATGATGCATTGGGCCACATCTTCCGGCCTCGCCTCGGCCGGAAACAGCGCGTACTCGGACACCGTCGTTCCTATGAAGCACGTTCGCGCGTGAAGCAATCGGCGCCATCTCTTCGCGAACGGCAGCGCGTCGACGAGTCGGCGCACAGAGGCATCGACCGTGGTCAGCAGATCGAAGGATGCCGAGAACGCCGGGATGCCGGAGCAGAGATCGAAGGCACGAAATCCCACCGGAGGATGCTCCTGAAACGCGCGGACCACGCCCTCCGGCTCGATGAGATTGCGGCGCAGCACAGCCGGCTCGTAACACAACCCACATGACGCGCTCGTGAAGAGAAATCCTTGCGCCATCGATCGCTGAATCCACTAACCTTATGCGATGCGAATCCTCGTGGTCGAAGACGATCCCGACATGTCGCGCTTCATCGCCCGCGGGCTCGGGGAGCAGTCGTACGCCGTCGACGTGGCGGCGACGGGCGAGGCGGCGCTGGAAGCGGCGACCGAGGCACCGTATGACGCGATCATCCTCGACGCGATGATCCCGCCGCCGGACGGCTTTGAAGTCTGCCGGCAACTACGGGCGCAGTCGATCGACTCGACGATCCTCATGCTCACCGCGCGCGACTCGTTGGCGGACCGGATCGAAGGCCTCGACTCCGGCGCGGACGACTACCTCGTGAAACCGTTCGAGTTCGCCGAATTGCTGGCGCGGCTGCGGGCACTGCTTCGCCGGCGCGGCACCAGGCAGTATCCCGTCATCGAAGTCGGCGACCTTCGGCTCGACACTCGCTCGCATCGCGTCACGCGCGGCGGCGACGAGCTGCAGTTGACCACCAAGGAGTACGCGCTCCTCGAATATCTCTCCATCAACGCCGGGCGCGTCATGGGACGGGAGGAGATCGCCGAGCACGTATGGAACGAACAGTTCGATCCATTCTCGAACCTCATCGAGGTCTACATCGGCCGTCTGCGGCGCATCGCCGACCGCGATCGTGAAATCAAGCTTATCCACACGATCCGCGGCTCGGGCTACATCCTCGAACCGCGGGACCCCGCACATTCATCGGTGGTTTAGCGCACAACAGTCACGCTCCCGCCGTGCGCAGATCTCTCCCGTTCCTCATTTTCCTTCTCGCCGCGGCTTCTCTTTTCGCATCGCCGATCATCGTGCTTCCGAAGCGGCAGACGCTTCGGTTCATCGTCACAGGTGACGCCGGCTCGACGCATTCGCAGCTTCGCGAAGGCATGCTCGCGGTGATGAAGCAGACGCCGATCGACGGCATCCTGCTGGCCGGCGACAACTTCTATCCGTGCGGCGTCACGAGCGTCGACGATCCGCAGTGGACGAAGATCACGGAGCACTTCGGGCCGACCAACCTGCCGATTTACGCCGTCCTCGGCAATCACGATTACGGCGACCAGCAGGAGCACGGCGGACCGGACTACTTGACGTGTGGCCATCCGGATCCGCAGGTCGAGGTGAAGGCGACCGGGCAGATGGGTAAGTGGAAGATGCCGGCGCGGAACTACACGCTGCATTCGCGGCTTGTCGATTTCGTGATGATCGACACGCAACCGATCGCGCTCGATTTTCCGAAGGGCTACGACGGCAGCCTCGGCGCAGACGGCGAGAAGGCGTGGATCGGCGGCGCGCTCGACGGCGTCCACGCGCATTGGCGCATCGTGGTCGGTCATCACACGATTTTTTCGTCAGGTGTCCATGGCCGCACGAACAACGCCACGCAGACGCGCGTGCGCGACCTTTTGCCGTTGTTCCGCAAGGACCACGTTGATCTCTACATCTCCGGACACGATCACGACATGGAGCTGCTCGGCGACCTGCACCGCGGGCCGAAATCCGATCCGCTCTTTCTGGTCAGCGGCGCCGGTTCGGGAACGGATGACATCCATCCGAGGCACGCCAATCTGAAGGAGCCGCCGACGATCTATCCAACGTTCCCGATCAAGCAAGTACTCGGCTTCGCCGTACTCGAGATCGATGCCACGCATCTGACGGTGACGTTCTTCGATCACGCCGGGAAACAGATCGGCGGACCGTATACGACGGTGAAGAAGTAGGGCACAGACGCGTGCGTCCGTGCCCTGACATCGGTCAGTGCTTCGCTTTTTCCTTCGCTTCGAGCTTCTTCTCCGCCGCTTCTTTCGCGGCGTTCTCGTGCTGGACGTCCACGACCTTGCCGTTCATGGCGTCGACGTTGACTTCGGTTACATCAGTCTTCGACGTGGCGATGTCGAACGAGTAGATCCACTTCCCTTTCTCGTTCTCGAGCTCTTCGCTCTTGATGGTGCCCGGCGCCTTTTTCAGGGCGGTGGCGCGGGCCTGGGCCATCGTGATTTTCGTGTGCGGCGGCTTGGCCGTCGTGGCGGCGAATGCGCCGCAGGTGACGATCGTGGCGAATGCGAATGCGGTGGCGATTTTCTTATGCATGTTGTCTCCTTTTGGTTTGCACATCGCTCCGGGAAAACGCGTCGCGAAACGATGTCATTGCGTAAATTTCGCATGAACAAAACGGCAGAGCACCGTTCATTGAGCGTTCATCCGCGCCGCTGATAGGCTCCGTTTCATGAAGCGCATCACGCTGCTGATTCTCATCGCCGCACTCCCCGCGTATGGCGCGGACGACTGCCACATCGTTTGCATCGCGAAGCGCGAAGCGGTGCGTTACGTGCGCGACGCGAAGAGCCTGGCCGCGGCGCCACTGCACTGGGATCTCAAGGAGTGGACGCGTTTCGGCGAAGGAAGCGCGGCCGTCATCGTGCTCTATACGACCGACCGCCAGACGTCCGATTACGTTCAACGGCATCGCTCGTCGTCGACGGATCAATTCGCGAAGACGCTGACGCCGTTCGGCGGACATCGCGCGTTGCAGGCGTCGGTGTTGATGATCGCCGCCGGCGCCGGGATTCACGATCCGGCGCTTCGCGATGCCGGCCGCGATTCATTCGAGTCGGAGCTACTGGCCGCGGGCGTGATCACGCCGCTGCTGAAGCGCGCCTTCGGCCGCGCACGTCCGAATCAGAATGAAGGGAGCCATTCGTTTCATCCGCTGAAGAGCCACTTCGAGAGCTTTCCCTCCGGCCACGCGACGAACGCGTTCGCCTTCGCCACCGCCGTGGCGGGCCATTACGACGGCTGGGTTGTGCCGACGATCGTGTACACAATCGCCAGCGGCGTGGCCGTCGCCCGCGTCAACGACCACGTCCACTTCCCCTCGGACGTCGTCGCCGGCGCGCTGATCGGCCGCGCGGTCGGCAAAGGAATCCTTGCGCGGCACACGGGCACGAAGGTGTCGTGGCAAGCGGTGCCGCTCATCGATCGGAAGAGCGTCGGGCTCATGGTCGCGATCGGGCCTTCGCGCCGCTGACGGTCAGAATGCGTGACTCGTGGAGATGGACCACACGCCGCCACGCCGGTTTAGCGGGCTGGCGTTGAACGCATACGCCCAGTCGATCCTGATCAGCGCGTCGTTGATTCGCGAAATGCCGATGCGAAGACCGATGCCGGCGTCGCTTTTCATCCCGCAGAATCGCCCATCGACCGCTTGGCCAGAGTCGGCGAATACGGCGATGCTTGGTCCGAATAGCTGCAGAACCTCACGGCCGAGGAAAAGGCGATGCTCGGCGTTGACGATCACGCGACGGCTTCCGGTGAATGCGAAGTCAGGGTAGGCACGCAGACCGCTCTGGCCGTCGGCGAGAAACTGCACGTCCCTGTCCAGCTGCCAACCGAGATCGAGGCGGGCACGAGCCACGAACGCCTGCGGATACGCCGTCTGAAAGCTGGTGATGGAGCGCACGTCGAACGCTACGATTGAATTTCTATCCCTCGGCGCTCGCGTTGAAGCGGTGATCTGGGCGCTGACAAATGACCGTTCGCTGAAGGCGTGGCTGCCTCCGCCGCTGGCGCGAAGTCGCCAGGTCACGGGCGAATTACCCGAGCGCTGCGGCGAGACCGCGGCATGCAAACTCAAGAATCGTCCGAGGTTGAAGTCTTCCTCGCGGAGATCGCGATTAACGTAGCTGAGCTTTACGAAATGGAAGCCGGTCAATTCATAGCCGGCATCGATAAAACGGAAGTGGCGGCGATCGGGAATCACGTCGAAAGGCCGGCCATGAAGTCGGGAGAAGGAGTCGTCGAGCAGATCGAATCCTCCTACGATCGCTGACGTACCGGTCGCGCCGGCGTGGAGCACGCGGGCGCGTGACAACGCCAGCTCCCGATGTTCCTGCCGGAACTCGGACGCAACGACGCCGCTGCGGTGGATGCGTGTGGTGCGGAGGAGGTGATCGGCGAGCAGGCTCCCGGTCCATGGGGTCTTGTACGAGAACTGCGGACGGTCGACCGTCAGCTTCTCCTCGTTGCCGTCGCTGCTCTTCGAGTAAACCGCATCCAGGTTCCAGTAAGGACCAAAGGCCGCGGGATGAAAGAACTCGATTGTCGACGTGTTGCGTTCGACGGCATGGTCGAGGTGCAGCGATATCTCGCTGCCGGAACCGAAGAGATCCTTTTGCGTGACGTCGAAGTCGTACGTGGCGATTCCGCCGTCGTTCGAGAAGTCACCATTGACGTCAGTGGTCCATGTGTCTTCAGTGATGACCATGACGTCGACCACTCCGTCATGCGGCGCAGAAGCGGTGACCGACGCGCTCTTCAGAAAGGTGAAGAGACGCAGGTTGCGCTCCGTCTCCACGAGCGCAGCCGCATCGTAGGGATCGCCTTCCTTGAAGAGCAGGAAGCGGCGGAGCAGCGCGGTGCGGGTCTGTACGTGCAGTACGTTCATCAGCGCATAGAAGCGGCCGTGCGCTGCTTCGGCGGTATCGAAGACGGGCTGCGCTTCGATTGTGATGCGTCCCACGCGCAACGGCGTATCGGCGAAAAGCGCCGTTCCATACGCCACGAGCGCAATCGTGAGAGCGGCGCGCAATGCAATCACGCCCCCCTCGTACCACACGGAGTATGAAGTGCCGATAAAGAAACGGCGCGATCTTATCCGCCGAACTTCATCTCCGCCGACAACTGCAGTCGCCGGCCGGGAGAAACGGTCGTGGGGGAGAGATAGAACGGCGAGCGGATGTTGCCGACGTAGCCCGCGAAGTTCGGGTGATTGAAGACGTTGAAGGCATCCAGCGCCAGCGTCAGCTCGCGCGCCTTCTCCCCTGTCGCTTTGGTGAGCGGCACGTCATGCGACCAGTGCACATCGACCGCGGAGTAGCCGGACGCGCGCAACGTATTGCGGCCTACGCCGGCAGGCCGCGCGTTGGACATGCCGGTGTGAAAAAGGTCGATACCGGCCATCTCGGTGTATGGGAGTCCCGACGCGAAGCGGCCGGAGAGGCCGAGGTTGCCCCAGCGGCCGGCGGAGAGCGTGGTGAGGATGTTGAGGCGATGGCGGACGTCAAAGTCGGCTGGCCCCCACTCGGCGCCGAGCGGCGCGTATTGATTCGACGGATACCAGTTGATGCCGCCGGTGTCGTTCATCGCGCGGCTGAACGTGTATTGCACCTGACCGCTGATCTTTTTCTTGTAGCGCCCGCGCAGCGTCAGCTCGAGCGCGTCGGAGCGGAGGCGGCCGTCGGAACGGATCTCCTGCACGTGCCCGAAACTCGGGTCGGGCACCGACGCGAAATCGGGCGGCAGCGGCGCGTTCGTATCGACGGAGCGGAAGAGGTGATGGCCGCGCGTACCGCGGTATCCCCCGACGACGGAGAACGCCTTGCCGAGTTGTCGTTCGACGTTAAGGCTGTACTGAAGGGAGTACGGAATCTGAATGTCCGATGCGAGGCGCGTGACGTTTGTCGGAATGCCGGCCAGCGTCAGTCCACCCGCGAACGGATCAGGATACGAGGGATTGAGGATGGTGAAGGAGCGCAGCGTCGCGCCATCGTGCAGCATCAGATTCGCGACCGGACCAACTCCTGAGCGATCGTAAAAGACGCCTGCTCCGGCGCGGACGATCGTCTTGCCGTCCTTGCGCGGCGACCAGGCCAGCGACGCGCGCGGCGCGAAATTGTTCGCGTCGTGGAAGAAAGCCTGCCAGTCGTAGCGCAGACCGATCGAGGCCTGCAGGTTGGGACGCAGTCGGATCTGGTCCTGCACGAACGCGCCGTACTCACGCCACCAGAGCGAGACGTGGCCGCTCCCCTTTTGCAACGTGTACGCATACGGATGGCCGGCGGCGTAGTCGGCCAGAGTGGCGAAGCTGAAGGTGCCGCCCTGATTCGTGTCGTCGTCCCACACGCGGCGATTCAGATTCGGGATCTGAATCCCGAATTTGACGATGTGCTTTCCGTGCGAGAGCGTGACGATGTCATTGAGCTTTCCGCCCGACTCGGTGCGCAGGATGGTCGACTGCGCCCCTCCGCCGACGAAGGCGTCGCGAACAACGATGCCCGGAAGCGCACTGACGCTGATCGATGGCTCACGGTTGAACTCGAACGTCAGTTGAAACTGGTTCAGACGCTCCGGCGTGAGGATCGAGTGGACGGTGAAAAAGAGATCGTCCTCGCGCGACGAGGCGTTCACGCCGGCCTGCGGGAGGACCAGGCCGCCCGCACCTTGCAGCAGGTTCGCCGAGCGCTTCCAATTCACTTGCAGCGAGCCGCGATGCTTCTCGTTCCAGTCATGTGTGACGCGGGCCATGAATTCTGTATTCGTCGACGGCGCGCCCACTGTTTCGTCGAGCGGACCGGCGAGCGTGAGCGCGTGAACGACCGCGGCGGCGTCATCGTTCTGCCGCGAAAACGTCAACAGGAACGAGGTGCGCTCGCTGGCCACGGGACCGCTGAGCACTCCCTCCATCGCCTGCCGCTGCTCGGCCGGTTTGTCCGGGGCGAAGTAGTTGCGCGCCGCCAGCGCGGCGTTGCGGAATGTGAAGTTGAGATCGCCGCGAAGATGTCCCGATCCCGGCTTGGTGATGATCTCGATCCGTCCGCGGCCGGGCCGGCTCGATTCCGCCGAATACGGATCATCGTTGATCGAAATCTCCTGCACCGCCGACTTCGGCACGCCGGCGCTCTTCATCTCCACGCCATCGACGACGATCGTCGCGCCCCCAGTGGCAACGGAGGCAGGATCGAGGAACTGCGACAGCGCACCGACGAGGTCCTGATCGAAGACCGGCAACTGGTCGAGCGTCGATCCGCTGACGGTGGTCGTATCGAGATTGGCGGCGGTATCGACGGTCGGCCGGACGTCGTCCGCGGTGACGTCGACGCTTTCTTCGACCGTTGGCAGCGAGAGCTGCAAGACCAGCGGCGCCATACCGGCCGCGATGGTGACGTCGCGGCGGAGCGGTTTGAACGAATCGGCAGTGACCTCTGTCCGCGAACGCCCGGGGGCGACGGCGTCGAAATGAAAGCGTCCGAGGCTGTCGGTCGTCGCCGATGAGCCCTGGATCGAGACGGTGGCTCCGGCTACCGCCGCTCCCGAAGGATCAACAACGGTACCGGTGACTGAGATGAGAGTGGCGAGGAGAAGGGCACTGAAGAGCATTCGGGCGGGAGGATATGTTGGCTTTGCTCAATATTGGGTAAACAACATGAGAACGGTCTGCGCGAGAATCCCCGCGTGAAAAAAAGCCCGGGCACGCGGCCCGGGCTTTCGCTCATCGAAGATCTGTGATGAGGCTATTGCACGCAATTACGTGCAGAGTTCGAGTACTCCGGCTGGTAACCGTAGCCGTTGGAGATGAAGAGGCCCTGCCATGCGCACTTGTCGTCGGCTTCGTAGCCGGCGGCATCCCACCAAGCGGTCCCAAAGGGATCGGTGAGGGATTCGCGAGTCTCGTGAACCATGAAGTGGTTCGCGTTCTGGTTCGTCGTCCAGCCGGACGCCGAGCAGCCGCTGCAACCCGGCCAGGGTTCGATCGAATACTTCGCATTCGCATTCAGATGGCTGCCGTCGCCGCTGCTGTGATATGCGCAGTACTGAAGGTTCGGACCGCCGCAGGAGGTCGCGCCCGTGCCATCATCGGAGTAGTAGCCGCTGGGGATGAATACTTCGTACACCGTGTTCAGGTCAGCGGGAGTGAAACCGACCACGCGGGCCACTTCCTGCTGAACCATGACGTCCGTGACGCGCGCGGCCGACGGCGGAGTCGGATCGAAAACGTCGGCGTGCGAGCCGACCAGCGTCGATTCCGTGACGCCGTACTGGGTCAGCATGCCCATGTGCGAGACCATGCCGTTCGAATTGCTGCGGAAGGCCTGCATGTTCGACGTGTACGAGGACGGGATGCTTCCCCAGAAGATACAGACGACTTTGCCACCGTTCATGACGGGACCGCCATGGTTCCGGAGCTGGCCGCTGCCTGCAGCTGCGGCAGCCCGGTTGGACGCACCGTCGTCATTGTTGCCCTGATTGTCACCCTGCTGGTTTCCACCAGCGGCGGGGTTTAGTTCATTACCATGGTGCGGTGACTGCGCGAAGGCGGAGCCCACAACGAGGGATAGAGAGGCGAGCACGATCAAGACTTTCTTCATAGAATCCGATTCTCCTTGAGCACCTCCTATGAGCACGGGCTGTGCCGTAACTGAAAACGCCGTAACTCATTGAAAACACTAGAAATCAAAATCGAATAAGGGTCAATATAAAAGCCAATGGGCCATGTTCCTCAGGTGGAAACATGACCCATTGCGCAACGACTGACCCGCCGCGAGGGCGGCTGATCGACTAGTGCCGGCCGTGACCGCCGTGACCACCGCGGAATCCGCCACCGAAGTGGCCTCCGCGGTATCCGAACCCGCCGAAGCCGATGCCGAGCGAGAAGCTCGGGCGGTACCAGAACGGATCGTAGTAGTTGTAGTACGGGTCGTAGTAATACGGTGCGGCGACGACGACGCGCGGCGCGACGTAGCTGCGGTCGCGGTAATCGCGGTTGCTGCTGCGGCGCGAATCGGCGGCATCGACGACGGCCTTGATCACTGCCTTCGACACATGCGCGTCGGTCATGGCGATGACATCGTCGCCGGTGACGATGACGCGCGCGTCCGTCTTTTCCAGGTAGTCGAGGATGGTGTCTTCGGCCACCCCGGCCCGCGTCATGCGGATCACTTCGTCGACGGCGTTGCGCTGCACGGCGAACAGCGGCGCGGCGACGAGCACGAGAAACAGCGCTGCGACTGCGTGGGTGATGCGACGTTTCATTGGAGTCTCCCTCATGGATTCATGTTGCGACACGCCTTCGCGCATGCGACGGCTGAGCCAGTTCGCGATTCCGATTCCGCGAGAGAAGCCGGCGTGGCGCGCGACAACGCTGCTCCTCGATCGAGGACACTGCGTCCGCGAAAACGGCCATGGCCTGAGGTGCGGAAATCGCATAGGCTTGCGCCGATGCTCAATCGATTATTTGCGCTGACGATCGCCCTCTCCACGGTCACCGCGAACGCGCAGTGGTCGCAGTTCGGCGGCAATCCGAGGCATACCGGCAACTCGAACGTGATCGCGCAACCACTCCGCAATGTCATGGCCGACGTCGTTCACGATCCGCTGGCGCAGTCCGCGATCGATTCGAATTCGGGCGAGCTGTTCATCCACTACGCCGTTCCGCTCCTCGACGGCGACGACGTGTTCATGGCCTTTAAAGACCTGGTGTTCATCGGCCCCTTTCAAGGCATTCCCACCTGGGGTGTAAAGCGCTTCCGCTGGGAGAACGGCAAACTCGTCCAGAAATGGTTGGCTGGAGCAGACTGGGCGCCGGTACCCGACGCCGCTTGGGAACCACCGATGCAGCCGGTGCTAGCGAACGGCTTCGTTTATCTGCCTGGCGGCGGAGCGACGCTCCTCAAGATCGATCGAGAAACCGGCGCCACGATCGCACAGATCAATCCATTCGCAAGCCTCGACTACGCGACCTTCATGTCCGGTCCACCGACGGCCGATTCGTCCGGTAACATCATCTATGGCGCCTTCCGCCTGAATCTCGACGCGCCCTGGAACAGCGACGTTACCGGCGCGTGGCTGGTTCGCGTCACGCCGGACGGCACGGCGAAGGCCGTTCCGCTTCAGCCGCTGGTGTCGAATGCGCCGAATGCCACCGCGCAATGCCGGTCGCAGTTTCCTTTCGGCACACTCCGCCTGCCGCCGTCGCCCGATGCCGTCGCGCCGTCGAAGGTCTGCGGTTCGCAGCGGCCGGGCCTCAACGTTGCTCCCGCCGTCGCCGCGGACGGCACGATCTACATCGCCACCCGCACGCATCTGAACGAACGATGGGGATTCCTCGTCGCCGTCAATCCCGATCTCACGCCGAAATGGGACAAAACGCTGCGCGAACGTTTCCACGATGGCTGCGACGTCCTCCTCCCCGCCGGCACCTGCTCCGCCGGCGCGCATACGGGCGTCGATCCGACCGACAATCTCGATGGCTCCGGCGTCGTCACCGATTTTTCGACCGCGTCGCCCGTCGTGTTGCCGGATGGAACGATCGTCTACGGCGCGTTCACCGGCTACAACGACAGCGAAGGCCACCTGATGCACTTCACCGCCGCCGGAACGTACCTCGGCGCATACCCGTTCGGCTGGGACACGACGCCCGCGGTCTGGCAGCACAACGGAACGTTCTCGCTCGTGACGAAGCACAACTTCTACGGCTTCGCGCTCCGTCCCGATCCCGGCGAGTTCATCGTCCAGCTCGATCCCAACCTGAAGAAGGAATGGGAGTACCGCAATCCATCCATCACCACCGACCAGGAGTTCGGATTCGAGTGGTGCGTCAACGCCGCCGCGATCGACGCGAACGGTACCGTCTACGCGAATGCCGAGGACGGGATCCTGTACGCAATCGGTCAGGGCGGCGTGCTCCTCGACAAAATCGCGCTGGCCCGACCGCTGGGAGCCGCGTACACGCCGCTGGCCATCGACGGAAACGGACGCGTCTACGCGCAATCGGGCGGACACCTTTTCGCAGTCGGCGGCTCGCGTCCCAGGAAGCGCGCGGTTCGGTAACCCCTACGTTCGCGAACCCGCGCGAAAGAATACGAGCCTCCCACTCCGCTGTTGCCGCAAACCGGTCCCTGCTGCAACTTTCGCGGTCCAAATCCGTTGACATCTAACATTCCCAATGCCCCGGGCTGTGTTGACGCCCGTCTGGAGTGAAACGTCTCATGACTGCTGGCCCTCTTTCATCAATCTCCAAGCCGAAGAAATCGCGCAAGAAGTTGTACTGGATCATCGGTATCCTCCTGGTCCTCGCCGTGGCTGCCGTTGCAGCCGGCATGGCGAAGAAGCGGGAGAAGCCGATTCCGGTCACGACCGAGAAGGCGTTCCGGAAGAACATTACGCAGCTCGTTACGGCGACCGGCAAGATCCAGCCGGAGATCGAAGTCAAGATTTCCCCCGAGGTGTCGGGCGAGATCATCGACCTGCCGGTGAAGGAAGGGCAGATCGTACACAAGGGCGATCTGCTGCTGCGCATCAAGCCGGACACGTACCGGGCGCAGGTTGAAGAGCAGCAGGCCGCGCTGAGCGGCGCGCAGGCGGCGATTGCGCAGCACAAGTCGCAGCTCGCGAAAGCCGATGCGGACTATCAGCGCGCCAAGTCGCTCTTCGCTTCGAAGCTCATCCCCGAGGCCGACCGCAAGACAGCGCAGACGAATTACGAAATCGCGCAGTCGGCGCTCAACGCGTCGCAGTTCGACGTGCAGCGTGCCGAGGGTGCGTTGCGGCAGATCAATCAGGCACTGTCGAAGACGACCATCGTCGCCCCCACCGACGGCTCCATCAGTTCACTCACCAGCCGCCTCGGCGAGCGCGTGGTCGGAACCAGCCAATTCGCCGGCACGGAAGTGATGCGCATCGCGAACCTCAGCAACATGGAGGCGCGCGTCAACGTCAATGAGAACGACATCGTCAACGTGAAAGTCGGCGACGTCGCGCGCATCAGCGTCGATGCCTATCCCGACCGCAAGATCCCGGGAGTCGTGCGCGAGATCGCCAGCACGGCCACGACGAACAATGGCGGGACGCAGGAGCAGGTCACGAATTTCGAAGTGAAGATCAGCGTGGTCGACAAATCGGTGCGTCTCCGGCCGGGCATGAGTACGACCTCCGACATCGAAACGGCCACGGTGCAGAACGCGATCGCGGTGCCGATCCAGAGCGTCACGGTGCGCAGCACGGATAGCAAGCTGTCGCCCGAGGAGCGCGAGAAACAGACTGCGCAGAGCGTGACCAAGGACGACGACAACAAAGCCGAGGTTTCGAATCAGACGCTGGAGAAACAGAAAGAGCGCGAGCAGCGCGACAAACTGGAACGCGTCGTCTTCATCAAGAACGGCGAGGTCGTGCGCATGCAGAAAGTCGAGACCGGCATCGCCGACACGACGTTCATCGAGATCAAGAACGGCATCAAGCCGGGTGACGAAGTCGTCTCCGGCAGCTACACCGTCATCAGCCGCAAGCTGAAGGACGGAGCGAAGGTCACGATCGAGAAGGCGAAGACGTAAACCCGAGGTTGCGATGAAAGACATCACCATCGAGCTCACCGAAAGTTTCCGGATCGCGTTCAGCCAGATCCGCGCGCACAAAATGCGCTCGATCCTGACGGCGCTCGGCGTGATCATCGGCATCATCGCCGTGACGTTGATGGGATCGGCAATCAGCGGGATCGAGATCGGCTTCGAGCGCAGTCTCAGCGTGATCGGCGACGACATCCTCTATGTCGAGAAGTGGCCGTGGCACAACGTCGACGACTGGTGGAACTACCGCAATCGCCGCCGCATCGAACCGCAGTACGCCGACGCATTGAACCGTCTGATCGCAGCGACACCGAATTCGCAGTTGGTGATCGCGGTGCCGACGCTGAACACCAATCAGAGCGTCAAGTACGGCGACAATCAGGTCAATGGTGTCTTCACGCAGGGGACGACGGACGAGTTTCCGGTGACGTCGACGGCGCAGTTCAAGGAAGGACGTTTCCTGACGGCCATCGAGTCGCGCGGCGCGCGCAATGTCTGCATCCTTGGCTACGACGTCGCAGATGCGCTGTTCCCGAAGCAGTCGGCGCTCGAGAAGACGGTGATGATCGGCGGCAATCCGTTCCGCGTCATCGGCGTCTACGCCAAGATGGGCACGTTCCTCGGCCTGTTCAGTTTCGACACGCAGGTGGTCATGCCGATGTCGGCATTCATGAAGACGTTCAGCGCGCGGCTCGATACGTCGATCCGCGTGAAGGTGAAGGACAAGAATCGCCTCGCAGCCGCGCGCGACGAACTGACCGGCGACATGCGCCGCGTGCGCGGTCTGCGTCCCGAGCAAAAGGACGATTTCGAAATCAACGCCCAGGAAGGGCTGCGCAGCACGATCGAGCCGGTCAAGGCCGGCATCGCCATCGCCGGACTGTTCGTGACCGGACTGGCGCTCTTCGTCGGCGCCATCGGCATCATGAACATCACGTACGTCAGCGTGAAGGAACGCACGCGCGAGATCGGCACGCGCAAAGCGGTCGGCGCGCGGCGTCGCACGATCCTGCTGCAGTTCCTCGTCGAAGCGGTCTGCATCTGCCTGATCGGCGGAGGCGCTGGTCTGGCTCTCTCGTTTCTGATGACGACCGGCGTCGCCGCGGCGTTCCCATCGTTTCCAATGCAGTTCTCGGCGGGCCTGGTCATCACCGGAATGATCGTGTCGACCTTTACCGGCATCTTCTCCGGCTTCGCACCGGCGTTATCGGCATCGCGGCTGGATCCAATCGAAGCGCTGAGGTATGAGTAAGTGTTCTTCACTGAAATCTTCCGCATGGCTCTCGGTTCGTTGCGAACGAACAGGCTTCGCTCCGCGCTGACGATGCTCGGCGTGGCCATCGGCGTCTTCTCGGTCATCGGCGTGATGACGGCGCTCAGCGTCATTCAGGGCTCCATCGAGTCCGGCCTCAGCTTCCTCGGCAGCAACATCTTTCAGTTCGCCAAGTACCCGGTCATGAACACGCGCGATCCGGAGGAGAAGTTCGCCAACCGCCGCGATATCTCACTCGCACAGGCCACAGAGTTCAAGCGGCTGATGGAAGGACAAGCGAACGCGATCGCGCTCAAGTGCTTTGACGGCGGCAAACCGGTGAGCTACGGCAACGTCACACTGCAGGGGCGGACGCTGGTCGGGACGAACGAATACTTCCTGGCCGCGAACAGCTACACCATCGCCTACGGCCGCAACATCTCGCCGGATGACGTCGATCTCGGACGCGCGGTTACCGTCGTCGGCGCGTCGATACAAAAAAAACTCTTCCCCAGTCAGACCGCGCTCGGCAAAACGATCAAGGTCAACTCGAAGCCGTACACGATCATCGGCGTCCTCGACGAGAAGGGCTCCTCGTTCGGCAACTCGCAGGATGAGCTCGTGCTCGTGCCGATCACGAAGTTCTTCTCCGACTTCGGCCACGAACATCGCACGATCAATCTGGCCATTCAGTCGACGTCGCAAGCGACGTACAACGACACGCTCGATAAAGCGATCGGTGCCATGCGCGCCGCGCGCGGATTGAAGCTCGGGCAGGACGACGATTTCGCGATCTACTCGAACGACACGCTCGTCTCCGCATTCGCGCAGGTGGCGGACACCGTGCGCGCGGGCGCGTTCGTGGTGAGCGTGATCGCGCTCCTGGCGGCCGGCATCGGCATCATGAACATCATGCTGGTCAGCGTCACCGAGCGAACGCGCGAGATCGGTGTGCGCAAAGCGATCGGCGCGCGCAAGTACGACATCATCAAACAGTTTCTGATCGAGGCCGTGCTCCTTTCCGAGCTGGGCGGGCTGGCCGGAATCCTGACCGGCGTTCTGGGCGGCAACGGCATCGCTCTGGCCTTCAGCATGAACATGGTCTTCCCCTGGTTCTGGGCGATCACGGGCCTGGTGGTCTGCTCCGCCATCGGCATCGGCTTCGGATCGTATCCGGCCTGGAAAGCGGCCTCCCTCCATCCGATCGAAGCGCTCCGTTACGAATAACTTTCCGTCCAACGGTTGCTGTACATCGATGCCGGATGGAGCGCATAATTCCCCGTCCGAAAAACTGGAGGTCCATCATGAAACGTGCAGCCTTGGGGTTGCTGTGTCTTTTTATTCTGGTTCCCGCCGCATTTGCGCAGATCAGCTCATTTGGACCCACGTCCTATTACTCGTTCGAGTTCGAGCAGAGTGCGACGATCCACGGAGTCGATCTGTTTGGCGATTTTTACGGCGCCCCCGATTCCTCCAACATTTTTTTGAGTACCCAACTCGTCTTCGATGGTCCCGCCGGGACGTTCACCCGGGACATCGGTGGCGGCTCCCGTACACCGGCCACGACGAACGACACGATCTTCGTCGCCATCCCCGATGAAACGCTGCTCGTCGAGGGCCACTACTCGGTGACGGTCATCGCGCACGATGACACGGGCGACCGCTTGATCGGTCCTGTCTTCTACGACGTCGTCGCCCGGCCGATCGAACAGAATCCGCTGCTCGCGATACCGGAAAACGTCTTTGCCGCAGCCACCAGCGCCTCGGGTGCGAACGTCACCTTCTTCGTCAGCGGCACAAGTTTCGTCGACCCCGCACCAGTCATCACCTGCGATCACAATTCAGGCGATCTCTATCCGATCGGCGAGACGATCGTTCACTGCACGGCCACGGACAGCTTCGGAAGCGCCTCGGGCAGCTTCCCGGTCTTCGTATATGACAGCGGCGCTCCGACCGTCACGGTACCGGCGGACATCGTCACGGGCAATCCGGTCGTTACCTTCAGCGTGTCCGCCACCGACGTCATCGACGGATCCGTGACGGTGACCTGCTCGCCACACTCCGGTGCGACATTCGACCTCGGCACAACGACCGTCAACTGCGTTGCGTACGATTCGCAGGGGAATGCCGGTTTCGGCTCGTTCAACGTCACAGTGTCGAACGGCCCGGTGCTCACGTTGCCCGCGCCAATCACCGCCGAAGCGACCAGCAGCGCCGGCGCGGCAGTTTCGTACGCAGTCACTGCTACCGACAACGCCACAATCGTTTGCACGCCGGCATCCGGTTCGACGTTCGCCCTCGGCACGACCACCGTCAACTGCACCGCGACGGCTTCAACCGGTTCGACGAGCGGCAGTTTCACCGTGACCGTCGTCGACACGACGCCGCCGGCGCTTTCGCTGCCGGCCAACATCACTGCCGAAGCAACGGGCCCCAGCGGCGCCGCCGTGACGTACAGCGCGACCGCGAACGATCTCGTCGATGGCTCGCGTCCCGTGACCTGCGATCACGCTTCCGGTTCGACGTTCCCGCTCGGAACGACGACCGTGCAGTGCACCGCCACGGACACGCACAACAACACGGCGCATGGCTCATTCACGGTTACGGTTCGCGACACGACGCCGCCGACGATCGTCTCGATTACAGCCAATCCGAGCAGCCTCTGGCCGCCGAATCACAAGATGGTTGCGGTCACGGTGACCGTCATCGCCTCCGATCTCGTTGATCCGCATCCGACCTCGCACATCATTTCGATCTCGTCCAACCAGCCCATGAACGGAAACGGCGACGGCAACACGTCGACGGATTGGGAGATCACCGGACCGCTGACGGCGAACGTCCGTTCCGAGCGCGCGGGTGGCAGCGATCGGGTCTACACGATCACGATCGAAACAACCGATGCGAGCGGCAACGCCGCGCACGGCACCGTCACCGTGACGGTTAGCCAGTCACGCGGGCACGCAGTCGGCCACTAGCAATTACTCGCAACTTCCTCGCAAGCCGCGGCCGGATTTCCGGCCGCGGCTTTTTTCGCGCTCAGAACGCGCGCTTGTACGTGAAGAAGAACGCCCGCGGAATGCAGTTGCGGATCGGCGGCGCGAAGCGCGCGTCGCGCACCTCGCGCTCG
Source organism: Thermoanaerobaculia bacterium (assembly GCA_035995985.1). Classification (GTDB taxonomy): domain Bacteria; phylum Acidobacteriota; class Thermoanaerobaculia; order Gp7-AA8; family Gp7-AA8; genus JADGNZ01. The sequence goes on along the minus strand of DASYJY010000128.1, from coordinate 2,646 downwards.
GCGATCGCCGCAAGCGAATCGTCTTTCGTATCGTTCGAGACGACGCGCGTCGAGGTCACGGTGCCGCGCGCATCGACGCTTGCTTCGATGACGACCATGCCGTGCGGTCCCTTCTCAAAGAAGGACGGTTTCGGCGCGCTGATGAAGGAGTAGTTGCCGTCCGGCGGACAGCCTCCGCGCCGCGGCCGCGCGGCGGCGCCTTCGCGCACGACGAGTTGCGACGCCACCCATCCGGTCGTGCCGTCGTTCAGCTTCACGCGGAGCCAGGAGCCGGAGTCGCCGACGACCGTCAGCCGCTCGCCGCGCCGCGCGTGTCCGACGATTTCCGCCGAGGTCGAGGCATCCGCGCGGATGTTCAGCGTGCTGGCGTTGACGCGGACCGTTCCTGTGGCTTGCTCCTCGACTGACGCAGGTGCAGGCGCGGGCGCCATCGGACGCCGCTCGGGAGCGGGCGCCGGTGGAGGAGCGTTGCCGCCGCATCCAGCAAGAAAAATGCACGCCGCGAACGCGATCCGTTGCTTCACGACGCCAGCCGCTTCACGAGGACGTAGAGGAATTGCACGCTGTCGTAGAACGAGTCGATGCGCACCCGTTCGTCCTTGCCGTGCGCGCGGCTGTCGGTCAACTCGCCGAAGAGGCCCGAGACGCCGTACGTCGGGATGCCGGCGTTGCGCAGATAGAGTCCGTCGCTGGCGCCGGCTGCCATCAGCGGCATCACCGGAGTGCCGGGCCAGAACTCGTTGGTGACGTCGGCGATCGGCTTCATCACCGACGGCGTCAGCGGCGACGGCGCGCTCGGCTTCGGCTTATCGATCCATGTGATCTCGATGCCCGGATCGTTGAGGACGTTCGCGATCGTGTCGCGCACCGCATCCGCCGATTCGCCCGGCAGCACGCGGCAATTGACGGTGGCCTTGGCCATCTGCGGCAGCGCGTTATCGGCGTGCCCGCCCTCGAGCCGCGTGGCCACGCAGGTCGTGCGCAACTGGTTGTTGTACGCCGGCGTTTCGGAGAGGCGCGCCGCCGCGGCGGCATCGCCATTCGCGACAGCCTTCATGTCCGCCGCCGTCTGCCCCTCTTCGATCTTCGACATCCGCTCGAAGTACGTCCGTGTCACTTCGTTGAGCACGACCGGGAACTCGAACTTTTCGAGATGCACCAGTCCATTCGCAAGTTGATAGATGGCGTTGTCCTTGCGCGGTGCGGAACTGTGTCCGCCTTTGTTGCGCGTCTCCAGTCCGAACGTCACGTAAACCTTCTCGCTCGCGCCGACGCCGTTGTAGAGACGGCGTCCGTCCTTCAATCGCCCCGAGCCGCCTTCGTTCAACGCGAATGCGGCATCGATCAGATCGCGGTGCTGCTTGAGCAGCCAATCGACGCCGTTGAACTCGCCGCCGGTTTCTTCGTCCGAGGTGAGAGCGACGATGGTGTCGCGATTGGGAACGAAGCCTTCCTGCTTCAGACGAATGAGCGTCGCGATCCAGATCGACGCCATGGCCTTGTCGTCACTCGTACCGCGGCCGTAGTAGTAGCCGTCCTGCTCGGTGAAAACGAACGGATCCATCGACCAGTCGTCCCGCTTCGCTTCGACGACGTCGAGATGCGCGAGCAGCAGCAGCGGCTTTTCCTTCCCCGTTCCGTGCAGCCGCGCGACGAGATTGCCTTTCTTCGGATTGGCCGGCGTCAACACGCGAACATCAGCCGCCGGAAACCCCGCCGCCTTCAGCCGCGCCGCCATCGCCTCAGCGGCAGTCGTGTTATTGCCGACAGAGTTCGTGGTGTTGATCTCGACGAGTTGCTTGTAAATATCGAACGCAAGCTGCTTCGTCTTCGCATCGAGCGGCGGCGGCGCAGCGGACGCGGAAGTCGCGACGAGCAGAGCGAGAATAACGATCCGTTTCATGACGCGCGATTGTATCTGTGTCCATCTGCGTCATCTGCGGATCACAACGTCCGCCCCACCGCCGGGACGATGATCCGCAGCTCGTCCATCAATCGCGCGAACTGATCGGGATACAACGATTGCGGCCCGTCGCAGACCGCCTTTTCCGGCTCGTGATGCACTTCGATCAGCACGCCGTCCGCGCCGGCGGCGACGATGGCGCGTGCGAGCGGCATGACCTTGTCGCGGCGTCCGACCGCGTGCGATGGGTCGGCGATGATCGGAAGGTGCGAGAGTTTGTTGATGACCGGGATCGCGGAGATGTCGAGCGTGTTGCGCGTGTACGTTTCGAACGTGCGGATGCCGCGCTCGCAGAGGATCACGTCGTAGTTGCCGCCGGAAAGGATGTACTCCGAGGCCAGCAGCCACTCCTGGATCGTGGCGGACATGCCGCGCTTCAGCAGGATCGGCTTGCGGATCTGGCCGAGCGCCGACAGCAGGTTGTAGTTCTGCATGTTGCGCGCGCCGACCTGCAGGATGTCCACATACTCCAGCATCGATTCGATCTGACCGATCTCCATCACCTCGGAGATCGTGGCCATGCCGAACTCGTCGCCCGCCGCGCGCAGGATCTTGAGCCCGTCGATTCCCATTCCCTGAAACGCGTACGGGGACGTGCGTGGCTTGTACGCGCCTCCGCGAAGGACGCGCGCACCGGCCCGGGCGACGCGCTTGGCGGTCTCGAAGACCTGCGTCTCACTCTC
>DASYJY010000127.1:0-10686 GCA_035995985.1 Thermoanaerobaculia bacterium | reverse complement strand
GATGATCTCCGCAGGCGCGTTGACGTTTTTCTGCAGGAGCGAAATGCGCTCGAAGGCCATGTTGACGTGGTCGCCGGTGAACTCCCCGTTCTTCCGGAACGGCGCGGTGATTCCGACGACGCGCATCTCGCGGTCGCTTTCTTCATCGAATTTCTGTCCGAGTGGCTCTTTGTCGCCAAAAAGCGCGTTGGCCAGATCGGAATCGATGACCACGGGCACGAACCCGAGCGCGTCATCCTCCGGTTTGAACCAGCGTCCACGCACGATGGGAATGTTCATGGCCTTCGCGTAGCCGTCGGTGACGTGATCGAACGTCACGCGCACCTTCTTGCCGTGGATCTTCCAGGAGCCTTCCATGGACGACATCGAGTACGGCGGCGTGTGCGAGCCGCCGATGGCCACGACCTGCGGCATGGCCGCGATCTCGCGCATCAGCCGCTCGAGCGAAGCGATGTCGGCGGCGTTGTCGCCCTTGGCTTCCTTCGGTGGCAGACCGCGCGTAGATGGAATGTCAACGTTCAGCACGAGCACATCGTGCCAGTCGAAATTCAGCGGCTTGTTGTAGCGCAGGATCGCCGAGGTCCCGAACGTCACCACCGCGAAGAAAACGAGAAACGAGAAGAAGATCTCGACGATCAGGAGCGCATTGGCGCGCTTGCGCCGCCATACGAGCTTGAGCAGGTGACGAATCACAGCGCACCTCCGCGCAGAGCGTCGACAGGATTGAGCCGCGCCATTTTCCAGGCCGGATAAAAGCCGGAGAAGACGCCGAAGAAAATCGCGATGAGCATGCCGTACCCGAACACGCGCGCATTCACGTTGAACTGCGCCTCGGGGATGAGCGATGTGTGATTGAGCGCGGTCAGCGCGAGGATCGTGAAGACGAATCCGAGCGCGCCACCGAGGAGCGTGAGGATCACGTTCTCAGTCACGAACTGCGCGATCAACGTGCGCTTCGGCGCGCCGAACGCCTTGCGAACACCGATCTCCGGCGCGCGCTCGAGAATCCGGCTGAGGTTCAGCGTGACCAGGTTCAGGGCCGGCAGCGTCATGAACAGGAGCGCGAGAACGATGAAGATCGTGCGCAACACCAGCGCCGCGCTCTCGTTCGGCGGATTGTTCAGCAGCGGTCGGGCCGTGGCCTCGAACGCGGTGTCAAGGCCGGACCGTGTCTCCATGCCGGCCCCGCCGCCGTCAGCACTCTCGTAGCGGGCCAGGCGCGTGTTGAACTCGCGTTTGAGCGCCGCGAAGTCACCGCGGCTATGCGCGAGAACGATGCCGTTGAACTCGCCCGTGGTGGCGCGCTGCACCTCCGCCGTGACCACGCCGATCGGCACCCACAGCTCGGCATATCCGGACAGGCGCGTGATCGGAACCCGCGAGACTACGCCCGCCACGCGATACGTCTGACCGCCAAGGTTGATCGTCCGCCCAACGGCCGGACCGCTGCCGAGAACTTTGTCGCGAAGCGCGTCGGTGATGACCGCGACCGGCCGGTCGGCGACGTCATCGGCGGGGGTGAACGGCGCGCCTTCGATGAAGTGAAAGTCGAGGATCTGCCAGTACGACGGCGTAACGCGCTTCATCTGCGTTTCGATCCGTTCTGTGCCGGAGTAGATGACCGCCGTCCGCAGCTGCGTGAAGTACGCGACGCGCTCCGCACCCGGCAGATCGCGAATGGTTTTTTGCAGGAAACCGTACCCCGGCGGACTAGTCTGACTCATCTCTTTGCTGTAACGGCCGACCACGCTCACGAAGAGCATTCGGTCGAGCTGCGATTCCGGCTTCCCCGGCGCGAAGACGTTGTCGAGGATGGCCGTGGCCACCATCAGCACGACCAGCGTCAGCGTGATGCCGACCAGCGAGATGGCGGTGAAGACCTTGCGCCGCGCCAGCACGCGAAATGCGAGTTTGAGGTTGGCGATATTCATGTCACGCCACCTGCCGTCCGTCGAAGAGGCGGATCGTGCGGCCGGTCTGCTGCGCGAAGCGGTCGTCGTGCGTGACCATGACGACGGTCGTGCCGTCGTTCTCGTTCAGCTCCTGGAGGATGCCCATGATCTCGTCGCCCATGGCGGAGTCGAGATTGCCGGTCGGCTCGTCAGCGAGCACGATGCGCGGCTTACCGACGATGGCGCGGGCGATCGCCACGCGCTGCTGCTGCCCGCCGGACAGCTGCGTCGGAAAGTGATGCACGCGCGACGAAAGTCCGACCCGATCGAGCGCCGCCAGCGCCAGCTTCTTCCGCTCGCCCGCGGCCATCTTGCGATACAGCAGCGGGATCTCCACGTTGTCGAGCACCGTGAGATCGGGCACGAGATGGAAGCTCTGAAACACGAAGCCGAGCTTCTCGTTGCGCATCTTCGCCAGCGAACGGTCGCCCGCGCCGTTGATGTGCGTTCCGTCGAGCAGCAGCCTGCCTTTCGTCGGCTTGTCGAGGAGGCCGATCAGGTTCAGCAGCGTCGACTTCCCGCAGCCCGACGGTCCCATGATCGAAACGAACTCGCCGTCCGCGATGTCGAGGTTGATGTTCTGCAACGCGAGCGTCTCGACGCGCTCCGTCCGGTAAACCTTGTCGATGTTGTTCAGTGTGATCATGGTTTCTCCTTGTCCGTTACTTCAGCCGCAATTCCTTCAGACCCTGGTACTCACTCATGTTCGAGATGACGACCTGGTCGCCTTCGCGCAGGCCGTCGATCGGTTGAATCAGTTCATCGCCCGCCAGACCCCAGCGCACGAGCGTGCGCACCAGCACGTTGCCGCGCACGACGAAGACCTCTTCGCGCTCGCCCTGCCCCAGCGCGCCGCGGCGCACACGCAACACGTTGCCGTGACTGCTGAGGACCGGGAGGACGTCGACGCGCAAGTTGTTGCGCAGCCGCGGATGCGCGCGCTGATCGAGCGTGACGTAGAACCTGGCGATGCCGTTCTCGATGCGCGGATCGATGCCGGAGATGGTGCCGTCGATCGTGGTCGTGTCGTCGAGCTTCACGTGCGCGCGCATCCCGGCAGCGAGTTTCGACGCGTGTACGTCGGAAATCGTGGCCACGACGCGGTACGCGGAAAGGTCCGCCACGCGCGCGATGACGTCGCCTTTGCGAACGGTCGCGCCGACTTCCGGCAGCACCCAGGTCAGCACGCCATCCTGATCGCTGCGCGTCATCGCCAGATTGAGCTGCCGCTCCGACTGATCGCGCTCCTTCTGCGCCGTGCGCAGGTCGAGTTGCGCCGCCGCGATCTGCGCGTCGGCCGTCCGCTTGGTGCGTCCCATGGCGTCGCGAAGCTGCGCGATTTCGATGTCGCTCTTCTTCTTCGCCGTCACCGCCACGAGCTCGTCCTGCGCCGAAACCAACCCCTCGGCATGCATGCGCGTGTTCTGCGACGCCTTCAGCTTGAGGATGTCGGAGTCGAGCTGCTTCTGCTCCAGCGCCGCGCCAGCCGCCGCGATCTGCTCCTCCGCTTTCAACCGTGCCTGCGCCAGCGCGCTCTCCTTCTGCGCGACGGCGTCGTTCAACTTGTCGAGGTCGAGTTTCGTGGCCGAGGTGTCGAGCGTGAGGATGGCATCACCAGCGTGAAGCCGATCGCCCGCGCGATGCTGAATCCGTAACGCCCGCGCCTCCACCGGACTGGAGATGACCGTCTCGACCTCGGGGACGACAGTCCCGGAAGCCTGGATAGTGGCATCGACGGTCCCGCGTTCAACCCGCGCGATCTGCAGATCAGACCGGCGCACCGAGGGACGCAGCCAACTGACGGTGGCCGCGACGCAGAAAATGAGCGCCGCAAGAGCAACTACCGAAACGATCACACGCCGAGCAATGCGCTTCGTCCGAACCGATTGTGCGATTTTGCGATCCATGCTGGACCGCTACATAACCAAGCGCGGTGCCACGGCAGGTTGACTGAAAACAAAGGACTTAAATCGATTTACGACCGTCGTTTTTGTTCGCTTTCACGCCGAGGTGTTCGGAAGCGAACAGTGGTTGGGCGGCGCGATCTCATTCCGGATTGCGCGTTGGACGCGTTCGACGTGCGACTGCACGAACGCCGCAAAATCATTCGCGATCGATTCGACGGATTGCGAGGATGGCGACGGCGGCTCGAGGTAGATGTGCACGACGCCGTCATCGCTGAGAGCACTGGCGATGAACAGGATCGCGGAGCCGCATTTTTGCGCGATGCGAATGAGGCCATCCGACAACAACACTGGGCCGGCCGGCGTCTGCACTTCGAACGCTCGGTGCGACGTGTCAGGTTCGTGATCGGCCATGGCGCCGACGATCGATCCTGCGCGAAGCTCCGTTCTGACGCGCACCAGAAAATTTGGTGACGTGAGGATTTGCCGCGGAGGGCGCTGCATCCCGCCGAAGCGCATCAAATCGGCCACGACGATGATCGGCGAGTACTCCTGATCGCACAGGTAGCGGACAACGAGTTTGCTCAGCGCCGCATGCGGACCGATCATCAGCAGCCCGCGGCCTGCTTCACGCGCAATCGCGAACGGCTCCGCACCATGGACGCGCACGATCGGGTCGTACGCGGTGCCAACGCGGTCGAGTGTCCGAAGCACCATCTGCAACGCGACTTCGGACGGTGTCTCCATCATTTGCGCGCTTCGAAGATGGCCAATTGCCGGGAGTCGAAGGAACGGGGCGATCACGTCCGCGGCGGCCCTGGCCACATCAAAGCGACGCCGGCGCGGGATCAGACGCCACGCGATTCCGACGCCGTTCGCAGCAATGTGGATGGGGAACCGGAGGATTCGGAGGACCGGGGCAGACACGAGCAAATGATAAGCAGCTATCTACTGAACGCGACCACAAATCTGCCCGCGCTGACGTGAACGGGATAGTGCGCGTCGATCCAGGCGGCGATCGGCGGAACGCGGTCACGGTTGGCGATGCTGTCGAGCGAGCCCTGGATCTTCGCGCCTTCAAGAACGACGAACACAGGAGGATGCGCGTTCAACTCGCGCAACGCCTCGGCACTCAGCTCCGGATTGGAGAGCATGGCGATGTCCGGACAGCGCGTGGAGGGACGGCGATCGAGAAAGTAGTAGAGAGCGCGCTCGCCGGAGAGATCGAAGATCGGTCCCGGTCCGGCACGTTGCGCGAGATCGTTGAGCGCTGCCAGATCCGCGGCATTCTCCGGATATGTGCAAATGCCGCGTCCACGCGCCATCGGATACGGCACGAGGCCGTCGTGATGCTGCCGCGCGGGCCATCCGGCCAGCAGCTTCGCGCCGAGTTTCACGTTGTCCGCGATTTCGAAGTACCGGAACGCGAGGATCGAGACGATCACGACGGCGATCGCGCGCCACACGTGCCACGGACGCCGCAGCATCGGCTCGAAAAGGAACGCAACGACGGCGATGCCGAGGAGCGGAATTGCGAATCGCGTATGGCTCCAACTGCAGCGTCCCGCAGCGGTGCGGAACAGAATGATCGAGAAGGTGGCGACGATAGCGATGCGCATGTCGCGCGTCCGAATCGCGAGCGCGATCAGGAATCCGAAGAACAGCGGCGGCAGGTAATAGCGCGCCGACTCCGATGCCAGCCAGTCCCACAGGTCGCCCGGATGTACGAGCAGCGCAAGCGACGGAATCGGCTTCGCCGGCAGCGACCAGATGGCGTCGATCGACCGCGGAATGAGAACGAAGGAATCGCGCAAGAAGTGATGGAGATCGGCGCGCGTGATCAGTAGAACGAACAACGGCGCCGCGATCGCCGCGATCGCAATCAGCGTCACGCGCCGGGTGAAGATCAGGATCACGATCGCGGTCGCCGCAACCGCGCAGATGCCGACGTCGAGACTCCACAGGATTCCGAGCGATGACGCAATCGCTGCGAGGTACAAGGCCCACCGCCTTCGCGGACGAGACGCAAGCAGCGCCCAAACCGCGATCAGCAGCGGCAGCCAGCGAAAGTACGGGAACACCGGAACTTCTCCTGCGCCAATCGCGCAAAGCGCCAGGAGGATCGCGGCGATGAAGCCGCCCGTCGTCGCGGTCACCTCAGCCGCGACCGGTACCAGCATCGCCAACGCCGCCGCGTCGAGCACCGACTCCATGCGCCGCGTTTTCTTCGGCGACGGTTTGCCGCCGAGGACCAGAGCATCGAGACCGCCATCGGTCGCGAATCCGTGGAGAAAAAAGACGTCGCCGTACGGCCGCCCGCCGTCGAGCATCACCGACGCCGGCGTCAGGTGCTCGCCCTCATGGAACATGTCCATGAAGACGTAGGGATGATCGTGAATGAGGAACATCGTCACGAAGACGATCGCGGTTGCGACCCGGATCGCGATCCGGTTCGGCCGTCCCGGGGTGACCGGGATTGGCCGCCGCGCGAACAGAAGCGCGCCAATCGCGCTCGCCACCGTCAGCACGATGACGACGAAGTAGTCGAACCCTTTCGGATACTTTGCAACGGTGACCGCGCCAATTCCGCCGGTCGGAACGGAAAACCATCCGGTGCAATGCGGCGCGATTGCGAATACGAGCAGCGCGCCGATGACGGCGCCGATCAGCAGGCGGGTGCGAGTCATGGGGTTTTCACGCGGAGACGCGGAGACGCGGAGAAAGGCAGAGACCTCCGCGCCTCCGCGTGAAACCGTCACCCTTGCGAAGCCGCGCTACTCCACATCCTTCCTCGGCAACTGTTGCTCGGGGTTGAAGTCGCGGGTGAACAGGCCGCTCTGCGGTCCCTGGCCGCTGCCGCGATTCTTCAGGCGGCTGTGGCGGTAGCCGTACGCAGCGTAGAAAACGATGCCTGCGAGGAACCACTTTACGAAACGCCACCACGACGACGGCGGCAGATAAATCGCCAGCCCAATACAGGAAGCGACGCCAAGCAACGGCAGCAGATATGGCCCGCCAGGCACGCGGAATGTGCGCGGACGATCAGGATCCTTAATGCGAAGAATCATGATGCCGAAACAGACCAGGATGAATGCAAAGAGGGTCCCGATATTGGTCAGATCGACCATCGCGTCGAGCGACGTGAACATCGCCGTGACCCCGACTCCAACTCCGGTGATGATCGTACCGACATGCGGTGTGCGGTACTTCGGATGAACGCGAGCGAAGAACGGCGGAAGCAGACCATCGCGCGACATCGCGAAGAAGATTCGCGGCTGTCCGAGTTGGAAAACCAGGAGCACGGCGGTGTGCGCGACCACGGAACCGAAAGCGACCACGCCCACCATCCAGTTTGGCATCGTCGCGTACTTCATGGCCATGGTCAGCGGCTCGGCCTGTTCACTGGAAAGCTTCTTGACGAGATCCGAGTACGGAATCATCCCGGTGAAAACGGCGGCGATGATCGCGTAGATGATTGTGCAGATGATCAGTGATCCGATGATCCCGATCGGCATGTCGCGTTTCGGATTCTTCGCTTCCTCCGCCGTGGTCGATACAGCGTCGAAGCCGATGTAGGCGAAGAAGACGATGGCCGCGCCGGTGATCACGCCATGCACCCCGTTGGGCGCGAAGGGATGCCAGTGTGCCGGCTTCACGAACTTGAAGCTGACCAGGACAAAAAATCCGAGGACGACCAGCTTGATTGCGACCATCCCGAAGTTGAAGTTGGCGGACTCGCGAATCCCCCACACCAGCACCACGGTGATGGCCGCGACGATGACACCGGCCAGAATGTTGAAAACGATCGGAATGCCCAGGATGTGCGGCGCCGCCGCGACGAGTTGCGGCATCTTCGCCGCAGCCGTCGTGTAGTCAATCGTCATCCATGGAGGCAGCTTTACGCCGAACCCCTCCAACAACGTGTTCATGTAGTTGGCCCAGGAGATGGCCACTGCAACGTTGCCGATGGCGTACTCGATGATCAGATCCCAGCCGATGATCCATGCGATCAACTCGCCGAGCGTGGCGTAGGAGTACGTGTACGCGCTGCCGGCGACCGGCACCATCGACGCGAACTCGGCGTAGCAGAGAGCCGAGAACCCGCACACGATCGCCGTGAGGACGAACGAGAGCATGAGAGCCGGACCCGCACCTGGCCGATGGGCATCGCCCGCCGCGGCCGTGCCGATCGTGGCAAAGATACCTGCGCCGATGATGGCACCGATACCGAGGGCGATGAGATTCCACGGCCCGAGCGTTTTTTTGAGCTGGTGCCCTTCTTCCTGCGTTCCGGCAACGAGCTCGTCGAGCGATTTGGTAGCGAACAGCCGACGCATCACGGACATGTGCCGCGAATGATGGGGTCGGTGCGGCAGTCGGTCAAGTACGGCGGCGTATCATGCGCGCAATGCGGATCGTCACGGCACTACTCGCTGCGGCCGTCCTCACGTGCGCGTCGCGGCAGTCGGTGCCGACCTGCATCGACCTCTCCGGCACGTACAAACTGACCGGCCAGCCGACGCGGCAGGGCACCGGATCGACGGCATTCGTGTTCGGCGAAGGCGCCGTGCTCAACAAGGTCGAAGCACTGACGATCACCCAGCCCGGCTGCCGCATCGAGCTGCACGCGACCGGCGACGGCGGCAAGGTTCACGACGCCATCCTCGAAAATGATCTGAGCTGGACCGAGGACAGCGTCTCCATGTCGTGGTCGCCACAGAAAATGGGCGCCGCGATCCTGGCCGGCGCCTCCAGCCGCACGCGAACGCTCACCCTCCGCCTCTCGCCCGAGCACGACATGCTCACGATCTCCTCCGAATTCGACGAGCGCGGCCTGGCCCTCCTCTTCATGCCCTTCCACGACCACGGCGAAGCAACGTGCGTGATGAAGCGTACGAAAGGGTGAAGCGAATAGCGCGGCATCGCTGGAGGTTCAATTTCATTCCTCGCAGCAGACGGATAAAGTTCCCGTCACAACACTCAGGAGGCGCCTCATGTCAGCGATTGAAACCACCCGTTACCCCGACATTCGCAACTACATCGGCGGCACGTTCGTCGAGCACGATGCGGATCGATATCTCGATGTCTTCAATCCTGCCGAGGGGAGCGTGATCTCGCGCGTACCGTTGTCGGGGGGGGCGGATGTCGATCGCGCCGTGCAGGCAGCGAAGGCGGCGTTTCCGGGGTGGTCGCAGACGCCGATCAAGGAGCGAGTGCAGGTGTTCTATCGGTTCAAGGCGCTGCTCGAGCAGAACATCGATGAGCTGGCGCGGCTGGTCACCGAGGAGAACGGCAAGATCGACAGCGAGGCGCGCGCGGAGGTGTTGAAGTCGGCCGAGCTTTGCGAGTTCGCCTGTTCGCTGCCGCAAATCACGGCGGGCGAGGTGCTGGAAGTTTCGCGCGGCGTGGAATGCCGCGTCGAGCATTTCCCCGTCGGCGTGGTGGCGTCGATCACGCCCTTCAACTTCCCGAACATGGTTCCCAACTGGACCATCCCGAACGCCATCGCCCTCGGCAATTGCATGATCCTCAAGCCGAGCGAGCTGGTGCCGCTGTCGTCGGGACGCATCGCCGAACTGCTGCGCGAAGCGGGGTTGCCGGACGGCGTTCTCAACATCGTTCACGGCGGCCAGGAGACGGTCGAAGCGATCTGCGACGATCCCGGCATCGAAGGCATCAGTTTCGTCGGCTCGACGAAGGTCGCGAAGATCGTCTATCGCCGCGGCACATCGAACTTCAAACGCGTTCTGGCTCTCGGCGGCGCGAAGAATCACCTCATCGTGATGCCGGACGCCGATCCGGAAATGACTTCATCGAATGTCGTCGCATCGATGTCCGGCTGCGCCGGTCAGCGCTGCATGGCGGCGTCGGTGATGATGGCGGTCGGCAAGAGCGATCACATCATCGAGCGGATGGTGGACATCGTGATGTCGATGGTGCCTGGAACGCACATCGGTCCGGTCATTTCCGCCGCGGCGAAGGAGCGCATCGAGGCGTACATCACCGAAGCCGAGAAGATGGGCGCGAAGATCCTCGTCGATGGGCGCGGATACAAGGTGAAGGGGAAAGAGAACGGTTACTACGTCGGCCCGACGCTGATCGACAACGTGACGCCGGACATGCGCATCGCGCAGGAAGAAGTGTTCGGACCGGTGATGGTGATCATCCGCGCGAAGGATGTGGCCGAGGCCGTGGGCGTTCAGCAGAAGTCGGCGTACGGCAACGCGGCCAGCGTCTTCACGGAGAGCGGCGGCGTGGCGCGCTACGTGATGGAGAACGCCAGCGCGGGCATGGTGGGCGTGAACGTCGGCGTGCCGGTGCCGCGCGAGCCGTTCAGTTTCGGCGGCTGGAACGATTCGAAGTTCGGCGTGGGCGACATTACCGGCCGCGGCTCGATCGAGTTCTGGACGAAGTCGAAAAAGATGACCACGAAGTGGAACAAAGAAGCCGGCGTGAACTGGATGTCGTAGGCCGGGCCGACAGCCTTGATTGCCTCCGGCTTTGCCCGCATTGACGCGGAGAAATACCTGGGCGCAGGTGGCGGCTGTTGAGTTGACAACGCGGCTCCGACGCGATCGAAGTCGGCGCGGAGTGCAATGAGTGCCGATTGATACCGATCGAGCCGCGCGAACAAGTCATGGAACCGCGTTTCGAGCCGATCGAAGTGAGCGTTCATCTGTGGCTCGATGGCGGGCGTGATTTCGTCGCGCACAATCTCAGATTCCGCAGCAGTTCTACTGTTTCCATCGGTTCAGTGTCTCGTTTCCAGCGCGGCGATCCTGTCGTTGAGAATCACGATCTGCTGCCGGATTTCGACGAGCTCCGTCTCC
>DASYJY010000126.1:0-24575 GCA_035995985.1 Thermoanaerobaculia bacterium | reverse complement strand
ATGGCAATCGAGGCAGACAGCTTCCTGATACGCCTTCCCTTTGAGGCGCATGTTGCGGGCGACGCGCGCGGAGCGGTCGTTGAAAAGGACGTTGTAGGCATGTGCGTGACGATCGCTACTCAGCCACGTGTAGTACTCGTTCTGCAGGATGCGGGTGGTGTTGAGCGGCTGCGTCGAGCCATGGCAGCCGGAGTTGACGCACGAGGCGACGCCTTCGTAGTGGCCGCGTTGCTGCGCGGCAGCGCCGACAGCCATCAGCAGAAAAACGATCGTCATTCGTTTCATCGTCATCACCTCGGGACCGGCTTCGTCGTCGGCGTCTCGCTGACGGTGTAGAGCGTTCCGTTGCGGAGGTAGAGCCGCTGCATCTCGGGGAGCGTCATCGGGCGCGCGCCGATGCGGTTGAAGATCGACACCTGATTGCCGCCTTCGTCGACCGCGCGATCGCGATCGAGTCCCTTCGACACCGCGAGCGCGGGACCATGCGTGCGGCGGGTGGCGACGAGGCGCGGCGCGGGCTGCGGGCTGAAGCCGGCGTAGCCCGGCGTCCATTCCGGCGAAAGGAGTTGGTAGATTTTCAGTCCGTACTTGCCGTCGGCGACGTACGCGAACGTTGATGCATTGGTCGACGCGACTTTCGCATCGTTCGCGTCGTGCGGACCATCGTCGTTCCACGGCAGGAGCGAAGGCTTCTCCGGACGTTCGACTTCGACGATAACCATCCCCTTCGCGCCGGCGGCGACGTACGCATACGTGCGCGCGACGTAGACGCTGCGTGCATCGGCGATGGCCACGCGGCCGGCGATGCGCGGGTGATTCGGATCCGTGATGTCGATGCTCGACAATGCATCGCGCGTCGTCACGAAGGCATAGCGGAACTGCACGGCGATGCCGGTCGCGTCTTTCAATTCGGCGATCGTGGCGACGATGCGCGGCGCGAGCGGCTTGTCGACGTCGACGATGACGACGCCGTTCGCCGCACCGATGAAGACCCACCGGCCGGCCACAGATATCGATCGGGCGCCGTTCAGTGCACCGCCGGGATTGAACGTCACGGCGCGCGTCAGGAAGTTGTTCGACGGATTCGCGTCGGCGAGCGTCGTGACATCGATGAGGATCAGCCCTTCTTCACGATCGGCCACATACGCGTACTTGTACAGCGGATGGATCGGCTGTTCTTCGTTCGCAGCAATGAACTGCGTTTGACGATTCGGATCGATCGGCATCGTCGTCGGCAGCGCGACGGCCGAGGCGAATTTGGTTATCACGAACGTGCGCTGGCCGAGCGGCGAGACCGGCTGCGACACGATGCGCTCCGAGAAATCCTTGTTGTCGATGTTGGCGACGTCGTAGACGGTGAAACCTTCCTCGCCGTTCGCGCTGTAGAGAAACTCACCGCGCATCTGCAGCGAGCGCGAGTCGCCGTGATGCTCGTGCGCGGTCTGCAGTTCCAGCTTGTTGGCTTGATGCTTCGCGTAGTAATCGGGATAGACGATCTTGTGCAGCGACGAGCCGATGACCGTCTGCGGCTCGTCCCACTCGGTGACGCAGATGCCTTCGAATCCACTCTTCCCTTCGGCGACGTACGCGTAGCGGCCGATGAAGTTGACGAAGTTCGTCCCCTGCAAGAGCAGCTGCGCGAGCCAGGCGTTGTTGTCGTTCTCCTTCGTGACGTGGCAACTGCCACATCCCTGCGTTTCGCGCGAGCGGACGGTGTGCGGCACATGCGCGTTGAAGGCCTGGCTCGAATATCCCGGCGACGAAATCGGCGGCTGCTGAATGTAGATGCGATCGCGAAGCGCGTTCGTCGAACTGATCACGAGCGCCGACGACGAACGCACCGGCGCGAGACGATGTCCCTTGGTCGTGCCGTTGACGCCGAGCATGAAGGCGTCGGTGCGAATCACCTGCGGGTTGTACGACGCGTAGTTCCTCGTTTCGCCGCCTTCAAAGTGATGCACCTCGCTCTTCGCATTCTGCTCCTGCGGGAGATGGCAGCCGGAGCACGACGTCATCCACGACGTGTGGCAGGCGTAGCAGGTCATCTTTGAGTCGGCGTGCGCGAAATTCGCGCTGGATGACGGTCCCCATGTCGCGCCGTCACGCTGGATTGTCTTCGCGTACGCGGATCGCTCGTTGTAGTGCGCGTTGCCGGGCGTGATGCTGTCTTTGACCTGAATCACTTCCCACTGCATACCGGGATTCAGCATCGATCGTTGGCAGAGTTTGCCGTTGACCCAGATGAAGCGGCGCTGACCGAACGGCGTCGTGCCGAGGCGCAGGTCGGTCCCGCCCGCGGGCGCCGCGGGGCCGGACGTGCGCAGGTTCGTGTACGAGTCCGTGTTGCCGTGGCAGTCCTGACACTCGATCTCGATGTTGTTGCCGTACTCGGCGTAGAGCTGACCGTTGCCATGTTCGTCCTGCGAGAAGTGGCAGTCGGCGCAATGCATCCCCTTCTCGAGGTGGATGTCCTGCAGGTGCACGGCCTTCTTGAATTTCGAAGGATCGTCAAACGAAACGATGTTGCCGTCGCCGTCGAGCAGGTTGCCTTTGTGATCGCGTTTGTAGACGGCCATGAAGTTCCAGCCGTGGCCGTGGTAGTCGGCGAACTGCGTGTTCTTCGCTTGCGAATTCAGACTCGATACGTTCTCCAGGAACTTCTCATCGCTCCACAATCCGCGCGGCGCGGCGCCCTCGGGATTGGCATCCAGCGAGGCGCGCTTCTCCGCCTCGGTCGGGTACTTCTGCTTCTTCGGCCAGAGCAGTTCGGCGTCCGATTCGTAGTCCCACATCGTGTAGCCGAGGTAGGTGTTGACGAAGGAGTTGGGCTGATGCATGTGGCAGGACATGCACTGGCTGGTCGGCACGGCGCGCGTGAACTGGTGGCGCAGCGGATGTCCCGGCTCGTCCTTCGGAATCGATTTGTCGCCGGTGATGGAGAGGCCGGTGTTGCCGTACTGCGCGTAGTTCGCGGAATGCAACGGATCGCGATCGTTGGCGTAAACGACGTGGCATCCCGTACAGCCGGACGAGCGGTAGTCGCCGGGATGATCGTTGGTGCCGAGAAAGGAGAGATGCGGATCGTTAAGCCGCGTCTTGTTGAGATTGATGAGCGCCGGCGAGATGCGCAGGCCGGTGCCGCGTCCGCGATTACCAAGGCGGATGTCCGGCTTGCCGGCTTCCCCTTCCGGCGAAGGATTGCCGATGTCGGGAAAGGAGCTCGTGCCGGAGATGCCTCCGCGCTCGAAGGCGCGGAAGTACTCGGCGGGCTGGAAAACTTCCCACCGCGGCAGCGGGACGAGAATCGGCAGCGCGCCTTTCGCGATCTGATTGGGAGTCGGCGGCGTGGCGGGCTTGATGGCGGAGGCGTTGCCGGCGCGGTTGTAGCTCTCGCCGAGGAGTCCCTGTTTGCGGCTCAGCAATCCATTCGCGTAGCCGACGGCGGACCAAAAGACCGCCGACGTCGTCATCGTGCTGCGCGGGACGGCGTTGACCTGGCGGTGATGACAGCCGCCGCACGTTTCCTGCGAAACGCGAAGATCGCCGGGATTGATGAACTTCACGAACTCCGGCGTCTCCCGCAAAAGCGCCGTGTAGCTGCGCTGCGGATTGGCGGAGGTCTTCCAGATTTCGGGATGCAGCGGCTTCACATGCGCGGCGTCTTTCGTGCGCGCGCTGCCGTCGCCGCCGTGACAATCGGTGCAGGCCAGCCTCACCGCGGCCGAGGCGTGCATCGGCTCGATTCCCTGATGACACGACAAACAGCCGACACTCTTCGCATCAGCTTCCGACTGCGTCTGGCGCATCAGCGGCGGAAGTTCCGGCGACGACTGCGCGCGAATGCGAATCATCGCGAGCGCGACTACCACAACTGCGGCGAGTGCGACCGTTATCCGTTTCATCAGAAGGTAAGAATCACGTTCGTGAAGACGTGGACGAGCGGGCGGTTCTTTTCGTAGATGTCTTTGAATCCGCGGCCCGGCAGAAAGACGGCAGTGCCGCCGACGATCACGATGTTCTGATTCAGCATCGGGCGGAAGCGAAGGCCGAGCGAAACGTCGGTGCCGAGGGTCTTGTGGATGTTGCCCTGGAAGAGGATCGCTTCGATCGACTGGGTGGCATCGAGGCGGATGTAGTTGATGGTGCCGATCGCCTTGAGCCGCGGCGTGACGTCAACGTCGATTCCGGCGCTGGCGATCTGGACGCCGGGATTGACGTAGTTCGGCTGCCCTTCATCCTTCGAGCTGCGCAAACTGGTCAGCAGCGATCCGCGCTCGACGAGCGCGACGCCGCTGCCCGCGAGTCGGATGCCGAGGCGATTGAAGAAAGAGAAGCCACCGCCGGCGAAGTTGGGGCTGTCGAAGATGGCGTCGAAACCGGTTGCTCGCCGATCGCGCGGATCGTGGTCGCCGGTCGCGTAGAAGAACGCCAGGCGCGGGCGATACCAGTCGCGATCGTATGAGACCTCGAGCGCCGCCATGCCCGCGGCGATCCTGACTCCGTTGCTGTCGCCGAGATTCGGATCGGGTCCGGCGATCGGATTCAGATCATCGTGGCCGAAGACGTAGTAGACGGCGTGATCGACGTTGAAGCGTTCGATGTGTCCGAGGCCGGCTTCGCCGAGGTACGCGGCTCGGATCTCGTGCGGCGTGAAGACGCCGACCGGCGCCGGCCGCACCAGGACGCCGTTGCGGTCGTAGTGGAAGGTGCCTTCGTCGCGAACGAAGTGGAAGCTGAACTGCTGCGTATAACCGTGGACGAGGAAGTCCTGCCAGTAAACGTTAGCGATGACCACCTTCTGATCGCGCAAGTCCCTCGTGTTGAGGCCGGAGTTCGTGTCTTTCTCCAGCCGGTCGAACACGGCCAGGTTGTATTGATAGCGATTGGACGCGTAGTTGCCGAAGAGGCGGACGCCGAGGTTGGTGTCGTTGAAGATGAAGCCGCGGAAGTCGCTGTTGAACGGCTGTGAGCCGGCGCGAAACGAGACGAAGTCGTAGTTCGGCGAGAGGTCGGCGATCTTCCGTTCGTAGAAGAACTCCTGCAGCGCGATGTCACCATCCGTCCGCGAGGTCCCTCGGCGAACGTCGGGCTTCACGAGTCCGTTCTCGCGAAGATGAATGTAATTGAGGTTGCCGATCAGCGTGATTTTGTAGCGCTGCTCGATCGGTTTGAAGGCAGTCAGCCCTTGAAACAAATCGAACGAGACGATGGCGTTTTCGTTGAAGAGGTTCTGGTTGTCTTTGCCGAAGACGGTGATCGACGTGGGCTTGACGGCGCTGACGCCCGACGGCGTCGGCAGCGTGCGCGACTCGGCCAGCGTGTCGCTGATGGCGGTGAGGTTGAAGAACCAGTCTTTCCCGTAGATCGGCAGGTCGCCCTTGAGCAGGTTCGTGTTGTACGGATCGAGCGTGGCGCCTTCCTGACCGATGATTTCCTTGAGGCGCTTTGGGATGGGGCGCCCTTTCGGCTTCTCGGTCAGCTCGTACGGCGGCGGCGTGATGCGCCACCGGTCGGTCATCTCCTGATAGGTCTCGCCACTCAGAATCTCCGGCGTCCCGTAGCGCGGCAGCGGCGGCTCGATCATCGGCTGCCGCTGCACGTTGCCAGGCAGCTGGAAGCGCAGAAGCTGCATCGCCGTGACGCCGCCGGAAGTGGCGGCGATGGTCCACGTTCCCGTTTTCACCGGCGCCGTCCACATCAATGTCCAGTGTCCCGTGTCGTCCGCGGTGGTCTGGCCGTTGCCGGATTTTTCGATGCTGATGGTGATGACGGCACCCGGCAGTGATGTCCCGCTAAGCACGAACGGAACGCCCTCGGCGGAGAGCGGGTGGTCATTATTAATAGTGATGGGGGTTGTCTGCGCGAACGCGCATGTCGCGATGAGCATCGCGATGACGAATAGCCCCCTACGCGAACCTACGAACACGGTTTCCCCGCGCACTCCGTGACACCTTCGGGGCTTCGGGGGAACTTGAACATCGGCAGACGGGCGCCATTCACTTTGAGCTGATCGGCCCATGTCTTCGTCGGCGGGAGAAGATTGCCCGCGCCGAGGTAGGTCACATAGTCATCCTGCTCGACGCCGTCGCCGCTGACGCCGAGGCCGCCGATCAGTTTGCCGTTTGCGAACAACGGCGTTGCGCCGGCAAAGAAGACGATGCCGTTCTGATTCGCGTTCGGCGGCTGCGATCCCTGGCTGCATGGCGTTGCGAGATCGTGAAGGAAGAGCGAGTAGAACGGGCCAGGTGCGGCGCCGAAGACTTTCGAGTCGATGCCCGGCGGATATAGCGGCTGGGCGCCGAAACCGATGGTGCGATTCGTCACGGCGGTCGCGGCTCCGACGCCGCTGAGATCATGTCCGCTGCTGAACCAGATGACGTTGCGCGCTTTGGCGACGGCGACATCGATCGAAAAAACCGTCGCGTCGGGCATTCGGTAGAGCGCGAGGATGGTGCCGTCGACGTCGGCGACGGCGATGACCATCCGCGCGTAGCTGTTCAGCGGCAGGCGGATGGTGGCGCGCGTCTTTTTGGCCGCGGCGATGGCGCGCTGCACGACCGCATCGACCGATGACTGAGACAGCAACGAGCCAGCAGTCGGGCCGGCCAGGTATCCGTTGTCCGCACAACCACCCGGAGTCGCGGCGATCACGTACGCGCCATTCGTATTACCGGCCGATGCTCCATCGAACGGCTCGAGACCGATCGGCAGGCCATCGTTGTTGAAACGGAGCCGCTGCTCCGCTCCGAGAAAGGGAAGTCGGATGCCGTCGATGAAGACGTTGCCGGGGAACGGAAGCGGATATTGCGGCACGGGTGCGATCGGGTCGGCGGCAGAGCCGAGCGCGCCGAAGGCTCCGGTCACCGCCGCATATTCGGCGCGTTGATCGCCATCGATACCGACCACGCCGATGCCGCCGACGACTTTCCCATCCTTGATCACACCGTCATTCGCGCGCGTGGCGTCGAGGATGCGGTAGAGCGGGATGCCGCCGGCGTTCACGCTGCGGTTGCCGACCGATTGCGGATACGGCCCGTCGTCCGGCAACTGTTTGCCGGTGACGATGCCGCTCCCGCAGCCCGAGGGATCGAATGCGTTGCACGGGTTGCCGTTCGTGGATCGCGCCGGCGGAACGTCCTTCGTCGCGTTGAACGTGATGTGCAGGTCGCAGCCGCGGTTCGTGTTCTCAATCCCGTACAGCGCGGCGTTCGGCGCGTTGATCACGCCGGGAGGAAAGTGAACGCCGCTGATGAAGCGAACGGTGCGCGACGACAGCGGCGCCATGTTGTGGCTGAAGAAGGCAGCCGTGCGCGCGACGCCGACGGCGCGATCGTCGTTCGCCGCATCGGCGTGCGGCTGGCGGAACAGCGCGAGCACGCGGCCGGCACGATCGACGACGGCGATCGTGGCCGTGTCGACGTTCAGCGCCGAGGCGGCGGCTTTGACGATGGCGTCGACGTCACTCGTAGTCAACGTCGCGAACGATTCCGGAGTTGCCGTACCGAACGCGCCGTCTGTGCAGGAAGTGGGAAGCGCTTCGATCCCGGGCTCCTGCGCCAGGCACGCAGTCGCGAAGGCGATTGCGAGGACCGACGTGACATACAGACGCATCGCGCCTCCCTCCCCTGCTAGATCTGGTAGACGAACGTGGCCGCGTTGTCAGCGAGAACGAGCACGTCATTCCTCCTCAGCTGCACCTCGGTGATCCGTTCGCCGCCAGCCTTGCCGAGGAACGTACCGTTCGTAGAGTTCTGATCGATGGCCACCACCTTACCATCGCGCGGAACGATGCGGAGATGCCGCTTGGAGATGCGGTTGTCGGCGATGGCCACCTGCGACATGGCCGGATCGCGGCCGATGTAAATGCCATCCTTTTCGATGATGAAGTGCTGCCCTTCCAGCGCGCCGCTCGTGCACTGCAGCATGCCGTACCACTCCACCATTTCCGTTCCGGCGCCTTCGGGTTCCGTGGGGACTGGCGCCTGGTGCGTAGCGTCAACCGGTTTCGGCGGCGCAGGCGCGGGAGGCGGCGGAGCCGGCCGGGGAGCGGGAGGCGTGTCCGTAACCTTGAGCGCGGGAATCTTGGCCGTCGCAACCCGAGGCGATAGCGAGGTACGGTCCGCCGCTGCTTCACGCGTCTTCGCCCGGATGCGTTGATAGAACGCCACACCCACCGGCACGAGCACGACCAGCAGCAGCAGAACGATGGCCCACAGAAGAACCGTCTCGATCATCCGCGATCCGCCTCCGAACAGCGTCACCGCACCCGGCGTGCCCTTCCGGAAGGAAGGCGCCATCTGCATCGTGAGAAGTTTTGAACGCTCATGATACCCATGACACGTCGCGCAGCTACTGGATGTTTTTGCCGACTGGCCGCCGTGACATCCCGTGCAGTTCTTCCGCGACGGCATCAGCACGTCCGCGGTGTTCGCACTCTGCCGCGCATTTTCGTGACATGCCTCGCACGAAACGTTGCGATGGGGCGTGTGCGTGAACTTCGACGTGAAGAACCATCGCGTGGGGATGTCCGGCGGCGTCGCGGCGATCCGGCGGCTCGATCGAATGAGGATGTGGCACTTGCTGCACTTCGTTTTGATGACCTGCTCGACGTTGAGCACGGCGCGCTGGTCAGGATTGACAGCCGGCCGCGACGTCAGGATGCGCCGGATCTCGTCGGGACTCTTGCCGGCGATGTCGCGATTGCCGGCATACGTTGCCAGCACGAATCCATAGACGATTCCCGAATCGCCGCCGTGCGGGACTTCGGTGTCGGGGAATCGCGGATCGAACGTCAGCTTGTGGCATCGCTGGCAGTTGTTCCGGAACGTGACCGGCGATGGATCGACTTTGTCTTTCGTCTCGACGAGCTTGTGGCAGCCGATGCATTGCAGCACTTCGCGGCGTCCCTCGCCATTGAACACGCCGCCCGCGGCGAGATGCAGCTTGTGATTGAAGAGCAGCGTGTCGGGATCGCTGCGCGGGGTGAATTCGGGATGTTTGTTGCCGAAGGAAAGGATGCTGAGCACGTCAGGCCGCCGGGCCTTGGCCTGGTCCGTGACGTGATCGAGGATGTTGCCGTGGCAGGAGACACAGGTGCGGTCCGCCGCCGCGGCCAGCTTCGCCACACCGCGATGTTCGGAATGGCAATCGGCGCATGCCGGCGCCGCCGTTTCATTTTCGGCGTGCGGGAGCTTGCCGTGGCACTCTTTGCAGCCGGCGTCGGAAACGCCACGCCACGGCTTGTGACACGCGCTGCAGTTCTTCGCGATCGATTCCCCGTTCGCATCCTTCGCCCGAGTGTGCGCGGATGACACGCCTCCCGGCATGAAGGCGCTCTGCTTCTCGGGCTTGGTGATCTCGTTGACGATCAGGAGCGCGAGGATCAGCAGAATCGCGATCATCGAAAGCTTCGTAATCCCGGGACGTTTCAGGCGAAAGATGCCGGCGTAGTCGACCTTCGGCGCCCGGAGCGTGCCGCCGCGTTGGCCGGCGGCGATCGGAGCAATCGCTTCTCCCTCGTCCTCGTCGCCAAGGATCGGTCCCGACGATGATGACGTGGAACGGACGCGGATGAAGAGCGGCTTGCCCGGTTCGAGAACCTGCACCTCGATGCGCAAGTCGCCGATCTCGATGACGTCGCCGCGCGCGAGCCGCGCCGTCTCCACCGGCCGGCGATTGACGTAGGTGCCGGTGATGCTTCCCCTGTCGGTAATGGCGAAGCCGTTCGCGTCGCCTTCGATGACGGCGTGTTCGAGCGCAACGGCCGGGTTCTCGGACCGCAGCTCCGCGTTCGTCCCTCGTCCGATGCGGAGCAGGTTCGTACGAACCTGCGTCAGCGCCAGCCCGCGCCCCGAGGAGCGCTGGATGACAAAACTCATCGCACGCTCACCACGAAATCCTCCCGTAATAAAACACCGCCGCCACGTGCAGGATGGCGAACAGCAGCAGCAGGATCGTAAACGGGACGTGGATATAGAGCCAGAATTCGAGGACGTTCTTGTATCGCTGCTGATACATCAGGCGGATCAGCAGCTCTTTTCGCTGGCGCGATACGACGAGTAGTTGACGCAGTTCTTCCTGTTCATCCTTCTGAACAAGGCTTAGAAGATTTGTCCAGTCGGCCAGTGGCGCCTTGCCGCGGCGCATACGCGAAAAGAGGAGGCGCCATCCGGCCAGCCATCCCGGCGACAATTCGCGAATGAGTTGCTCGTAAATACGCTGGAACGGCGCGGAACGCCCGGAGGAAATGCGCGCCATCTGTTTGCCAAGCTGATTGATCTGCTCCGACACCTCATTCACCGTTAAATTCGATTCGACCTCGGTCAATAGACGCGGCACCGTTATGTACAGGATCGCGCCGAGAACGCCGCTGAGCACCACAATGGCCACGAGAATCAACGTCGCCACCGCAACCTTGTCGCTGAACCGTCCGCCCGCGTGAAAGAGAAGGATGACCAGAACGAAAACGCCGAGGTATATGTGCGACTGCATCCACTGCTCGACGGTACCGAATGTCGACCGGTACCAGCGCTTTCGAACGCCGAAGAATGCAAGCAGGAAACAGAGAACGAATCCGACGCTGCCGTAGATCAGTCCCCAGCGCGACCCGCCGTGAGGAAACTCGTTTTGCGCGTACAAGATGAAGCTCGCGGTCGATGCGATTAGCAGGACGAAGAAGATTCGCCGCCAGAGGACGCCGGATCGCGCTATCGGCATGCGCGCCCGTCCGAAAAGCGAATGGTGAATGTTGAATGTTCAATGTTCAATGTTGAATGTAAAACCGGGCTTCCGGCCCATTCAACATTCAACATTGAACATTCAACATTCACCATTTGCTTTTCCTACCGCTCGCCATGCGTAATGACCAATTCCTCAAGAGTCGATCGATACTCTTCCGGCGTCAAACGTATCGCCGCACCAGTCGGGCAGCTCCGCACGCATGCCGGTCCGCCGGAGATTCCGCGGCAGAGGTCGCACTTCACGGCCACCGTCTGCTCGACGTCATTCTTGTGACCCTTGCCGAGCAGTGACGCGACCCACGAGAAAATCGACCTCTTTGGTTCCTTGTGAACCATGAAAATATTGTCGTAGGGGCAATTACGCTCGCAGTTGCCGCAGCCGATGCAATTGCTTTTGATGTACACCTCGCCGCGCGGATCGCGCACGATCGCGTCGGGCGGGCAGTCGAGCATGCACATCGGGTTCTCGCATTGCCAGCACGAATTCGGCGCCAGCAGGTTGTAGAACTTGATTCCTGTAAGAGACAGACGCGCCTGTCCGTCGTGGTGCACGCCTTCGCAGCCGGCGATGCAGTTGCCGCAGCGGATGCATTTGTGCTCGTCGATGATGAGCGTCTGCGTGCCCATCACCACTTCCTCGCGGATCAGGTCATTGAGGATGTTGCCCGATCCCGGCGTGGCGTCCGCAATGAGCGAGGCGATGCGGCGCTCCTCGAGCTTTTGCAGCGGCGCCTGGCGCAGATCGGGATGCGCACCGAGGAAGTTGTTGAAATCGCGCTTCGACAGTTTGATCAGATCGGACGGAAAGATCGTCGTCACCGTCGCCGTCCGGTCGGCCTCGGAGAAGAGCGCCGCCTCGCCGAAGAAGTTGCCGGCCACGAGGTACGACAGCACGACCTCTTTCTCGCCTGAGGTCTTCGTGATCTTCACCATGCCGTTGCGAATCAGGTAGAAGGCATCGGCCGGCTCGCCTTCCTTGAACACGACCGCGTCTTTCGGCAGGTTGTTCACCACCGACAGTTCGACGAGCTGGCCGAGCTGCGCTTCCGGAATGCCGGGGAAGAGATAGCCGCCGAACGCGCGCAGCAGAAAGGCCTGATCGACGAGCGCTCTCGCCCGCGGCGCAGCGCCGAGGAGCTTGAGGATCGCTTTGCGGGGGATTTCGATGATGCGCGTGTCACCGACCGCGCGCGCCGTGGCCGTGCGGCGGCGGCCGGAGATGAGACTCATCTCGCCGAAGAAGTTGCCCGCGGTCAGATCGACGAGCTTCACCTCGGCGTCGGACTTCTCCGGCTTCTTCCACAGCTCGACGCGGCCACTGGCAATGATGAGGAAGTCGTTCGTGTAGTCGTTCTGGCGAATGATGATCTCGCCGTCGCAGTACTCGCGGAC
Source organism: Thermoanaerobaculia bacterium (assembly GCA_035995985.1). Taxonomy (GTDB): domain Bacteria; phylum Acidobacteriota; class Thermoanaerobaculia; order Gp7-AA8; family Gp7-AA8; genus JADGNZ01. The sequence continues at coordinate 12,444 of DASYJY010000126.1, read as the reverse complement.
GCGCGCGGAGAGAAACGTCTCGCGCAGCTGCTGCTCATCCGCCGCGGCGAGCAGCGGCGCGCGCTTCCGCAACATGGCGATCCGCTCGCGGACGGTCCCTTCCCAATACGGTAGCCGCTCTTTCAGCACCGCTTCGTCGGCCGGCTCGACTTCGCGGCCCATCAGGTGCTCGATCACCTCGTAGCCCTGATTCATCCCGAGCTTGATGAGATCGCGGCCGCTCGCGGCGCCGATGAGGTAGAGGCCGGGCACGCTCGACTCGTGAACTTCGCTGAGGATCGGACGCGAGTCTTTGCCCGTCCCGCTGAAGGTGATACCGATCGATTCGAAGAACTTGCGCGGCGCGTCCGCACCGAGCTTGAGAAAAATCAGCTCCGCCGCCACGCGCGTGACATCCCCTCGCACGGTGAGGTCGGCGTAGCCGGGGTAGACCTCTTTCACGCTGGCGCTGAAGTAGATCGTCAATTGTCCGGTGGCCTGCCTGCCGAGGACGTCCTTGGTCAGGACTTCGTTGGCGCGCGTGATCTCCGTTCCGCGCACGATCAGGCCGACGCGATTCTCATCCGACAGCGCGATGGCGATTTCCAGCGCCGAATCGCCGGCACCGACGACGAGCAGATCCTGATCGCGATGTTCGGCTGGATCGACCAGCCGATAGAGGACGTGCGGAAGATCTTCGCCGGCCACGCCGAGTTTGCGCGGATTGCCTTGCGTCCCCATGGCCAGGATGACATTCGCCGCGTCGTACTCGTCCCCTCTGGCAGTCGTGACGCGAAAACGCCCCTCGTCTTTCCTGATCGAATTGACCTCGGCGTTGAAGACGAAGTTCAGGTTTCTCTCGCTGACGTGCCCGCCCCACGCGGCCAGGATCGATTCGCGCGAACCAGCCTTGAACGGCACCTCGCCGCGGCCCGGGATCAGCATCGGCTCGGCCATGACGTACTTGCGCGCCTGGTAGGCGTCGATGGTGTCGGCGAGATGGTCGGTGCGCTCGAGCAGCGCGTAGGAAAGTCCGTTGGCTTGCGCATGCGAAGCCGCGGCGAGGCCCGCCGGCCCCGAGCCGACGATGATCAGGTCGAAGGAGGTCATGAGTTAGTGGATTGGTAGATTAGCCGATTAGTAGCCAGTGGTTTGTGGTCAGTGGTCAGAAAACCAGTTCGTCTCACTCCGATCGTTCCGAAGTAGACGGTCAAACGTCGAAGTTCGTCTCTCTTCTGCACGGAAAGCATTGTGGCCACATGGGATAGCCGCGAATCGCGCATCATGCCCTGTCAGTCCGGCGGACGTGACCTTTCAGTCGCGCCGACTCGACGTTCAGTTCCCCGGTACTGACCTTTCAGTCGCGCCGACTCGACGTTCAGTTCCTCGGTACTGACCTTTCAGTCGCGCGGACTCGACGTTCAGTTCCCCGGTACTGACCTGTTAGTCGCGCCGACTCGACGTTCAGTTCCTCGGTACTGACCTTTCAGTCGCGTCGACTCGACGTTCAGTTCCTCGGTACTGACCTTTCAGTCGCGCCGACTCGACGTTCAGTTCCCCGGTACTGACCATTCAGTCGCACGGACTCGACGATCAGTTCCGCGGACGCGACCTTTCAGTCGCGCGGACTCCTAGCCAACTTATCAGGGAATCATCTCCCTCTCCGTCGACGTCTTTCGTTTGAGGTCGGCGGCGAGGTTGAAGGTCAGGATGATCTTGCCGAGACGGATGAGATCACCGTCGGCGAGGGTGCGCTTCTCGGAGAGCTTCTCGCTGTTGATGTATGTCCCGTTGCGGCTGCCGGCGTCTTCGATCACGAACCCCTCAGCGGTCCGGTCGACGCGCGCGTGGTTCCCGGAGACGCTTGCGTCGCGCAGAACGATCGTGTTCGCCGGAGTGCGGCCGATCGTCGATGTCTCTTCGAGCAGCGGATGCATCGTGCCGTCGTCGGCGGTAAGCGTGCCGATGATCACATTCCCCTGCTGCTCCGTCGTGAGTGACCGAGCCGGCGCGGCCGGCGGAGGCGGCGCCGGGGCAGGAGGAGGCACGGGCGTCGCGCCGCGAGCGGTGACGCCAGAATCGGAGATCACTTCGATGAGACCGGTCTTCTGCAGGCGCTTCACGATCGGATACAGCTCTTCCGCGCCGCGTCCGCTGGCCGCGCGCAGACGCGCCAGCGATTTTCCAGTACCGATCTGGAAGAGGATCTGGAACTCCTCGGCAGTCAGGCTGATTGCTTCCGGCGGCCGGTTGACGACGCGAAACGTGACGCTGTCGTCCGGAAAAAGATTCGCGAGACGGCGCGTTTCGTCGGCCGCGGCGATGAGCGCCGCCAGCTCCTGCGCTTCCCCCTCGGGAAGGACGATCTCATCGAGAAAACTGAACGTGCCGTCGCTCCAGCCGAGGAGCTTGACCATGACGCCAATCGCATCGCCATTCCCCTCGGCGCCGACGACTTTGCCATCGCGTAGCGCGAGCCGAAGATGCTGACCGCCCGACTCCGCATCAAACGTCCCGCTATGCGCCGCGGAGAGAAACACCAGCAACTCCCTCGGCGCGAAATGTTGAAGGCTCCCCTGTAGAACGACGGACATCGGCGAAGTCTACCGTAGCGAAACCGGAACGATAATGACCACATCTTCGTCAACAGCACATGCGCTGGACCACTCTCGTAGTTCTCGCGTTGTCGGCGGCGGCCGCTGCCGCGGAAACGCGCGTCACATTGACGGGCACCACCGAGGGCGCTGAGGTCTGTCGCTTCCAGGCGCGGGACCGCGAGAAACCGATCGAGCGTTGGTTGAGCGCGCAGGCGGTTACCTGCGTGGCGTCGGACGCGGCAATGACGTTTCCGCCGGGACTTTGGAATGTCTTCGCGCGGGCGCGAGGAGCCGTGTCGATCGATCCGATGATCGTCGATGGCGCCGCGGCGCCGGCGAATCTGAGCCTCGCCCTCGTTCCCGCGGCAACCCTCGTGCTGCAACTTCCCCCGGGATCGAGCGGCGTTCTGTACGCGCCGAAACATGCGATCGCATTTCCTGCGATGGAACGAACAACTGTCCCTGCGGGTGAAGAGCTCTGGCTCATGGTCATCGCGAAGTCCGTTCCGATCGCGGTCGTACCCATCGCTGCACTGGAGGCGGGCATCGAACGCGTCGTCGATGCGCGCTCCATCAGCGACGCGCCCGCGGCTCTCGGCTGGATACACGTCTCCGATGTCGATCGCGCCGCGATCATGACGGCTCGTGGCGTCCAGCTGCCGCACATCGGGATCTCGGCCAAAGGCAAAGAAATCGTCAGCGCCTCCATGCCCGGCCTCGACGCGCTGAACGGCGCATTCGTTCTTTTTCGGGGCGTTTCCGCGGGAGATGCGGATCTTCGTCTTGATGGACGTGGCTGGCTTCCGTTCCGGCGCTCGGTCCGTGTCGTGCCGCAATGGGTCACGCTCGTGCGCGAACCGATCGCGGCTCGTGCATCGACGACGGTGATGGTGAACTGGAGCACGTACGGCGACCTCCCGGCGCTCGATCGCTCCCTCGGATCATGCGAGCCGCCGAAAGAGGCTGCGCGTTTCGAGCTCACCATCTCCTCGTGCCCGGAACCAAAGCCGGGCAAATCGATCGACCCGGCCTCGTGCAGCGTCGTTCGCAGAGAAACGCTGCGCAGCGAACTGACCTTCGGCTCGGTCACCGTCAACGAGGTTCCGCCCGGGATGTATCGCGCGGAGCTTCGTTTCGGCAGACTGCCACCGGCCGAGGTGCTGTCGGACGTCCCGCCGCTGCAGCAGCGGCCCATCCCGCTGCAGGCTCAATATTTCGAGGCGTACGGCAGCCTGACCCGCGGCGGTGCGCCGCTGGATGACGACGCAACGATCACCTTCCCTGGTGGCGGTGTTGGATTCTCGATACGCGGCTCGGGCGAGTATCGCGGGGTGGTGAAGGAAAGCTTTGGAGCCGACGCGAAGATCGACGTCGTGACCTGCGGTGGCAAGCGGTCGTTCGTACTCACCGACCGGGGAATGGCGGTCTTCAAGCGGGCGCGGTTCGACATCGATATCCCCGACAACGCGCTGACGGTTACCGTCGTCGATACGTTCACACAGATGCCGCTGCCCGAGGCGATGCTCAAGTACGTGGTCATGTCGCTGAGCGTGCGTCCGCGACTTCCTCTGCTCACGCGCGAGGTCAGTCAGAGCGACGGCGGCGATGAATCGGGCAAGCGCGTCGCGGGACAATTTGTGATCAAAGGGCTACCCGAGCGCGAGTTGCACCTCACTGTGAGCTGCCGCGGCTACAAGAAAAAGGACATCGAGCCTTTCTCGATGACGAAGAGCGAAACGAAGAAGATCGACGTCGATCTCGTTCCGCTCGGCGGATCGGAAGCGAAGGTGCTCTCCAGTCGTCCCTTCGAGAACGGAACGATTTTCTGGTTCTCATCGGCCGGTGTGGAGACAGAGCGCGCCGATCTCGCACCTGACGGAACGTTCCATTTTGAGAAGACGCACTATCGCGACGAGACGATGACCATCGTTTCGCTCTCGCATCCGCTCTGGATCCTGCGCGCGCCGCCGGTCGAGAAAGCGACGCCGTTGCAGGTTCGCTTCCCCGACGCCGCGCCGCAGCGTGATGCCGAAGTCACGATCGAAAACATGCCCCCGCGCATGGCGACGATGATTGGCGTCACCATCGGCGGATTGCGCGTCCCGCAGCCGGTGCTGGCGCAGCACCTTGCGCTCCGAGGTGCGGCGCCGGTCATTAGTGGAGGCGGCCCGTCGCTCGTCGCCGGACTTGCCGAAACCGGACCGATCGACATCCTGCGCGGGCCATTCGGTTCGCAGCGGCAGCCACAGTTCCTCGAATCATTGATGCGCGGTTTCGCTCCCGTGGCAACGCAACGCCTCCAGCCGGGCAGCGCCGCGGTGGTGTTCGATTCGTCGTCGAAGTAGGTCTGCTCCCGCGCAGTAGAATCGCCGATTCTGATGCTGCGGTTTCCACGAATCCGCCCTGCTGCGCTTGCGGCGCTGCTGATCGCCGCCGGCGCGATGCGGATGGCGTCGACGTTCCGGGTCTTCTCCGCCACCAGCGACGAGGCGACGCACATCGGCGCCGGACTGGAGATGTATCAGTACCACCGCTATCTCTTTCAACGCGAGAATCCGCCGCTGCCGCGGCTCGTGCTGGCCATCGCGCCGTACCTCGGCGGAATGCGTTACGACAATCGCGGCAATTTTCCGGAGCAGATCCACAGCATCTTCTATGGCCATGGCGACTATCGGGCGAATCTTGTTCGTGCCCGGGTAGGGAACATCGTCTTCTTCGTGATTGCGGCCGTCGCGTTGTTTTTCCTGGCGCGCGATGCGATCGGCGAACGAGCTTCGTTGTTCGCGCTCTTTCTCTTCACGATTGAGCCGATCGTCCTCGGCTACTCCGCGGTGGCCACGCACGATGCCGCTGCCGTGGCGGGTGTCGCCGTAACGCTATTTGCGTTCACTCGCTGGCTACGGCGGCCGCGATTGAAGTCAGCGCTGCTTTTCGGTGTGGCGTTTGGCTTCGGCATCCTCTGCAAGTTCTCCTGCATCCCATTCGGAGTGGTCGCATGCGTCGCCATCGGAATCGTGCGTCTCCTACACGATGCCGAGCTGCGGCGGGAAGTTCGCCATGCGGCGGTGACACTCGTTCCTGCTGCGTGCGCAACGCTTGTCGTGGTCTGGGCCGGCTACGGATTCGCCGTCGGGACGTTCGGAGAATTGCAGCCGTGGGGTCCCGTCTTCACTCCTTCGATCCAACGACTTCTCGCGCGGATGAATCCACGCACGCCGCTGCCCGCCGCGAATTTTTTCATCGGCATCGCAGGCCTCCTGAAGTATGACCAGCGAGGCTACCTCACCTACCTCTGCGGAAAAATCCTTCGCTCCGGACGGTGGTGGTACTTCCCGTTCGCCATCGCGCTGAAGACGACGATCGCGGCACTCATTCTGTTCGTGACCGGCATCTGGTTCGCGCTGCGCGACCGCGAATTGCGATGGGCATTCGCGGAGTGGAGCGTCGCGGCTCTGGCCATGGTCATCGTGGCAATGCCGACCGCGCTCGACCTCGGCGTGCGCTATCTCCTGCCGTTCTACGTCCCGTTCGCGATCGCCGCGGCGTGTACGGTGGCGGCGATGCTTCGCGGGTCACACGCGACGAAGATCTTGGCGATCGCACTGCTCGTTGCGCACGCGGGCGCATCGGCATTCGCGCATCCCGATTACTTCCCGTACTTCAACGCCTTCGCCGGCCGCGATCCGTCGCGATACCTCGTGGACAGCAATATTGATTGGGGGCAGGACATCCTTCGCCTTCGCAGCGTCGCGCGGCGCGAGCACATCGAAAAACTCACGCTGTCTTTGATGGGTCCTGCCGATTACGTGGCTCTTGGTTTTCCGCCGATCGAGCCGGCCAGTCCGTGGGCGGAATCGCACGGCTGGGTGGCGGTAAGCGACCACTCCTACCAGCTCACCGGCGCCGAAGGCGGATGGAAATGGCTTCCCGAAACCTATCAACGAGTCGGAAAATCGATCCGGTTGTACCGCATCCCGTAGCCGGTCCGCGCACGGCATGCCGGCTGCATTCCGCAAACTCAGCTTTAGCGAATGTCCATCACCACTGTTCCTTCGTCCGCCGGCGATCGTTTTGATGCGCTGACGAGAGCATCGTCGCTGATGCGCGAGGGGTACTCCGCCCGCGACATCGCGGATCAGTTGATCGAGCTCTGCGCGCGCATCGTGCCGGCGGATGCCATCGCCATCTGGCGCCTCGACGCACGCGAAGGACGATGGTCGATCACGGCGTGGCGCGGATTGTCGGCGGAGTTCGTCAGCGTCACGCTGCCGGAGCAGGCAGGCGGCTCGACATCGCGCCTTCTGCGCGAGCCGTTCATCGTCGACGATCCGTCGCACTGGCAGGAAGTAAGCGGACGCGCGGGCCTCTACGACGGCGAAGGCATCCAGCGGATGCTCGTGCTGCCGGTGGTGATCCGCGGCGAAGCGGCGGGCACAATCTGCTGCTACTTCCGTACGAAGCACGAGTTGAGTGCCGAGGATCTGTCGGCCGCGAAGGCGTTCGCCAGCGTCGCCTCGAATGCGCTGAGCGTTTCGAAACTCGATCGACTGGCCGAGGTCGCGCGCATCGTTTCCGGCGAGCTCGATCTGGAGAAACTGGTGCAGGCCATCACCGACGCGGCCACGGAATTGACCGGCGCACAGTTCGGCGCGTTCTTCTACAACGTCACCAACGACGCCGGCGAGTCGTACATGCTCTACACGATCTCCGGCGTGCCGCGCGAGGAGTTCTCGAAGTTTCCGATGCCGCGCAACACGGCGATTTTCGCCCCGACGTTCAGCGGCGCCGGAACGGTGCGCAGCGCAAACATTCAGAAGGATCCTCGCTACGGCCACAACGCGCCGCACCACGGAATGCCCGCAGGGCATCTCCCCGTCGTCAGCTATCTCGCCGTCTCCGTCGTCACACGTGACGGCAACGTCCTGGGCGGGCTTTTTTTCGGCCACGCGGACGAGGGCGTCTTCTCCGATGCCGAGGAACGGATCGCCGAGGCGCTGGCGGCGCAGGCGGCGGTGGCGATCGACAACGCGCGGCTCTACCGCACACTTCGCGAGGATCGCGCCCGCTCCGCCGCGAGCGAGCGCCGCTATCGCTCGCTCGTGCTGACGACGCCGACGCCGCAGGCTGTCAGCTCCGCGAACGCCCAGGGCAACCGCGAAGAGGATTCACTGTCGTGGCGCGAACTGACCGGGCAATCGTTCGAAGAGATGCGCGGCCGCGGATTCCTCAACGCCATCTCGCAAAGTGACCGCGAACGCGTCACGCGCGCGTGGGACGACGCGATGACCTCGCGCGCCACGTTCGACGCGCAGTACCGGCTGCGGCTCGCCGACGGCTCGTATCGCTGGTTCGCGTCGCGCGCCGTCCCGGTGTACGACGCGAAAGGCAACGTCGGCGAGTGGGTCTCGACCACCACCGACATCCACGACGCGAAAGTCAGCGACGACGCCCGCCGCTTCCTCGCCAAAGCGACGGAGCTTTTCTCCTCATCGCTCAATTACGAGGAAACGCTGAAGACGCTCACGTCGCTGGCCGTGCCGGAGATCGCCGACTGGTGCACCGTCGACATCGCTGACGAAACGCACCTGCCGCATCGCCGGCTTGCCGTCGCTCACGTCGATCCCGCGAAGACCGAATACGCGTGGGAGCTGTATCGGAAATATCCGTCCGACCCGGAGAACGATCAGGTTGCCGCGGTCATGCGCAGCGGCCAACCGCAGCTTGTATCGACAATCCCGGAAGGAATGCTCGAAGCGCTCGTCAAAGACGAAGAGCAGTTGCGCATCGTGCATGAACTGGGGATCTTCTCGTGGATGGTCGTGCCGCTTCGCTCGCGCGGCCGCGTCCTCGGCGCGATCTCGTTCGTCTCATCGGACTCGCAACGGCGCTTCACCGACATCGATTTGCGCCACGCGGAAGAGTTCGCGCGCCGCGCGTCGGTGGCCATCGACAACGCGATGCTCTATCGCGATGCGCAGGAAGCGAATCGCGCGAAGGACGAGTTCCTGGCCACGCTCTCCCACGAACTGCGCACGCCGATGACCTCGATCCTCGGATGGGCGCGGCTCCTGCGCATGGGCCTTCCGGTCGACGAGGAAAAGGACGCCGTCGAAGCGATCGAGAAGAGCGCACTGGTGCAGGCGCAGCTCATCGATGACATCCTCGACGTGTCGCGCATCATCTCCGGCAAACTGCGCGTCGATCCCGTACCGGTCGATCTCCGCACGATCGTCGAGGCCGCGCTGACGACGGTGCACCCCGCCGCGCAGGCCAAGAACATCGAGATCCTGACGTCGTTTCCGCGGGCGCTTCCCGCCGTCGCGGGGGATGAAGGGCGGCTGCAGCAGGTGATCTGGAATCTCTTGTCGAACGCGATCAAATTCACGCCGCGCGGCGGAACGGTCACGGTTCGCATCACCTCGGCGGGCTCGCTGCTGCGACTCACGGTTCAGGACACGGGCGAGGGCATCTCGCCGGAGTTCCTTCCGCACGTCTTCGAAGCGTTCCGCCAGCAGGACAGTTCCACGACACGCGTTCACGGCGGCATCGGCCTCGGGCTGGCCATCGTGCGCTACATCGTCGAGCTGCACGGCGGCCGCGCGTCGGTGGAGAGCGCAGGCGCCGGAAAGGGATCGACGTTCATGGTCGAACTGCCGGTGCTCGAGTCGGCGTCGCAGATGGCACTGCCACGCGCCGAAGCCGCCGCGCGCCCCGTGACGCCGGCATTGCTGCCGTTGCCGTCGCTGGCCGGCATCAACGTTCTGGCGATCGATGACCAGGCCTACACGCGCGACATCGTCGCCGCGATTCTCCGCCGCGGCGGTGCCGAGGTGACGACGGCATCCTCGGTGCGCGAAGCGCTGGAATGCGTGGCGACGTCAGCGCCGGATGTCATCGTCTGCGACATCGCGATGCCACAGGAAGACGGCTACGCGTTCGTCCACGAGCTGCGCATGAATCCGGACGCGCAGGTCGCCTCACTCCCGGTGATCGCGCTAACGGCATTCGGCCGCGCCGAAGACCAGGAAAGCGCGCTGGCTTCCGGCTTCAACGACTACCTCAAGAAACCGGTCGAGCCGGCTGATCTGGCGAACGCGGTTTTGCGGGCACGGGGGTAAAATTCGCCCCATGCGAGTGACTGCAAAAGGCCAGGTAACGATACCCAAGGCGATCAGAGATCTCGGATTCGTTCCGGGTACGGAGGTCGAGTTCATAACCAACGGCAAGACCGTGTACCTGGTCAAAGCCAGCGCCTCCCGCGGCGAGAAAATCGTTCTTCGTATGCGAGGAGCCGCGACGGGCGGCATGACGACTGATGAAGTTATGGCGATGACGCGCGGCCTGTAGTTTCATCACGATTCCACCGCCCTCCCAAAGCGGTGGCTCGATCGCCACCGCACTCCAAAGCTTCGCGAAATGTGCCTCGCGTCGCGTCCGATCGAAACTTTCGTGCGCAGCACTTTGGAGTGCGGTGGCGATTGAGCCACCGCTTTGGGAGGGCGGTGGAAAGTGCGACGGAGCGCGACATGAGAGCGCGTCGCGACCCGCCCTATGCCTTCTTCACCGCCTGCACTTCGACCTCGATCTTCACCTTGTTCGCGACCAGCACGCCGCCTGCTTCGAGGGCCTGGTTCCACTGCAGGCCCCATTCGCGGCGATCGATTTCTCCGGTTGCTGTGGCGCCGGCGCGGCGGCCGCCCCATGGGTCGGTGCCTTGGCCTCCGTAGACGCAATTGAGCGTGACTTCGATCGACGTGCCGCGGATGCCCAGGTCGCCGATGAGGCGGAAGGCGTCGCCCTCTTTTGCCATCGCGCCTTCGATGCGCTTGCTGCGGAAGGTGATGGTCGGATGATTTTCAACGTCGAGAAAATCGGCGGAACGGAGATGCCCATCGCGATCGGGTGAACCGCTGTCGATGCTGGCCGCTTGTATCTCGACTTCGACCGAGGAGCGGTCCGGATTCGTCTCGTCCGCGCGAACGGTTCCTTTGAAATCTTTGAACCGGCCGCGGACGGTCGTGAACATCATGTGCTTGACCGCGAACTCGACGGTCGAATGTGCGGGATCGATCTCCCAAACGCTTTCTGCCATTGCAACGTCCTCCTGATGCCGAGGATCGTGTGCAGTAGGTGCGCCAGCTCGCGTCAGAGGAATCGCGGGAACTTGCGCGGCATCGCTTCGTGCATCAGCTCGTAGACGCACTCGAAGATCGTTTCGCGATTCGGCTTCGACCAGTAGTCGCCGTCGGAGCCGTAGGCGGGACGGTGCTCCTTGCCGGGAAGTGTGCGCGGCTCGGAGTCGAGGAAGTCGTAGCCGCGGTCGCGCTCGAGGACGTTCTGCATCATGTACGCGGTGGCGCCGCCGGGGACGTCTTCGTCGATGAAGGCAACGCGGTTTGTTTTCTTCAGCGACTCGACGATTACTCCGCGCACATCGAACGGCAGCAGCGTCTGGACGTCAATCACCTCGGCATCGATCCCAACCTGCGCGAGCAGTTCCGCGGCTTCCATCACGATGCGCAGCGTTGCTCCGTAGCTGACCAGCGTTACGTCAATCCCCGCTCGCATGATCTCGGGGACGCCGAGGGGGAGCGTGAAGTCGGCGATGTTCGTGGGGAGCTTTTCCTTGATGCGATAGCCGTTGAGCACTTCGATGACGATGGCCGGGTCGTCGGAGCGGAGCATCGTGTTGTAGAAGCCGGCGGCTTGGGTCATGTTGCGCGGGACACAAACGCGCATGCCGCGCACGAGATTGACGATCGCGGACATCGGCGAGCCGGAGTGCCACACGCCTTCGAGGCGATGGCCGCGCGTGCGGATGATGACCGGGCATTTCTGCCCGCCGCGCGTCCGCCAGCGGGTCGTGGCGAGATCATCGGACAGGATCTGGATCGCGTAGAGGATGTAGTCGAGGTATTGGATTTCGGCGATCGGCCGCAGCCCGCGCAGGGCCACGCCGATGGCCTGTCCGACGATCGTGCACTCGCGGATGCCGGTGTCGGAGACGCGATACAGCCCGTACTTTTCCTGCAGGCCGATGCAGCCTTGATTGACGTCGCCGAGCTTGCCGACGTCTTCGCCGAGGGCGATCAGATTCGGGTAACGTGCGAGGGCGGCGTCGAAGCAGGCGTTGATGATCTCGGAGCCGTTCTTCTCGGGCGCATCGTCCGCATACTGCGGCTTGACTTCATCGACGTTGAGTGCCGATTCGATACCGCTGCTGTACAGCTCATCGTCGTAGAGCGCCGCGATGGCGAACTCGCGCTCGCGCCGCCAATCGGCGATGCGGTTCATGATGTCTTCGTGGCCGGTGATCGATTCGCGCGCGGCGATCAGCGCACTCGTCAGCGCTTTCATGGCATCGCGGCGATACGGCGATTGCGTCCGCTGCAATTCGGATTTGATGGCATCGAGCTCGTCGCGATTCGATCCGAGCCCCGCCAACTCGTCGATGTATCCGACTACCGTCCTGACCTCGGCATCGATCGGACCGCGATACGTTTCCCACGCGCGGCGCTGCGCTTCGCGGACGAGGCGCACGTCTTCTTTTTCGAGTCCGTCCAACTCATCGGCCGTGGCGATGCCGTGGCCGATCATCCATTCGCGCATCTTCTTGATGCAATCGAACTCCGTCTCCCAATCGAGCCGCTCTTTCGACTTGTAGCGCTCGTGCGAACCGGAGGTCGAATGACCCTGCGGCTGCGTCATCTCGTCGACGTGGATGATGGCCGGCACGTGCTCCATGCGCACGATCGACGCGGCGGCGATGTACGTCTCGCAAAGCGCCGGGTAATCCCAGCCATGAACGATGTAGATGTCGTAGCCGCTCTTCTGTTTCGGATCGCGCTGAAAGCCTTTGAGAAGCTCG
>DASYJY010000125.1:0-2373 GCA_035995985.1 Thermoanaerobaculia bacterium | reverse complement strand
TTCGCGTGCTTCCTCCCACTCCCCACACCCTACTCCCCACACCCCGTCCCGGACTTGTGCCAGAATGTCACCTTCCCGTCACCCCGCATGAACCCGAACCTACATGCCTGAAAACATTCTCGTTGTCGAGTACGAGCCGCGCTATACCGACCGCGTGAAACAGGCGCTGGCAGGCCAGCCCTTCGAGGCCTGGTTCGCAAAGGACGGCGAAGAAGCGCTGCGCGTCATCGACTCCAGGCAGCCTCGCCTCATCGTTCTTTCTTCTGTCGTACCGAAGGTCAGCACCTCCGATCTGATCCGCGCTATCCGGGGCCGCGACGCACTTCAGCAGACGCCGATTCTGCTCACCGTCTCCGGCTACCGCGGCGAAAGTCCGCGCGCCGACGCGGTCCGTCTCGGCGCGTCGGATATCCTTCCCAAACCATATTCAGAGGTTGAGTTCCTGGGCAAAGTGCAGCAGATGCTGGGCGTGGCACGCGCCGGATGGTCGCCCGTGCTGGACGGCGATTTCACCGTCCGCATGGCCACCGTTCCGGCGCCGTCCACCGGTCAGCTCACATCAAACGAAATCTTCGGCGAGCTTCTGGACGATGACAGAAGCCCGTCAAACGCAGCGAGGAAACCGATGAGTCAGAAGGACGACGTCGACAAGATGCTGGCGGACACACTCGCCGGCATGATGCCGCAGAGAAGAAGAGACACGAAAGAAATACCGGTCGCCGCGCCCGCGCCACCGCCCGCCGCGGCCGCGCCGCCGTCACCCGCGCCGCCGAAACCGCGTCCGAGCTCGCCCGCGCTCGACAAGCGTTTCCAGGACACGCTCTCCGGTCTCGAGAAAAACGCGCGTCGCGTCACCTCGCCCGGAAACGTTGCGACGCCGACCGTCGTCACGCCGATTCCCACGCCGCCGCCCGCCGCACCACGTCCCATTCCGCCGCCTCCCGTCCCCGATGCGAACGCGACGGTCCGCATGACCATCCCCAAGCTCGAGCGGATGCCGATCTCGCAACCGGTCTTTCCGGCCGCCGTTCCGGCGTCGCATCCCGAAGATGAGGAGCCGACCGACGGCACCAAATTCGGCCAGTACGTCCTCCTGGAAAAGATCGCCACCGGCGGGATGGCCGAAGTCTGGAAAGCGCGCATGCGCGGCGTCGAAGGATTTCAGAAGATCGTCGCCATCAAGAAAATCCTGCCGCACCTCTCCGACAATCAGGACTTCATCGAGATGTTCGTCGATGAAGCGAAGCTGGCCGCGCAGCTCAATCACAACAACATCATCCACATCTACGACCTCGGCAAAATCCAGAGCTCGTACTACATCGCCATGGAGTACATCGATGGGTACGATCTGAAGAACATCCTCAAAAAAGCGCAGGAACGCGATCAACCGCTCTCCGTCGAGATCGCGCTGTTCATCGCCTCGAAGATTGCCGCGGCGCTCGATTACGCACACCGCAAGCGCGACTTCGAAGACAGAGAGATGGGCCTCGTGCATCGCGACGTCTCGCCGCAGAACGTGCTGATCTCCGAGGAAGGGGATATCAAGCTGTGCGACTTCGGCATCGCCAAGGCCGCGTCGAAAGCGTCGCATACGCAGGCCGGCGCGCTCAAAGGCAAGCTGCAGTACATGTCGCCCGAGCAGGCCTGGGGACGCAACATCGACAAGCGTTCCGACATCTTCGCGCTGGCCACGGTGCTCTTCGAGATGCTCACCGCGCGCAAACTGTTCGCCGGCGACAACGAGCTGTCGATTCTCGATCAGGTGCGCGAGGCTCGCGTCACCGTGCCGTCGCAGTTCAACGATGAAGTCACGCCGCAGATCGACGCCATCGTTCTCAAAGCGCTGCAGAAGGATCCCGCCAATCGTTACCAGACCGCCGGCGAAATGCAGCGCGACCTCGACGCGGTGCTCTACAACTTCAAGCCGACGCCGACCAGCGCCGACCTCGCCATCTACATGCACCGCCTGGCCACGAGCATCGCCACTCCGCCGCACGCGATGGAGATGCACGCGCCCGAGCCGCCGCAGGCTGCGAACGAGCTGAAGCCGCTGAAGCCGGCGGCAGTGGTCGCCGCGCCCGCGATTCCGACGTCGATGCCGGCGGCCGTCGTGGCGACGGCTGAGAAAAAGCCGCCGGTCGTTCCGATCGCCATCGTGGCCGTACTCGTCATCGGCGCTGCCATCGCGTATTTCGCGATGCGCAAGCCGAAGCCCGCGACGCCTGCTCCCGCGAAGCCGGGAGTCGTGCAGACGCAGACGACATCGACTTCGATCGCTGCAACATCCACGGCTCCCGTCCTCGGCACAACCGCAACGACATCGACCGCACCGGCCATCGATCCGTCCAAGGTCAACGAGGAAGTCGCGAAGCG
>DASYJY010000124.1:0-28650 GCA_035995985.1 Thermoanaerobaculia bacterium | reverse complement strand
CACCTGGTTCGCCAATCCCATTCACCTGGTTCGCCAATCCCATTCACCTGGTTCGCCAATCCCATTCACCTGGTTCGCCAACCCCATTTAAATGGTTCGCCAACCCCATTCAAAGGGTTCGCAAGCCGATTTAAGGGTGGTAAATGCATCGACCTTGGTTTCCCACCACAGGAGAAAAGCGTTCCCTCCCGCATCGAAAGGGTCGGTCAATCACAAAGAAGAGGTCTCGTCAGTCTGGCAGTCGGGTGAGCTCGTCAACGAAGGGGGGCGTATATCGAAGACCGCCAACCAGCCCGGACTGACCCCTTTGGTTGCGGCTACGCCGCGCTGTCTCTTTGTGGTGAAAGCCTCTAATTCACATCAGCCGCTGACGCAACAGATCCGCGAGAAACAGGATCACCGGACCGCTCGAACAGAGCATCGGACCGAGCGGATTGCCCTCTTCGATCCCGGCGCACTTTTTCACGGTCGCGAGCAGCGTCTCGACCTCGAACGGTTTCGTCACCACGCCGCAAAGTCCGTAGGATGCCGCGCGCTGCAGCTCGCGCGCGGAGACAGCAGCAGTGACGACCAGCACGCGCGGCAGCATTTCCGGCTGATGTTCTTTGAGGAAGTCGAGGACGGCGAAGCCGTCCGCCTGCGGCATGCGCAGGTCGAGGATCAGTACGGCGTAGCGGCGCGTGCGCAGCCGCTCGATCGTCTCCTGCCCGTCAAACGCGGCTTCCACATTGAAATCGCGATGAAGCAGCGCCGTCAGAAGTGTGCACGTCGCTTCATTGTCATCCGCGAGGAGGACGCTCGGTTTCTCGACTCTGGACATTGCCGGGAGCTCTTGGACTTTCCGATGCTTGGATTTGCGGCATCTTACACTGTCGGCATTGAGGTGCATCTGGTGAAAAAACGAAGCCGCGAAAATGATGATTGGGATGAGCCTGCTGCCCGGCGCGGCGGGAAACGGCGCAAGCCGGCGGAAGCCGATGACGGCGTCATCGAAACCGGCGCATGGGGAGAGGCCGCGAACGTCGAGCTGCGTGATGCCGCAATCGTCATCTCCATCGGCAGCGGGCGTTGCCGGCTCTTCCACGACGAACGCGAATTCGATTGCAGCGTTCCGCCGGAGCTCGCGAAACGCCAGAAAAGCGCGCTCGCTGTCGGCGACCGCGTCGTCACCGAAACCGCGGACGGCGTCTGCCGTCTGACAGGCGTGCTGGCGCGGCGCACCGTGCTCTCGCGTCCCGATCCGCTCAATCCTCGGGTGCAGCGCCTCATCGCCGCGAATATCGACGTGGTCATCCACGTCGTCTCGGTGAAAGCGCCGCCGCTGCGGCCGCGGCTCATCGACCGCTTCCTCATCGCCATCCAGCGCGGCGGCGCGCAGGCGGCGATCTGCGTCAACAAGATCGATCTGCTCGACGGCGCCGAACGCGCTCGCGAGCTGGCCACGCTCGATCCCTATCGCGCCCTCGCTGTGCCGGTGATCGCTGTTTCCGTGAAATCAGAGGAAGGCATCGCTGAGTTGCGCGCCGTCGTCGAAGGCAAAACCTGCGCGTTGGTCGGCCACAGCGGCGTCGGCAAGTCGTCCATCCTCAACGCGCTCGATGAACGCCTCGACATCGCCACCGGCGAGCTGCACCGGCGCGGCACCGGCCGCCACACCACGACCGCCTCCACCCTTCACGACCTCGGCGGCGGCACGTATCTCATCGACACGCCCGGGATCCGCGAGTTCGGCCTGTGGAACCTGACGCTGGAAACCCTCCGCGATTACTTCCCTGAATTCGCCGAGCCGGGCGAGTACTGCCACTTCAACGACTGCACGCATCTCCACGAGCCCGGGTGCGCCGTCAAAGAGCGCGCCGAAGCGGGCGAACTGAGTCGCGCGCGTTACGACGCGTACGTGCGTCTCGCGGAAGATTTGTCGGAGCCGGGTCGTTGACGCCGCAACCATGCGCAAACAACTGATCATGATCGTCGCCGGCGCCGCATTCGCGTGTGCGCCGAAACCGCAGCCAGCCCCCGTCCCGGCTCCAGTAACCGCCGCCGCGCCGAAGCCGGCGGTCGTTTCCGCGGAGGCTCTCGTCGATCACACCGGCGACTCGCCAGAAACGGCCGTCGTCGTTCCGACTGATGCGCCGAACGAAGGCATCGACTTCCAGAACAACTGGATCTTCGATCGCTACGGCCGCTTCCGGAGAACCGGCGGCGGAATCGCGCACGCCGGAGAAGGGAGTGCCACGCGCCGGTACGAAGTCGTGAAGATCGAACTAGCCGATCACTCCCTCCGCACGGTCTACTTCGACATCACCGAAAACGAAAAGACGTGGGACCGCCAGCACTGACAACGATCGGTTTCATGCTTCAAGCGGCGGGCCTGCGGGAGCCTCGTCATCCGCGCAGGCGGTGGCCTCGGCGAGGAGCGCGTTGAGATCGAATGGCTTCTCGATGAATCGCACGACCGGCGGACAAACTTTTTCGAACGCGTTCGGGCCGAAGGCCGTCACGACGATTACGTTGGCGAGCAACTCGGGGCGGTGCTCGGTCAGGTACTTCACGACGGCGAAGCCGTCGATGCGCGGCATCATCAGGTCGAGCGTGATGACGTTGTAGTCGTGCTGCAGGACCATCTCGATGGCCTCAGCGCCATCACGCGCGGTTTCGACGACGAAGCCATTGCGCGTCAGAATCCGCGTGACGAGAACGCGAATGCCCGGGTCGTCATCGACGACCAGAGCACGCCGGTCACCAGTCACGGCCTCGTCCGAAAGCCCAAACAATCACAGCAGCACAGGTAGCAATGGCGGCGCCAATGTGCACACGGAGCGTTGCAATTGCGTTACGGCCTCATCTCGGCGGGCCGCGTCGTCCGAGACGGAGACGCCTTCTCCACGAGGGCGGCCAACGCCTGCAGATCGAACGGTTTTCCGAGGACGCCGACCACCATGTCCGAGGGAACTCTGTCGACCAGACCCGGCACCGCCGCGGTCATGACGATGATGTTCGGCCGACTGCCGTCGAGTGTTTCGAGATATGCGAGCACGCCGAAACCGTCGGTACGCGGCATCATCAGATCGAGGACGACCAGATCGAAGGTATGTGCTTTCAGGCATGCGATTGCCGCCTCACCGTCGACCGCGCTCTGCACGTTGTCGCCGCGCTTCACCAAGACGCGCGTCACCAACGTTCGGATTGAAACATCGTCATCGACTACCAGGATGTTCATCGATCAGTTCCGCCGGAGCGATTCGATTGCGCGAGCCAGCTCCACCGGCTCCACCGGTTTCTGAATATATTTTTGAAATCCGGACGCGAGGATCCGGCTACGATCCTCGGGACGGCCATATGCGGTCAGCGCCATCGTCGGGATCTGCCGCCCGAGCTCCGGCTCGATCTCGCGCAAGCGACGCATCATCGCGTAGCCATCTTCGCCAGGCATGGCGATATCGCTGACGACGATGTCGGCGGGAAAACTACGAAGGATCTTCACGGCTGCAGCGACCGACGTGACCGATTTCGCATCCGCTCCCAATTGGCCGAGGACGAGCGCGACCAACTTGCCGGCTTCATCGTCGTCATCGACGATCAGAACCTTGAGTCCGTTCAGCTTCGGCATTTCCGGCTTCGTGCGCAATTGCTGCAATTCTCCCGGCTCGACGCGTACGGCCAGCAGCGGCAGCGTGATCGTGAAGGTCGTTCCGCTGCCGATGCCGTCGCTCTCGACCGAAACTTGTCCGCCGTGCAGTGTCACGAGGTGCCGCACGATGGCCAGGCCGAGGCCGAGGCCGGCCTGCTGGCGCACGGTGGTGTTGTCGAACTGGCGGAATCGCTCGAAGACGTACGGGAGAAACTCGGGACTGATGCCTTGCCCGGTATCGGACACGCGCAGAACCGCTTTGCTTTCGGAACAGCGCAGCGCCACGCACACGCGTCCGCCCTCGGGTGTGAATTTGATCGCGTTCGACAGCAGATTCCAGATGACCTGATGCAGGCGCGTCTCGTCGCCGTAGACGCTGAGGGGCCGATCCTCGATGTCGCTCTCGACGGTGATCCTGCGCTCTTCGGCGCGCGCGTGAAACATCTCCACGACCGCTTCGACGACCGGCCGTAGTTCGACCGGCGCGAGGTCGACGCGAAGTTTGCCGGCGATGATGCGCGAGACGTCGAGCAGATCCTCGACCAGCCGCGCCTGCACGCGCGTGCTGCTCTCGATCATTTCGATCGCGGCCGCAACGTCCGTCTGCTCCATCCCCTCGGACTTGAGCATCTGCACCCAGCCGAGAATCCCGGTCATCGGCGTGCGCAGTTCGTGCGCGAGCGTGGCCAGGAAATCGTCCTTAGCTCGATTGGCGTCCTGCGCTTCGCGATACAGCCGCGCGTTCTGCACGGCCACGGACGCCATCTGCGCGAGTTGCGTCAGCACCGTTTCGTCGTCGGTCGTGAAGGCGGTGTTCGGCTTTTCGGCGAGCATCAGCAGGCCGGCCGACTCGCCTTCGCGTTCCAGCAGCGGCGCGGCCAGCAGCGTGCGCGGTCCTTCGAACAATTCAGTGCCGCCGAGTCTCTGCAACTGTTCGCCGGTTAGCTTCACCGAGCCGCGGATCTGACGCGCGATCGCGTCGAGCAATTCCTCCGTGCGCTCGTCGATGCCGTGGCGCGATCCGGTCGTGTCGTTCGACATCACCAGGATCGTGCGCCGGCCTGTGTTTTCCTCGACCTTCAGCCAGATCAACGCGAATGCCGAGTGGATCACCTTCGCCGCCTGGTCGGTGATCATTTTCAGGACGTCGTCGAGTGAGAGCGCCGAAGCGATTACGAGCGACGCTTCCGTCAACCCCGACAGCCGCAGAGCCGAGGCGCGCTCTTTCTCCAGCAGTTTCTGTTGCTCGGCGAGAAGGTCGCGGATGTCGTATTGACGCAGGCGGCTGCGCAGCGATGTGCGAACGACGCTGAGGAGCGTCTTGACGTGAATCGGCCGATCGACAAGGGTCACATGCGCGCTCGGCCCGAGCGCTTCAAACGAACGCGCCGCGCGGTCCATCTCCGGCTGCGCCACGAAAATCATCAGCGGGATTTCCGACCACGGCGGTTGCGCGGCGAACGTTTCCGCCAACCGCCGCATCGCGCGCGGCGTCAACGCCTCTGCGGTGACGATGGCCAAGCCGGCTCCGCCGTCGATTTCGCGGCACAGTTCTTCGGCGTCCGCGCATGCCTCGGACGCGAAGCCGGCGCGCGCCAGGATCTGCACGGTCGTATCCGCGTCCCGCCCCGTCGGTGCGAGGAGCAAAATGCGAAGCGGCCGGTTGCCCACGTCCACTTTCTGTTCGATCAATGACGTCATTTGTCTTCGACGATCGGGATGCCTGAAAGAATGCCGCGGAAGTGTTTGAGCGGAGGCCCGACAGTGAGCCCGCCGTCACCCATGCTGAACTCGCGAATCGCCTTCTCGTGGTCGCCGCTGCGCTTCTTCATGACAGAGATGGCTTTGTGCAACTCGCCTTCCGCCTCGAAGTAGCGCATCAGGATGACGCAGTCGGCGAGGTAACTGACGTCGACCGACGAAATCATGTTCGACCCGATCAGGCCGTGCTGCGCCATGACCAGAATCGTGGCCACGCCGTGATCGCCGAGGTACGTGAGCAACTCGTGCAGATGCAACGTGAGGAAGCGCTCCTCCGGCATGGCGTTGAGGTAGCCGTTGAGACTATCGATGACGATCGTTCGCGCGCCGTTCTTTTCGACCGCCTCGCGAACGAGATTGGCGAACTCGCCCGGCGCAAGCTCCGCGGGATCGACCTGTTGCGCGGTGATCAGGCCACTTTCCAGCGGTCCGGCCAGATCCATCCCGACTGCCTGCGAGCGCTTGACCAGACTGCGGCGGCTCTCGTCGAAGATGAAGAGCGCGGCCCGTTCGCCCCGCTTTGCCGCCGCGATGGCGTATTGCGTCGCCAGCGTCGACTTTCCTGCACCGGCCGGACCCATGATCAACGTGCTCGAGCCGCGATCGAGACCGCCGCCGAGGAGCGCATCGATTTCGGCGATGCCGCTTTCGAGCTGGCCTTCGCCGCCCTCGCCGCCATCCTTCGCCGCCACCAGCCGCGGATACAACTCGATGCCGCCGCGGCGGATGGTGAAGTCGTGATAGCCGCCGTGGAAGTCGACGCCGCGCAGCTTGATGATCTCCAGCCTGCGCCGCGGCGATCCGTACAGCGGCGCGCGCCGCTCCAGCACGATCACGCCGTGCGGCACGCTGTGCAGCTGCAGATCGTTCCCTTCCGAGGTGCGGTCATCGAGGAAAAGCGACGTCGCGCCGCGGTTGGTGAAGTACTGCTTCAGCGCCAGGATCTGTTTGCGATAGCGGAGATTGCTCTGCGACAGGAGCCGAATCTCGGAGAGCGAATCCAGCACGACGCGTTGCGGACTGACGCGCTCGACCTCCTCCAGAAGCCGCGCCACCGTTTGTCCGAGCTCGATTTCCGAGGGATGGAAAATCGTCGTGTCTTCTTCTTCGCTGAGCGTCTCCTGGCGCACGAGGTGCTCGCAAATCTGCACGCCGTCGAGCGACCATCCATGCGACTTCGCAACCGCGTGCAGCTCACGCCGCGTTTCGGAAAGCGTGATGTACAGCGCTTTCTCGCCGCGCTTGACGCCCTCGAGAAGAAATTGCAGCGAGAGCGTGGTCTTGCCCGCGCCGGGATCGCCCTGAATCAGATAAACGTGATCTTTCGGAAACCCTCCGCCGAGAATCGCATCCAGTCCGGCGATTCCGGTCGAGGCAACCGGCTCTGATGAAGCCTGCATTACTGCCCTCCCAGCCGTCTTTTGGCTGGGAGGGACATTGCAATTGCTGAACCTGTTTTTTGCGGCGTTTACCGCCTTTGAATCAACGAGTTAGCAGGACCCGTCAATGCCTCACCGCTCGACGTTTCGGCGGCGCGGGCGTGCCGACGGAGACCGTGGCCGTGGCCGTCGCCGTCCCCGCGGCGTTCGTCGCCGCGAGGTGGTAAACAGTCGTCGCCTGCGTGGGCGACACGACTCGCGTTCCGACCGCGAAGACGCTGCCGATGCCTTGGTCAATGGTCACGAAGTCGACGCCGAACACAGACCAGGAGAGCGTGCTCGTACCTCCGGGCGAAATCACAGCCGGAGTTGCAGTGAACGTAATCGTTGGCGGTGCGATGATCGTCACCGTCGCCAACGCGAACGACGTGCCGCCCGGTCCCGTTGCGGTGAGGGTATACGTCGTCGTCTGCGACAGCGACACGCTCGTGGAGCCGCTCGCCGCCTGCGCGCCGATGCCGTTGTCGATCGAGACGGAGGTGGAGTTCGTGACGAGCCACGTCAGCGTGGACGATGAGCCACTGACGATCGAGGCTGGCGTAGCAGTGAACGTGATGCTCGGCCGATTGCTCACGGTGACCGTGGCCTGGCTGGTTAGCGTGCCTCCGGGCCCGTTCGCGGTCAGCGTGTACGTCGTCGTTGTGATCGGACTCACGGTTACGGAACCCGCCACCGGTTTGCTCCCGACGCTGTTATCGATCGTCACCGAGGTCGCGTTGGTCGTGTTCCAAACCAGCGTCGACGATTGACCCGCTGCGATGTTCGTAGGCGTCGCTGAGAAAGAGATCGTCGGAGGCGGCTGGACGACGGTAACGCTGGCCGTTTTCGTGATCGTCCCGCCCGGTCCGCTCGCCGTCAGCGTGTACGTCGTGGTGGTCGTTGGACTGACGCTCGCCGTCCCCGATACCGGCTTGCTGCCGACGCCGTTGTCGATCGAGATCGTCGTCGCGTTGGTTGAGGACCAGGTGAGCGTAGACGATTGGCCCGCATTGATCGATGTCGGCGACGCGGAGAAGGTTGCCGTCGGCGCCGGCTGCGTGACCGTGACCGTGGCGGTCTTCGTGGTCGTGCCGCCCGGTCCCGTGGCGGTGAGCGTGTAGGTCGTGGTCGACGCCGGACTGACGCTGACCGGTCCGTTCAGCGCCTGACTGCCGACGCCGTTGTCGATCGAGATGGACGTGGCGTTGCTGCTGGTCCATGTGAGCGTCGACGACTGGCCTGCTGTGATCGACGTCGGTGCCGCCGAGAAAGTGGCCGTTGGCGGTGGTGAGCCACCGACGGTGATCGTGACCTGCCCCGTTCGCGGCGTCCCATCCGCGGTTCCGTTCACGGTCAGCGTGTACGTCGTCGTTGCGGCCGGCGTAACACTCATCGAGCTGTTCGACGGACGCGATCCGAGTCCGTTGTCAATCGTCACGCTGGTCCCGCCGCTGCTCCAGGTCAATGTCGACGACCCGCCTGGAGAAATGGTCAGCGGCGACCCCGCAAATGAGAAGAGGCATCCCTGACCGGACGAGATGCGCAACGAGAAGTTGCCGTAGTCGCGCTGCGTCCACACGCCACCGACGTTCTCTTCAAGGACGAGGGCCACGTAGTAGCACCCGTTGCCCGGGTCGGTAAACGGCAGCACGAGGCCGGAGTCGATGTTGCTCATGCTCTGGCCGGCTGCGAGCGATTGCGTGAAGACATACTGCGCCGTGTTGGTACCACCGGCGGAGGGATACGGTCCATTCGGCGTCCACCAGAGGCTGAAGCGCAGTTGCCCCGAGGCAGTGCCGTTGGGATTCGTTACGTTGTCGGCCTTCACGCGCGCCTGCCCGCTGCCGACCGAGTAACCGAAGCTGCCGCTAAAGAAAATGCCCGCATCTTCGGTATGCACGGACTTCGATCCGACGATCATTCCGCGGGACGCCGCCCGCGGCCGGAGGGTTGCTGCGAATGATGGGAACGCGAGGAGCGTGGATAGAAATAGAACAAACAGCACAACGCCGCGACGTGCGTGGAACATGTTCTCTCTCCTGTTCTGTGACCTTGCCGGGTCGGGCAAACGGGATGTTTGCCTTGCAGGAGTCAAGACGGACAGCGGCCGCGGTTTCCCAAAAAGATGCGTCTCTGCGCGCTACAATCGCTCCCCTTTCGCGATGAGCAAGTTCTACATCACCACCGCCATCCACTACGTCAACGATGACCCGCACATCGGGCATATGTACGAGAACATCGTCGCGGACGTCATCGCGCGGCATCGCCGCCGGATGGGCGACGACGTCTGGTTCCTGACCGGCGCGGACGAGCATGGCCAGAAGATCGAGCGGGCCGCCGCGAAGGAAGGAATCCTGCCGATCGAATTGGCCGATCGCGTCGTCGCGAAGCATCACGAGATGTGGCGCAAGCTCGACATCAGCCACGACGATTTCATCCGCACCACCGAGCAGCGCCACCGTCTCGGCGTCTTCGAATTGATACGCCGCATTCAGGAGCGCGTGCCCGACAACATCTACCTCGGCGAGCACGCCGGCTGGTATTGCCAGAACGAGGAGACATTCATCCCCGACAATCAGGTCCGCGACGGCAAAGACGACAGCGGCCATCCGGTCGAGATGACCGCCGAGCGCAATTTCTTTTTCAAACTGTCGCTCTTTACCGAGCCGCTCCTCGAGCACTACCGGAAGAATCCGAACTTCGTCTATCCGCCGACGCGCATGAACGAGATCGTGTCCTTCGTCGAGCAGGGACTCCGGGATCTGTCGATCTCGCGCACGGCCATCACGTGGGGCATTCCGTTCCCCGGCTATCCCGATCACGTCATCTACGTCTGGATGGATGCACTGACGAATTACATCTCAGCCCTCGGCTTCGGCAGCGCGGAGCACCCGCGCTTCGATCACGATTGGCCGGCTGACATTCACCTCGTCGGCAAGGACATCACCCGCTTCCACGCCGTCTACTGGCCCGCCTTTCTGCTGGCCGCCGGACTGCCACTGCCGAAGCAGATCGTCGGCCACGGCTGGTGGCTTCGCGACAATCAGAAAATCTCGAAATCGGTGGGCAACGTGGTGCGGCCGTACAACATCATCGACAAATTCGGCGCCGATCCCCTGCGCTACTTCCTGCTGCGCGAGATGGTCTTCGGGCAGGATCAGAACTACTCGGACGAAGCCTTCCTCACTCGCTACAACGCCGATCTCGCCAACGACCTCGGCAACACGCTTTCGCGCGCAATCAAGATGACCGACACGTACTTCGGTGGAAAGACGCCGCCGGTGTCGTGTCCCGCGAACGAACTGCTGCGCATGTCCGAGCAGGTCGTGCCCGAGTACTTGAAAGCGATGGACGACCTGGCGTTCGGCCGCGCACTCGACGCTGCCTGGAAGTTGCTCGTGGCCGTGAACGGCTACATCGTCAACCGCGAGCCGTGGAAGAAGTTCAAGGAAGCCGGCGCAGACGAATCGCTCTCACGCATCCTCTGGAACACGCTCGAAGCGCAGCGCATCGTCTGGGTGATGATGGCGCCGTTCATGCCCGCGACCACTCGCGAAGCGCTCACCCGCCTCGGCGCCAATCCCGATTTCATCACCCGCGACGCGCTGCAATGGGGCAGCCTCCCCACCGGCGCGCCAGTCCGCGCCACCGACGCGATCTTTCCCCGCATCGATGCAGCCGCCTACATCCACGGAGGAGCAATGGAAGAGAAAACCGAAACGCCCGCGGCGCCGCCTGCGGCACCCGCGAATGCCGGCCCGCCAATCGAAACGACGCAAGCCGCGCCGCCGGACATCGCCAAAGTCACCATCGATCAGTTCATGGAGATCGACCTGCGCGTCGCCGAAGTCCGCGCCGCCGAACGCGTCCCGAAATCAAAGAAGCTGATGAAGATGACCGTCTTCACCGGCGACGAAGAACGCACCATCGTCGCCGGCATCGCCACGAAGTACACCCCCGAGGAGCTGGTCGGACGCAAGATCGTAATCGTGGCCAACCTCCAACCGGCCAAACTGATGGGCATCGAATCCAACGGCATGATTCTGGCCGCCTCCCTCGACGGCGAACCGTCCCTCCTCAGCGTCGACGCCGGAGTTCCGGCGGGAACGAAGGTGAAGTAGGCAGCTCTCTGCATAGAACCTCACAGTCATTGCCGCTTTGAGGCAACTCGCCGGTTCGTTCATTCCGCTCGTTGAAAAACGTTCCGGGCTGGTTGTGTCGCCGCGTCTACTGCTGCCGCGCCATGCGCGCTTACAGGAGATTGACCGTGAAACGACTTACCCTCTCGCTGCTGCTTGCCGCAGCTCTGATTTTCCCAACCTCGCTCATCGGCGCGAGCGCCGGCTCCGTTCGGGGCAAAGTTCTGGGGCCTGACAACAAGCCGCTGGCCGGAGTGGTCGTGCAGCTTCGCAACGACATCACCGGCTTCAAGCAGGACGCCGCAACGGCGACAGATGGCACGTTCAATTTCAACAACGTGCCGTACAACCCTTATGAGTTGCATATCGATGTACAGGGGTTCCAGCCCGCGCACGCGGCGGTGGATGTTCACTCACCGGTTCCGATCGAACCGACCATCACGCTCAAGATCTCCGGCGTCGCCGAATCAATCAGCGTGACGGCCGAGCCACCGGCGGCGCAGCTTGAGACCGACAACTCGCAGAGCCATATCGACATCGACAAGTCGTACATCGCCAAGGCTCCGGCGGCCGTGGCTTCGCGGGCGATGGAACAGATCGTCACCTCGACGCCGGGCTTTGCCAAAGACGAGAACGGCCGCTTCCACTTCCAGGGTGCGCACAGCCAGAGCGAATATGTGATCGACGGGCAGACGATCTCCGATCAGACCGGCGTCACCTTTTCCAATTCGATCGACCCGGGCATCGCTCAGGGAATCGAGATCATCTACGGCAATGTGCCGGCCGAATTCGGCGAGAAGGTGGGAGCGGTCATCAATCTCACTACGAAGTCAGGCCTCGGCGCCGGCGATCCGAAGACCGAGGTCTTTGTTGGAGCCTCCAAATTCGCCACGGTGGAAGCGGGTGCTTCGATGGCAGGTGGGTCGCAGACGTTCGGCTATTTCGGCTCAATCAACGGATCGAAGTCCGATCGGTTTCTCGATCCGGTGAACTTCAACAACCTCCACAACCATGGCGACACCTATCGCGGCTTCCTGCGTCTCGACACGCAATCGCCGGATTCGAAAAGCTCCTTTCGTATCACGGCACTGCTCGGCCAGACGCATCGCGACGTTCCCAACACGTTCACTCAAGAAGCCGCTGGCCAGAATGAGCGCGTCCGCAGCGCCGATCAGAACTTCAACCTCGGCTGGCAGAGCATCCTCTCGCAGACGGCGGTGTTCGAGTTCGTCGGCTTCGGACGCTTCTCCAAGTTCAAGCTCGACGGAACGCCGAATGACACGCCGGTCATCGTTGCCTCGAAACGCTCCCTCAACAACTACGGCATCGCTCCGGCCTTCAGCTGGACGAACACGAACAATGAGGTAAAAGTTGGCCTCAACCTGAAGCGCTATCCGATCAAAGAAACGTTTTCGTTCGGCATCACCGATCCCGGTCTGAATGATCCAGCCAACCCCGACGCGTTCAATCCGAATCTCGCGCCGTACGACCTTACGCGCGGCGGCCATCTCTTCAATTTCAACGGCAGCAAAACGGGCAGCTACAACGCAGCCTACATTCAGGACAACATCAAATTCGGCAATCTGACGGCGAATCTCGGCGTCCGCTACGACAAGAACTCGATCCCGCTCAGCGAGTCGGAGGCTCAGCCACGCCTCGGCGTTGCATACTTCATCCCGTCGTCGAGGACCGTTTTCCGCGCGTCGTACAACAAAGTCCTCTACACGCCGGAATTCGAGAACATCCTCTTCGGCTCGTCCGCGGCAGCAGCCGCCCTCGCTCCGCCCGCCGTCCAGGAGTCCCAAGCGCTCGGCGGAGGCGACCTTCTCGTCCACTCCGAGCGACAGACCGCGATCACCGTCGGCATCCAGCAGGCCCTCGGCAGTCGCGTGCGTCTCGATGTCGATTACTGGCGGCGACGGTCGCGCTTCGCCGGCGACCAGTCGCAGTTCCAGAACACTGGCATCGTCTTTCCGCTCGCCTTCAAAGCGGGTCATCTCGACGGATGGGACATGCGCCTCGATCTGGCCAAGACCGCCGGTTTCCGTGGATTCCTCTCCGTGGGGCACACCCACGCCGAATACGTACCGCCTCTGACTGGAGGACTCTTTCTCGACACCGGAGCGATCGACACACTGACGGGCGGTCCGTTCCTAATCGATCACGATCAGAAGTTGCAGGCGCAGAGCGCGCTGAGCTATGACTTCGGTTCATCGGGCGTCTGGGTAGCCACGAACGTCCGCTACGACTCGGGGCTGGTAACCGGTGCCGATGTGGCCTCACTGCTTGCGGATCCAGACAACGCCTTTGCGGCGCCGTACATCACGGAAAACTCGGGAACGGATCTCGACCCGAATCGCGTGAAGCCGCGGACGATCGTCGATTTCTCTCTCGGCGCGGATCTGATTCAGTATCACTTGCCGCTGAGCATCCAGGCGGATCTTCTGAACGCCACAAACAAGAAGGGCGTCTACAACATCCT
The DNA here is from genome assembly GCA_035995985.1 of Thermoanaerobaculia bacterium. Classification (GTDB taxonomy): domain Bacteria; phylum Acidobacteriota; class Thermoanaerobaculia; order Gp7-AA8; family Gp7-AA8; genus JADGNZ01. Next base: position 15,219 of record DASYJY010000124.1, on the reverse strand, counting down.
GTCGACGTTCGGAGGAACGCACGTGATCCCGCCGCGAATGCTGGCGATTCGGTTGCGATACACGTTCTGACAATGTCGGAGGTCCAGGGCGTTTTCGAGCAGGCCGTGTTGATCGCGGTCGCGATCCTGGCCGCGAGGCGTCCGGCGCGACGATCCTCGCCGAGGTGCGCGAGCGGTTGAAGCGGAACGTCCACTCGGGGTCCGTTCACAGCACGTTGCAACGGCTCGAACAAAAGCGGCTGGTGACGTCGCGGAAGGGTACGACCCCCGACCGCGGCGGCCGGCCGCGGCGGTACTACGTGGTCAACAAAGAAGGTATCGGTGCACTACGCCGCGCGAAGGTAGAGATTCAAAAGGCGTGGGCGGATTTCGTTGTCGCAAAGAGATAGGCCGCGGGATTCAAAGCCGCAGCAGACGCTCGCGCAACAACCGTGAATGAAAACGGCTCGACTGTAGCTCCTGTCCATTGGAGAGCGAAAGCACGAAGGTTCCGCCCGGCATGGGCGTCGCCTTCGTGATGGCGTTGATGTTCGCAAGCGTGCCGCGGCTCAGGCGGATGAACTCGTCGCGATCGAGGCGTGCTTCGAGATCCTTGAGGCGATAGGCAATGGTGTGCTTCATGCCGCGAATGGTGGTCAGGTGCAACAACTCGCCGTCGGCGATGACCGAGGCGACCTCGCTGACAGGGATGAGCACGATCTCATTCCTGCGGCGGACGGGGATGCGCCGCAACGGCACAACCGCCGATGCTTCGAATGCTCGCGCAGCGGATCGGACGTTCTCCACCGAGGCGGCGCGCGCATCATCGCGATCGAGCCGGTCGATCGCGCGGCTCACCGTTTCCCGCAGGCGCGTCGCATCGACAGGCTTGAGCAGATAGTCGACGGCATTCAGCTCGAAGGCGCGGACGGCGTACTCGTCATACGCCGTGATGAAGGCGATCATCGGCATCGAGCCGCGCTTGAGAAGCCTCACGACGCTGATGCCGTCGAGCTCCGGCATCTGCAGATCGAGTAGCGCCAGATCAGGTTTTTCGCGCTCGATCACCTCGACCGCGGAGGCTCCATCGACCGCCTCGCCGACGATCTCGACGTCGTCGAAACTGCGAAGCATCGAAAGAAGCAGTGAGCGAGCGGGCCTCTCATCGTCGGCGACGACCACGCGCAAACGATCTCTCACGCGTGCCTCGCAATGGGGAGGAGGATCTCGGCCCGCGTCTCGTCCGCGGTGGTGGTCAGCGTAAGAGTGGCGGCGTCACCGTATTGATGATGCAGGCGGGCATCGAGATTCGAGAGCCCGACTCCGCGCTTCCAGCCCTTGCTGATCTCCGCAGCCGTTGCACGCGTTCCGCTATTGCGGACAGTGATCGCCAGGCCCTCACCCCGCGCGTGGCTCTCGATCGACACGCGGCCGCCGCTCCTGCTGTTGGCGATGCCGTGCTTGATGGCGTTTTCGACGAGCGGCTGGATCATCAGCGCCGGCACGCTGATTCCGCGCAGTTCGAGCGGAACATCGATGTCGATGAGCAGCCGTTCTTCGAAACGCGCCCGCTCGATCTCCAGATACGCGCTGACGAGATCGATTTCATCGCCGAGCGTCGTGGCGATCTCCGCAGAGCGGAGCACACCGCGCAGCAGCGCCGTCAATTTCATCAGCGTTCCGTGTGCGCGCGTGGGCGAGGTCTGGATCAAGTAGCCGATCGTATTCAGCGCATTGAACAGAAAGTGCGGATTCATCTGTGCGCGAAGCGCGCGCAGCTCGGCTTCCGTCGTCAGCTTGTTCTGTTCATAACGCTCGCGCGCCAGGCGAAGGGCGTCGATGCGCCGCGCCGCCAGCAAAGCCATGTCGCCAAGCATTGCCAGATCGTCGGAGAGCAGCCGCCGGCCACCGGCCAGCGGGCCCGCGACGACGGCATACCGCGGCGCCTCTGTCGTCGGCACCGTCGTGCCGGTCTCCTGCTCCCCTTCCAGCCAGTGCACTTCATCCGCTGCCAGCGGCGCGCGTAACGCATCGGCGAGGGCATTCATCACCTCCGCCGGTTCTTCCAGTGTGGCCAGCCGTTGATCGAATTCGTCGCGAAGACGCTTGTAATCGGCGCGATGCAATACGACGCGATCGACGATCCACGTTGCGGCGCGGCACAGCGGCGGGTAGAGCAATGCCAATCCGACCCAGAGAATCACCGAGACTCCGACCGCGACCGGATCGCTCCGGAAGTCATGCTGCGCGAGTAGCGGCACTTCGATGCCTACGTAAATCCCGGAGGCGATCGCCACGAGCGCGAAAAGTGCAAGGGCGCGTTTCAGAAACAGATCCGCAAGAGCGAAACGAAAATCCTGATAGAGGATCGCGAAGATCAGAGGGATGGAGGCGTGATGTCCTGCCAGCTCGACGTACCACGATTCTGTCGCCCCTTCGTGATGACTGAGATGCAGCGCGGAGACGGCGAAAATCGCCAGCGCAACGATCGACCAGCCGCGCTCCGAACCGGCGCGGCGGCGCGTCAACAGGAAGAGCGGAATGGTCAGGCCAAAGTAAAACCACGTCAGCGTCTGCAGTGCGAGCGTCGAGGGCACCGGACCTCCGTGGGTAGCAGCCCAGAACATCATCGTCTCGGCGAGAGTGCTGATCGTGTACGACGCTCCAATGAGCGCCGCCGCGGTTCGGCGGTGTCCCGGTTCTGACTGGGACCGGAGGACGGAGTGAACGACGACAGCCGGCAGAAATCCGAGCGCACTGTAGGCGGTGGCGATGAGAAATGACGGAGGATCGCCGCCGCCGAAATCGCGGATGCCGAACACGCCGAGCCCACTGACGTTCCACACCAGCCCGAGGATTGCCGTGACGAGTGGGAGGTGGTCATCGCCAACGCGCCGCCGCAGAACGAGAGCGAAGAGCATCCCGTAGAGCGCAGCCCCGGTCAGAAACCCGATCAGGTGCACGAGCGCAGCGACGTTGTGCGGCGGCATTCGACCTGATTATGACGACCAGGTAGCTCCCCGCAAGCCGTTGCCGGCGAACGGGCGGTTTTCTCACATGAACGGCACGGATGCGCCGCTGAAGCGCGCCGGCGGGCGACAGCCGAAGCCCTTGAACTCGAAAACTGCAGAACGGAAAGTGAGCAGCGGACCGTACTGATTTCAAACACTCCTCCGAAATCCGAACGGGCAAGTGAGACATGGATAACGCACTTCGCCTGACTAATCAATGACTTAGCTCGTTCCTACCCGTGGCAGCGCCCTTGGACTAACAGCATCCAGAGTCCATGAGCGGAAAGGGGTAGCAACTATGAGCCTTGCGGAGATTGCAGTTCCTCGGATGCCGTACTTTGAAGTGGCGGCGGCGTTGCCGGTGGTGCTGGTCGTCGAGGATGAGCGGAAGTTGCGCTGGTCGCTCATCGAACAGTTCCGGGCGATCGGCATCGAAGCGCTGACGGCCAGCAGCGGGTATGAGGCGATCCGCGTCGCAGGCGAGAGCCGGCCGGACCTCATCCTGCTCGACGGCCTGCTGCCGGAGATGCACGGGTTCGAAATCGCACGCTTCATCCGGCGCATCGACGGCGATTACCGGCCGCACATCGCCATCATGACAGCGATCTACAAACACACTCGCTATCAGAACGAAGCGCGGCTGAAGTACGGGATCGATGACTACCTCATCAAGCCCGTGCTGCCGCAGTCGCTGGCGGGACTGGTGCGCCGCGTTCAGGCGGGTGCACGATGAATAGTGTTGCGAAAACTCGCAGCCGCGTCCTGATCGTCGACGACGAGCCCGATCTGCTCGAGGGGATGAAGATGCTGCTCGAGTTGGAAGGGATCGACGTGATCCTCCACGACTCGATGATCACGCTGCCGCTGATTCTGCGCGAAGCCGACCCGGACGTCGTCCTGCTCGACATCAGCCTTCCGGCGCTGTCCGGCAGCGCGGCAATGCGCAGCGGACTGCGAAAGATGCTGAAGACCGACGGTTTCATCGTCTTGTTCTCGGGGCGTTCCGACCGCGAGCTGACGGCGCTGGCGAATGAGTTAGGCGCGGACGGCTTCATTGCGAAATCAGGAGATCCGATGGAAATCGTCCGCCGGATTCAGACGTGGATCGACCGGCGCAGGCTCAAGCGCGCCAATGAACGGAGCGAGGGACCGAATGCTACAAGCCGCACCGCAACTTCTTCTGCTTTCTGACCACAGCGCTCCGCGAACGGCGACGTTGCTGCGCGCGGCCGGCTATGCCCTCAGCGTAGTCAACCATCCCGCCATGATGGATACGTTCGATGACGGAGTCATCGTCGAACTGCCAGCGCTGGCCGCGATCGGCATCGTCCGGAGGATCGAGGCTCGCCGGCGTGACATCCCCATTCTCGTGATTTCCGCCGAGGGCGAATCGCTGAAACGCGCGCTGCCGTCGGTCCGCGTCATCGCGCCGGAAGACATTCACGACGATCTCGTTTCAGCGGTCGATCTGGCGCTGGCGGCGCGGCAACTGCAGCGAACGGGATAAAAAAATGCCCGTTGCTCGGCCGTCGCAACGGGCTGGCGCGCTAGAGTGCGCCCACTGGGTCGCCGCAGTTTTCGGATCAGCGACGGCGGCCAACTTACAGCCGCCCGCGATCCTATGTCTCTACGTTTTTGGAAGGCTCAGCCGCTACATCCCAATCGGATGCCACACCGTCTTCATCTCCTGGAAATCGAAGATGGCGTACGGCGACTGCGAGCGCGTGGCATCGTCCCAGCCGATCTTGCCGGCGTTGAAGTGCACCACGCGCTTGACGTTCTCGGCGGCTGTTTTCTGGACTCCGGCGATGGCGTCGTCCGCGACGCCGGTCGTATCGATGGCGTTCACGTCCATGTGCGCCGCAAGCCACGGCACCAGCTCGCTCTTGATGCCGGAGATGAGGTTGACCACGCCCGCGGGAACGTCGCTGGTCTCGAAGATCTCGCCGAGGGTGATGGCGGCCAGCGGACGCGACTCGGAGGTGATGGCGACGACCACATTGCCGCCAACGATGGCCGGCGCGATGCGGCTGACCAGTCCGAGGAGCGACGGCTCTTCGGGCGCAACCACGCCGACGACGCCGGTAGGTTCAGGGACGGTGAAGTTGTAATACGGGCCGGCCACAGGATTGACGGAGCCGAAGACCTGCGGGTATTTGTCGCTCCAGCCGGCGTAGTAGACCCATCGGTCGGTGAGCGCGGCCACTTCGCGGCGAGCGTCGGCAGCGGTGGAACCCTGGCGGCGTAATTCGTCGACCAGTTCCGCGGCGCGCGACTCACAGACCTCGGCCAACCGATAGAGAATCTGGCCGCGATTGAAGGCCGTTTTTCCGCTCCATCCGGAGAATGCTTTCCGTGCTGCCTGCACGGCATTGCGCAGGTCTTTTCTCGATCCGCGGCAGGCGTTGGCGAGCAACTCTCCCCCTTTGCCTTTGACGGCGTAGAAGCGGCCTGATTCCGTGCGAGGGAACTCGCCGTTGATGTAGAGCTTGTACGTCTTGCGGACGTTCAGCCTCATGACAGCACCACATACGGCGACAGTCCGTGCAATCCGCCTTCGCGGCCGAAGCCTGATTCTTTGTAGCCGCCGAAGGGAGAGGCCGGATCGAATTTGTTGTACGTATTCGCCCAGATCACGCCGGCGCGGAGCTTCTGCGCCATCTTCAGAATGCGCGATCCCTTTTCGGTCCAGATGCCTGCCGATAATCCATAAGGCGTGTTGTTCGCCTTCTCAATCGCTTCTTCCGGCGTGCGGAAGGTCAATACCGACAATACCGGTCCGAAAATCTCCTCCTGGGCGATGCGGCTCGACGCGGCCACGCCTGTGAAGAATGTCGGGCGGAACCAGAAGCCGCGGTCAGGGACGCTGCAGGACGACTGGAAAATCTCCGCGCCTTCTTCGGTCCCGCTTTCGACGAGCTCCTGAATCTTTTCGAGCTGGGCGCGTGAGTTGATTGCGCCGACGTCGGTGTTTTTGTCGAGCGGATTTCCGACCCGCAGTGTTCCGATTCGTTCGCGCAGCTTGCGGACCACCGGCTCGAGAATCGACTCCTGTAGAAACAGCCGCGAACCGGCACAACAGACGTGTCCCTGATTGAAGTAGATGCCGTTGATGATGCCCTCGACGGCCTGATCGATCGGCGCGTCTTCAAAAACGATATTCGGCGCTTTGCCGCCCAGTTCCAGCGTCAGTTTCTTCTTCGTACCCGCCAGCGAGCGCTGAATCCGTTTGCCGACTTCGGTCGATCCGGTGAAGGCGATCTTGTCGACATCGGGGTGATTGACGAGCGCCGCGCCGGTTGCACCCGCGCCTGTGATGATGTTGACGACGCCAGGCGGCAGATCGGCTTCCTGGATGATTTCGGCAAGCATCAGCGACGTGATCGACGTCGTCTCGGCCGGCTTGAGTACGACTGTATTTCCCGCCGCCAGCGCCGGCGCCAGTTTCCACGCCGCCATCAGCAGCGGGAAGTTCCATGGGATGATCTGCCCTGCTACGCCGACCGGCGAGACATTACGGTTCGGAAACGCATATTCGAGCTTATCGGCCCAGCCCGCGTAATAAAAGAAGTGCGCGGCGGCGAGCGGGATATCGATATCGCGCGATTCCTTGATCGGCTTGCCGCCGTTCATGGTCTCGGCGACGGCTAATCCGCGAGATTTTTCCTGAATCAGGCGAGCAATGCGGTAAATGTACTTGGCGCGTTCGGACGGAGCGAGTTTTCGCCACGTTTTGTCGTACGCGCGGCGAGCTTCACGGACGGCACGATCGACGTCTTCGGCATCCGCCTCCGCCATTTCCGACAGCGTCTCTTCCGTGGCAGGATTAATGGTCTCGAACCAGCGCTTCGAATGCGGCTCGACGAATTTTCCGCCGATGAAGAGGTTGTAGCGCGGCTGGATTTTTACGTGATCCGTTGCTTCCAGCGACGGCGAATAATGCCACTCCGCCAATGCACTGGACGCGGCGCCGGGGGTAAGGCGGTCTCTCGTTTCAAGTTGTGTAGTCATTAGAACCTTTTCACCACAGAGGCACAGAGGACACAGATGATCTTCTCTGCGTCCTCTGTGTCTCTGTGGTTAATCCAACGTGAAGTAATCCCCCGATTGATACGCGCCTGTTTTTTCTTTGCGCAATTGCATCAACACGTCATTGAGAAGCGACGATGCGCCGAAACGGAAAAGGTCAGGAGTCATCCACTCGCCGCCCATGGTTTCGTACAGCAGCACAAGGTACGCGAGGGCGAGTTTGGCGTTGGCGATGCCGCCGGCCGGCTTCATACCGATTTTCTTGCCGGTGACGTGCAGGAAATCGCGGATCGCTTCCAGCATCACCAGCGTCACCGGCAGCGTCGCGTTCGTAGTCACTTTGCCGGTCGACGTTTTGATGAAATCGGCGCCGGCGAACATGGCGATCAGTGAAGCCTTGCGCACCTGATCGTAGTTGGCCAGCTCCCCCGTCTCCAGAATCACCTTCAAATGCGCCGGGCCGCACGCTTCCTTGACCTCGGCGATCTCATCGAACACTTTCTGATAGTTGCCCGACAGAAACGCGCCGCGGTCGATGACCATGTCGATCTCGTCGGCTCCGGCGGCAACCGCCTGCCGCGTCTCCGAGACCTTCACGTCGATGTAGGTCTGTCCGCTGGGAAATCCCGTCGCAACGGACGCGATGTGGATTCCGGTTCCAGCCACGGCCTGCTTCACGAACGGCACCATGGCCGGATAAACGCAAACTGCGGCGACGTGCGGGATATCGCGATCGGAGGGATCGGGCCGGATGGCCTTCTGGCACAGCGCCCACACCTTCCCCTGCGTGTCTTTTCCTTCGAGCGTGGTGAGGTCCATCATGCTGATGATCAGCTTCAGGCCCCACACCTTCGACTCTTTTTTCAGCGACCGTTTCGCCAGCGACGCAGCCCGCTCCTCGGCGGCGATGGCGTCGACGCCATGCGCCATCTCAAGTGCGTCGGCAATGCTGCGGCGGAAGAGTGCTGGAGGAAACGCAGGCGGCTGCGTGATGAGGGCGTCGCTCATGGACTGTCAAAAATAGCACGCGAGGGGGTGGGGTGTGGGGAGTAGGGTGTGGGAGATGATGACGCGAGGGTCATTCGATCGTCGATCATCTCCCACTCCCCACCCCCAACTCCCCACCCCCCGAAACTCAGTGCGCGGCGCGGCGCCGGTTCAGAACCTCGGTGATCAGCGACCACTGGCCGTTCGCGTAGGTCCACAGGTCCGACAGATAGAAGCCGCTGTAGCCGGCGAACATCACCAGCTGATTACGGATCGGATCGACCGCGAAGCCGGCATTCTCGCGCGCGGGCGGCGTGAGGGCGGAGTTGATCATCGTCCAGGTCGTTCCATCCCAATCCCATGTGTCGTTTGCGTAGACCTGCACCTGATTGTTGGCCGCATCGGTATCGACGCGGATGCCGCCGAACAGGATTGCGTGGTTCGTCTTCGGATCGACCGCAATCTCCGCACCGTAGCGCATGCCGGGCGTGAGACTCGGCGTGAGCTGCGTCCAACCGACGCCATCGAAGGACCACATGTCGCTGTAGCGCGTCAGGCGATCGTTGGACGTGAGGCGCCCGAGTCCGCCGTAGATGACGGTCTTCTTGAGGATCGGGTCGTACCACATCGACGCCAACGACCGCGACGGCGCCGGATTCTTCTTCACCTGCGCCCAGACAGTTCCGTCGAAGGTCCAGGTTTGATTGAGATACAGGCCGTTGCCATCGAAGCCGCCGAAGTAAACGGTCTTCTTCAGATTCTGGTCATAGGCGAGGCTCGCGAACCGGCGTGCTGGCGGCGCGGACTTGCTGGCGTCGAACTGCGTCCACGTCGTGCCGTCGAACTCCCATGTGGCGCTGCTGGAACAGAGGACGACTAATTTGGAACGGTCGGTGTCGTACGCCGCAATAGGCGACGCGCAGTCGGTCGGCTGGGTTGTGGTCGTCACCGGCCGGAACATACCGTTCTGATACGTCCAGAGGTCAAAGAAGGAGAGGGCGTCGTTCACGCCGCCAAACATGTAGATGACTTTGTTGACCGGATCGCTGGTGAAAGTGAAGAGCGAGCGGGGCGCCGGATACGCGGCATCGCCGGCAACGGTCCACGCCTTGTTCGCATAGGTAAACGTCGCGGTGACGAGAACGCCCACCACTGGCTCGCCGCCGAAGAGCACGGCGTTCTGGTGATCGGGATCGAACGTCAGCGCCGACCCGACATAAGAACCGGCGAACTGCGTGAGATCGACCTTCGTCCAGTTCGTGCCGTCCCACTCATACGACTCCTCGGTGCCGACCGTCGACGTGCAGACGCCGCCCGTGTAGAGGATGGTGTTGTTCGAGCTTTGCCACGTCATCGCGCCTTCGTTGGCGCAGGTGGGCAGCACGGTCGGAGTCAGCTGTTTCCACGTTGCCGCGGCCGGATCCCAGGCGTACATGACCGTGGCCGCGCCGTTGAGGGCCAGCATGACGGTCTGTTTGCGGATCGGGTCGTATTCGAGCATCGGCTTCGTGACGGCGGGCCCGTCGGCGAGGAGCTGAGTCCAGTTCGTGCCGTTGAACTCCCACGTGTCGTGAAGCGGGGTTTCGGTCAGAGTCTTGCCGTCGGCGCTGTAGGTCTGATGGAAGCCGCCGAAGAGCACGACGCGATCGCGCACGGAGTCGTACGCCGCGCCGGCCAGCTCGCGGACCGGCGGCGCATTGGTGGTGTTGATCGGAGTCCAATCGTTGCCGTTGAAGCTCCAGGTGTCATTGAGATTGAGTTTCCCTTGGCGGCCGCCGAAGATGACGACGCGATTCCTCGCGGAATCGAACACCATCGACTGAGCGGCGCGCGCCGAGGGGCTGTGCGGCGGGAAAACCTGAAGCCAGCGGCTCCCGGTCCACTCCCAGGTATCGGCCATCTCGTACTGCACCTTGGTGCCGGCGTCGAGCGCGGTGAGGCCGCCGAAGAGCACGGCGCGGTGGATGGCGGGATCCCAAACCATCCTGCTTTCAAAGCGGCCCGACGGCGAGGCCGCGAACGCGCTGCCTGCGGCGAGAAGGAAAATGATGCAGAAGAAAAAACCGCGCTTCAGCGAGTGATCGCTCATCAGTAGTTGTTTGCCCCTGAAAGGTATGAGACCTCGAAATTTGCTCCCGTTTCGAACCGGTCAGTCGGAACACAAATTTCTCCCTGTATGACGGGCCAGGGGACAAAAGGAAACGGCCGGCAGCGTGCCGGCCGTTGACGCTGCTACGGCCTCGGATTCACGCCGTAGTGTTCCGCGATCGTGACGAGTTGCTGCTCGGCATCACCCTGTCCAAGTTTGGTCCGGATGCTCTCGATCTCGGCAAGGTCGGAGCTCTCCAGCACGAATCCGTGCGCGGTGAGCGCTTCCTGCGGATTCTCGACCAGCCGCTGCCTGAACTCCGGATGTTCGATGGCGCGCCGCACGACGGCGCCAATCATCTCGTTTCGCATGGATGTCCTCCGGCCTACGGAAGAGCAAAGGCCGGGCCTGTTAGCTAGAAGCGGACGCGCAGCGTTGCCAGCGTCTCATCGGGATGGATCTTCTTTGGCGCGCCGATGTTGTTTCGCGCGCGCTCGATGGTCAGGTCGACGTGTTTTGCGAAGCCGATGCGGACTCCGGCGTCGATCTTCGTCCAATTCCACCAGATGCTCGGCGCCGGATATTGAGCGCCGTTCCCTTTGAATCCGTAGTGCAGCTCGCTCCAGCGCACGGCCGGCTGGATGCTCTGCAGGAAGGATTCTCCGCCGACGGACGGACCGCCTGAGAGGTCGAACTTGTATCCGAATTCGCCTTCCGCTCCGCTGCGGTGCATGCCGGCGACGGTTTGGTTCGTGAACTGGATGGTCGAAGTCAAGCCCCTCCACTCGGTGTAAATGCGGACGCCGGTCTCTTCTTTTTTCTTGCCGCGGATCGGCAGGCCCTTGTCGAGCGGCCCTTCGAGCAGGTCGAGGTCGACACCGTAGAACGTCCCGGACAGCGGCGCGTTCTCGTCGTCGCGAAGGTTGCGCCGGTAGTGAAACGCGACCGCGTCGAAACCGAATGTCTGCGCGTCGTTCTGCCAGCGGTAGCCGATGCCTTGTCCGAACGACATGTTCTTCGTGTCGAGAGCAAGATCCTCGACACGCGTGTCGTAGAGGATCGGGAAACCCGACTTCAGCCGCGGATTCGGATTCGGCTGCAGCAGTTCTTTGATGCCGTTGTCGCCCGCCAGCGCGTTGGGATCGCGGAAGTAGAGCGGATTGCCGCTCGTGCCGGTGAGGCGCCAGTAGAGATTGCGGCCGATCGAGCCGCCGGTCATGACGCCGAGATCCTCGAAACGATTGAACGACGTCGCCACGAGCCCGTAGCTTTCGAGGACGCGGATCGGCTGGCGTTCCATCTTCACGAATTTGCCTAACTGCACGAAGACGGATGTCCGCTCCGGACGCGCCAGAAACTCCGGACGCGGTCCGATCTGGACCCAAAGTTCGTCGGCGTCGACCTTCCGGTCGGCACTGGTCGGGTTGCGGCGGTATTTGTCCTGCCCGTGCAGTTGCGTGTGCGCGAGGAACCACGTGCTGTAGCCGAGGTCGAGCTTGATCTGCGCGACGCTCAGTTCCGCATGCCGGCCCGCATCGACGGTTTCCTCGAACCCGACCGTCTGCCCGATCGGGAGAAAGCTCGGCGGAAACGGGAACTTGAGCGCGAACTTCTCTTCCTTGCTGTCGCGATAGTTGGCGCGGAGCTCGATGCGCGACTTGAATGTCCAGTCGCTGGCTGTCTGCGCGAAGAGAGGGATCGTTGTGAATAGGCCGACTGCCGCCGCGGCGATTCGTCGCATGTTGCCTCCAGGTACGTGGCGGGGAGCCGAACGGATTGTAGCGGATCAGCGGCGTGGATCGAAAAGCATGCAAGCGCCCGCGCTACGCGTTCCCGCGCCATAATCCGCTCATGCCGCGAATCCACCTCCTTCCCTCCGATCTGATCAACCAGATCGCTGCCGGCGAAGTCGTGGAGCGCCCCGCCTCGGTCGTCAAAGAGCTCGTCGAGAACGCCATCGACGCCGGCGCGACCGTCATCGACGTCCTCCTCGAAAACGGCGGCAAGAAACTGATCGAGGTGCGCGACAACGGCTCCGGCATGAGCCACGACGATGCACTCCTCGCACTCGAACGCCACGCGACGTCGAAGATCGCCGGCTTCGACGATCTCGCACAAGTACGCACCCTCGGCTTCCGCGGTGAAGCGCTGCCGTCGATCGCCAGCGTTTCGCGATTTACGCTGACGACCTGCGATGGCACCGCCGACGCGGCCATCGAAATCGAATGCGATCCGCTCACGGCGACGCGCACGTCGCGCCCCGCCGCGCGCGATCGCGGAACCACGATCAGCGTCCGCGAGCTGTTCGAAAACGTCCCCGCGCGGCGCAAGTTTCTCAAGTCCGCTGACGCCGAGTTCCGCTCCATCGTCACCGTCGTTTCGTCGTACGCGCTGCCGCTGCCGTCCCGCGCATTTCGCGTCGAACACAACGGCCGCACCGTCGTCGACCTCCCGCCCGCCGCGACGATGCGCGAGCGCGTCACGCAGATCATCGGCGACGACGCGGAGAAGTTTCTCGAAGAAGTGGACATGACCATCGGCGCGGTACACGCCGCCGGCTACGTCACGCGCGGACTCCGATTCGGCAGCCGCCGCAATCAGTATTTCTTCGTCAACGGACGGCTGGTGAAGGACAAAGTGCTCACGCATGCGGCCAGCCGCGGAGCGGATGCGTTCGACTTCGACGGCCATCCGGCGATCGTGCTGTTCGTCGAGATCGAGCCCGAGCTGGTCGATGTGAACGTGCATCCGGCGAAGACCGAGGTGCGCTTCCGCGATTCCGGCGCCGTGCACGTCGCTGTCGAGCAAGGGATCAAACGCGCCCTCGGCGGAGCAGAAGAAGGATCGCAACTGCTGCAGCCCGCTGCGCCGGCTCCTCCGCCGTCGCAGCAGCTATTCGCGCCAAATCGTTTCGACGGCGCGTCGAGCGGATACCGTCCGGAGTTCACGCCGCTCTTTCAAAAACAGAGCGTGGTCCAGCCGCCGCTGCGCGAACAGACCGCGACGCTTGACGCCCCTCTCACCGCGAATCACGGGCCACGCCTCGGCGATCTGCAGGGACGCGTCATCGGCCAGTACCGCATGAGCTACATCGTCATCGACACGCCCACCGGTCTGCGCCTCATCGATCAACATGTCGCGCACGAACGAGTTCTCTACGACCGCTACTTCGACCGCGCCGCCGGCGAGAAACCGGTGACGCAGCAACTTCTGACGCCGATCCTCTACGAAAGCGGCGCCGCGGAAAGCGCCGTCCTCGAGTCGCACCTCGCCGAGTTGCACGCCGTCGGTTTCGAGATGGAACGCTTCTCCGGCAACGCGTTCGCCATCGCCGCCGTGCCTCCGGAACTCGTGAAGAACGACGTCGATGCCTTCCTCCGCAAGCTCATCGACGCGTCGCTCGACGACCGCTCGCACGTTCTGCACGTCCGCGAAAAAGTCTGCGCGTCGCTGGCGTGCCAGGCGGCGATCAAAGTGCACCGCCCCCTCGGCGGCGAAGAGATGGCCCGCTTGACCGCCGAATTGCTCGACTCCTCGAATCCCTACGCCTGCCCCCACGGCCGCCCGATCATCGTCAACATCCGCCACCTCGACATCGAAAAGCACTTCCACAGGAAGTAGACGGCCCACTCGCTGCGCCTGCGATGTGATCCACCACGAGTAGAATTTTGTCGACATTCGAGGCCGCCGAGGGATCCTCGGCGGATGCGAATGCCTTCGCGCCTACTCGGACAACGTGGCGAACGACGCGCTGCTTGGTTCTACCGGCTGCGCGGATACCGCATCATCGCGCGCAATGTTCGGCTGCGCGGCGGCGAGATCGATCTCGTCGTGCGGCGCGGACGACTGCTCGTGTTCGCTGAAGTGAAAGCGCGCCAGAGCCTGACCGCTGGATACGGAGTCGATGCCGTCGACCGGCGCAAGAAACTGCAGCTCATCTCACTCGCCGATCAGTACCTGACGCGACATCCGCATTCCGGCGAAGTGCGCCACGACATCGTCTCGCTCTTCTGGAACGGGTGGCGCTTCCTCGTCACGCACTTTCCGGATGCGTTCCGGCCCGTCAGCGATCCGCGGAAGCCTTGGAGGTGGACGGTGTGACGGGCGCCAGCTGACCCTTCTTGCGTGCCTCGGCGCCTGCCTTCGCAAGACGAAGACACAGATTCCGGAGTTGCGAGACACGCCGAATTCGAAGTGTTACTGCTGCCCGCGACATGTCGACGCTCACCCCGCCAGCACCTCGCGCAATGCTTGCGGGGCGTGATCGATCGCTTCGTCCAACTTGCCGGGATCTTTGCCGCCGGCTTGCGCGAGGTCGGGCTTGCCGCCGCCTTTGCCGCCGACGATCGGGGCGAGTTTGTTGATGAGCGCGTTCGCGTTCACGCGGTCGAGGAGGTCTTTCGTCACGGCGGTGAGGAGCGTGACTTTGCTGTCGGTCACGGAGCCGAGGACGACGACCCCCGATTTCAGCTTCGAGCGGAAGGTGTCGGCGAGATTGCGGAGATCGCCGCCGCTGATGTCGTCGACGCGGCGGGCGATGAGTCGGACGCCGTCGATGTCCTGCGATTCGTCGGAGGACGACGCTGATGTCGTTCCGCCGGCTGCTTTCAACTTGAGTTGCTTGAGCTCTTTCTCCAACGCCTTCTGCCGCTCTTGCATCGTGCGCAATTGCGCGGGGACATCTTCGAGGCGGACGTTCAGCTGTTGTTGAATCTCGTGCGCGGCGTCGGCGTACTTACGAAATTCCGCGAGGGCGCCGCGGCCGGTGAGCGCTTCCATGCGGCGAACGCCGGCGGCGAGCGAGCGGTCGCTGATGATCTTGAACAGACCGATGTCGCCGGTGCGGTTGACGTGGCAGCCGCCGCAGAATTCGCGCGAGAAATCGCCGGCGGTCACGATGCGGACGTTCTCGCCGTACTTCTCGCCAAACATCGCCACAGCCCCCGTCTTCTTCGCCTCGGCGATCGGCATGACCGTCTTGGTGACCTCGAGGTTCGCGCGAATCTTGTCGTTGACGATCTCTTCGACGCGCCGCAACTGCGCTTCCGTTGGCGCCTGGTGATACGTGTAATCGAAGCGCAGCCGGTCCGGCGCGACCAGCGATCCCGCCTGCTGCACGGTCTC
>DASYJY010000123.1:0-14807 GCA_035995985.1 Thermoanaerobaculia bacterium | reverse complement strand
CGTCGCTGCGCTCGTCCTGACGCGGTCGCGCGCGGCGTGGCTGGCGTTCGCGGCAGTCCTGCTGGTGCTCTTCGTGGCCATGCTCCTCTGCGCGCCGCTACGCCGCGATCGCGGCATCTGGAAACGGCTGGCGGGATTGGTGGTGATCTCGGCCGGATGCATCGCGTTATCGCTCGCGTTGCCGAACGCGCTGCACTGGAATGGACGCAATCCGTATCTCGAATCCGTCCGCAACATCGCCGGCTACTCGGAGGGAAGCGGACGCGGACGGCTCGTGCAGTATGGCTACTCGTTGCTGATGACGGTCCACCATCCGCTGCTCGGCGCCGGTCCCGGAAACTGGCCGGTCGAGTATCCGGTGCGCGCCGCCCGCAATGATCCATCGCGCGATCCGAACGACCGCGGGATGACCGCGAACCCATGGCCGAGCAGCGACTGGTTCGCGTGCATTTCCGAACGCGGAATCGCCGCCTTCGTTCTGCTCGCGCTGGCGTTCTTCCGGCTGGCGGCGTCCGGACTGCGTCAACTCCGCCGCGCACTCGACGCGCAGGAGGCGCTGACCGCGGTCGCGTTCCTCGGCGTCATCGCCGGTGCCGCGGTCGCCGGAACGTTCGACGCGGTGTTGTTGCTGGCCGTGCCGGCATTCCTCGTGTGGACCGCGCTCGGCGCGCTGTGGATGCCCGAGGAAACGTCGCCGCGGCCCGCATCACGATTCGTCATCATCGCTGCGCTTCTTCTGTCGATCGCCGGCGTCGTCCGAAGCGCATCGCAGATCGTCGCGATGGACATGTACGCGACGCACAGCGACCGAGCCTCCCTCACGCGCGCCGCGCACATCGATCCCGGCAGCTATCGCCTTCAGATGCGTCTCGCGCGCATGCGAGGCCGCGCGCGATGCGAACACGCCCGCGCCGCGCACGAGCTGTTTCCAACGGCGTTCGCGGCCGCCGCCGAACTGCGCGGCTGCGGCAGGTGAGACATAGAATCGGCGCATGAAACTCACCGACGTTCGCGCACTCGTCACCGGCGGCAGTTCCGGAATCGGATTCGAAATCGCAAAACAGCTCAAGGAACGCGGCGCCGAGGTCGTGTTGTGTGGACGCGATGAAACGAAAGCGATTGCGGCAGCGACATCGATCGGCGCGCATGGAATCCGCGCCGACATCAGCATCGAAGCGGACGCGATCGCACTCGTGCGGAAGACGGTCGAAGTTCTCCCCGACTACAACGTCCTCGTCAACAACGCCGGCTTCGGTTCGTTCGGACCGCTCGTCGATCTCGACCTCGCCGAGATGCAGCGCGTCATGGCCACGAACGTCTTCGGCGCCATGGTGGTGGCGCGTGAGTCGGCCCGCCATTTCATCAGCCGCAAACGCGGCAACATCATCAACATCTCCTCGTCCGCCGGGGTGCGCGGCTTCGCCGGCGGCACCGCCTATGTCGCCAGCAAATTCGCCCTCTCCGGCATGACCGAGTGCTGGCGCGCCGAGCTTCGGAAGCACGACATCCGCGTCATGCAGATCAATCCGAGCGAAGTGCAGACTGAGTTTTTCCGCGGCGGACGTCCGCAGAGCGAACGAAAACTGCGCGCGATCGAAATCGCCCACGCCGCGCTGTCGATGCTCGAGATGGACGACCGCGGCTTCATCACCGAACTGTCGGTGTGGGCCACGAACCCGGACTGACTACTCGCTGTCGGTCCGCAGCGTCGCGCTCCAGTCGCCGTACGCGTCGCGGGTGAGCTCGACCTGCCACGGCTGACAGCACACCGGGCAATCCTGCACGAACGACTGCCTGCTCCATCCCGTGTCCTCGACCGCGAGCTCGACCGGCTCGCCGCAATACGGGCAGGTCAGCGGAAGGTAGTCGCTCATCAGATCAGTCCCCGATGGCGAGCATACGGAATCGCGGTCAGGATCGTGCCTGCGATGAAGATCAGAATCGCGTTGGTAAAAAGGTATGGATAGACGAGAAGGATCGCCCCGACCACGATGTGCATCACGCTCGACTGCCGCTTGCCCCAGATCATGTAGACCGTGCCGATCGATCCGAACAGCAGGCCGAGGAAGATGCTCATGCGCGGAGAGTATGACTTGACCGGCGCGCGATGCCGGCCTACGGTGCTGCCATGCCGCACAAACGAATCGCCGCGCTCGTTGTTTTCCTGTACCCCGTCATCGTCCTCGGCGGCGACGCTTCCGGACAATTCACTGCTGGCAAGAAGCCTCCCATCCGTCCGAAATATGCGGCCGCGTATGAGACGCGCGATCAGCGCGACGCGCGCAAGATGGCCATCGAAGTTGTGCTCTCCGAGGAGCCGATCGACGTCGTAGAAGCGGCGGCGGAGCTCGACCCGCATTCGAACGTCATCAATCAGAAAGCGCTGCGCGATCACAACTACGTGCTGCTCTGGGTGCGTCCCGACAACGACGTCAGCATGAACGCGACCTACTCCGACACGATGAGGCAGTACGTCGAGATGACCGGCAGCCGCATGACCGCGGACCTGACCACCAACACGCGCGACAAAGTGGCCGGCCGCATCTTCTCGCCGAAGCCACTGAGGACGATGGATGGCGATGAGTACACGATCGATCTGAAGTTTTCGACCGAGGTCACGCGTCCGCCCACGGGAACGAAATTGCCCGCCGATGGCGGCGAACCGGGCAAGGCGCTCAAGGCGTTACAGGCGGCGATCGCGAAGAAGAGTTGGGACAGCATCAAGGCCAACGTCAGCGCGAAGAACGTCGAACCGTTCGATGAGTCCTACCGCACACCCAAAGAGAACCTCGACGACGCCATCCAGACCCTCGGCTTCTGGCTTCCGAAGAAGGCCGGCAAAATCACCGGCGGCGAGCTACGCGGCGACATCGCAATCCTCAACCTCGAAGGAGAGCTCTTCGAAGGACAGAACGCGCTGTTCCTCGTGCGCATGGTCCACGAGAACTCGCACTGGGTCTTCGACCGCGCCACGAAGGCGGGCATGATCGATAAATGATCGCTACGCCACCGCCGGCGCGGCGAGCTTGCGAAAAAAAAAGTCGTCGTCGGGATCGTTTGCAGAGCGGCGGATCGTGCAGTTGAGGCAATCGAGACCCGGCTGCACCTGTTCGAACTCGTCACGAAGCGCGTTGAGTGGTGCGCCGTTCCAGATCTCGTCGAACGTTTGCCGCGTGAGATTGCCGATGGCCGGACGTGACCACGCCATGCACGGATAGACGTCGCCATTCGGATGAACGGCGATCGTGGTCCAGGGAGTGCGGCAGATCAGTTTCTCGCCAGCGTCGGTGAAGAGATCGATGCTCGTGTGGCGGTCGCGAAGAAAGGCGGCGTCGACGACTCCCGTTCGCGCGCAGAACGCGGCCAGCTTTGTGCGCGCGACGCGGACCTTGTCCCAGAACGCGGGGTTCGTGCTTTCCTGGATGACCGCCTCGCTCATGCGCGACACGGTTCGCACGGCCACCTCCTCGGCTTCCAGCGATTCGACGAGCGCGAGGAACGCGTCGAAGAGATCGATGTTCAGCTCGGAGAGAACGTGGTTGATGCGCAGCCGCGGGAGGACTGCGTTCCGTTCACGCCGCCGGGTTCGCAGCAACGCGAAGTTCGCGACGACGCGTTCGAAGTTCGCACCAACGCGGACCGCCTCGAAAATTTCTTTCGTGCCGCCGTCGATCGAGACGATCAGCCGCGTGAGGCCGGAGTCGAGAATCTTCGCGATCGCGTCCTCGGTCATCAGCGTCCCGTTCGTAATCACATCGCTGAACGGCACGCCGTGCGCTCGCAGCGCGGCGAGTCGATCGGGAAAATCGCGCGTCATGAACGGCTCGGTCATCAGCGACAGGCAGACGTAATTCGCACGCGGAAACAGCTCGCCGGCAATGCGGTCGTAGGCCCAGCGCGGCAGGTCGTATTTCGCCAGCGCCGTCACGCGCGGATCGCTGAAGCCGCACATCTGGCAACGGAGGTTGCACTTGTTGTTCTGATCCATGAAGACGCTGAGGAAACGATCGGTGCTGGGCGACGGTCCGCGCCACAGAAGTTTCCGGCGAAGCTCGTCGAGCTCGTTCGCGTCGCAGTACTCGGGCATTGGAAGGGATACGGAGGGCGCACGTGCCGCGTCTATGCCGTCGCTTCGATGTAGGCCATGGGGATGGTCAGCCGCAGTTCGCCGTCCTCGTCAAGCGCGTCGCGAAGCCGGGCAAAGACATCGCCCTCGGTGCCGGGCACAACTTTTTTCCAAGCGTCGAGGAAGCCGAGCTTGATGAAGTAGTGGTTGAGAAGCGCAGTGCCGTTCGCGAAGCGCATGACGGACTCGCGTTCGACAACACGCGTAATTTCGAAGCTGCCTGCTTCGAGCAGCTCGCGGACATTCGCGACCGTTGCCCGGTGCTCGATGTGATCGTGAAGCCTCCTCGATGCCTCGGCATCATCGCGAACGACCTCAGCGAAGACGTCGTAGAACTCGCGCATGTGGCCTTGAAGGTTCGTGGTCAATGCGAGCGTGGCGCCGGGCCTGGCGACGCGGCGGCATTCGCGGATGGCTGCGGCGCGATCGTCGAAATTGTTTACGCCGAGGTTGGAGACGATCAGGTCGAAGGTGGCGTCGGGGAAGGGCATCGCCGTGGCGCTGCCTTCGTGCAGCGTCACGTTCGGCGTTCCGCGGCTGGCGATTTTTTCGGCAGCACGTTTCAGTCCGCCGCTCCACGGATCGATGCCGTGGACGTGCGCGCGATCGCCGAGGCGTTCGGCCAGTTCGATGAGCGGGAAGCCGGTGCCGCAGCCGACGTCGAGCCCGTTCGCCACATTCGTCAACGGCACTTCTTCGAGCAGCAGCAGTCCGAACATCGCCGACCAGAGCGCGACCTCGTCGTACGCGGCGATCACTTGCGGCGAATTGAAGTCAGGGTTGAAATCCAGGAAGTCGAGATCGGCCACAGAGAGATGTTAATCCGCAGATGACGCAGATGGAGCGCAGAGACCCCCGCGTTCTATCGCTTCTTCGGCTTCCCCTTCGCGAAGGGCTTCTTGAACTTGTCGAACGGCGTCGAGGGTCGATCGGGCTTTGCGGACTTATCGAACGGCTTCTTATACGGCTTCGCCGTCTTTTCATACGGCGTCTTACTACGATCGTACGGTTTCTTCGCGCGATCAAATGGTTTCTTATCGCGATCAAACGTTTTCGCCGCCGTCCGAGGTGCGTCCTCACGACGGAAACGCGCTCCCGGAGCTCCGCCGAATTTCGGACGATCGGACGGCGCCTCGGCACCCGCCACTTTCAAACTCACCGGCCGTCCGCGGAACTTCGCGCCGCCAAGTTTGGCGATGACATCGTCGCGAAGGCGCAACGGGATCGAGACGTAGGTGATCTCGTCGCGGATATCGATCGGTCCGATCTCGCGTCCGGAGATGCCGGCTTCGTTGGCGATCGATCCGACGACGTCCGCGGGACGAATGCCGTCCTTTTTGCCGACGGCCATCGAAAGGCGGACTTTCGGTTCATCGTCATCGCGATCCGGCGCAGCTTCGCGGCGGGGCGCCGGCGGCTCCGGTTCCGCCGAAAGCGCTGCGACCGCGCGCGCGCCATGCGCGAGCCGGGCGGCCGCGGCCGCGACCTCGGCCATGTCCGACGGCCCTTCATCGGCGAGCTCCGTCACCACCTGCACGTAGAGATCAAGATCGCCGTTCTGCAGCTCCTTGCGCAGCGTCTCCTTGAAGACGGCGATGCGGCGCGCGGCCACGTCGGCGCGCGACGGCATCTTCATCGGCTTGATCTGCGTCCCGGTGAAGCGCTCGATCTCGCGCATCATCCGGCGCTCGCGCGGCGTGATGAAAAGCGTGGCCACGCCGCTGCGGCCGGCGCGTCCCGTCCGTCCGATGCGATGCACGTACGCCTCGACGTCGTTCGGGATGTCGTAGTTGACGACGTGCGTGATCTGCTCAACGTCGAGTCCGCGCGCGGCGACATCGGTGGCGACGACGATGTCGATCTTTCCTGCTCTCAATTTTCGAATCACAGTTTCGCGCTCGGCCTGTTTCATGTCGCCGTGCATCGGCTCGGCTGCGAACCCGCGTCCGCCCAGTTTTTCCGCCAGTTCGGCGGCGCCGTTCTTGGTGCGGCGGAAGATCAGCACCGCATCCGCCTCCTCCAACTCCAGCATTTGTGTCAGCACCTCGAGCTTCTGCCCCTCGGACACATTGAGAAAACGCTGCTCGATGTCGGGCGCCGAGATGCCGTGATGCTCGATCTCGACTCGCTCCGGCTTGATGAGATGCCGCTGCGCGATGCGCGCGATCGGCTCCGGCATCGTGGCGGAGAACAGCGCGATCTGCCGCGGCGTCGGGACGAGCGAGAGCATCCGCTCGACCTCGTCGATGAATCCCATCTTCAGCATCTCGTCGGCTTCATCCAAAACCACCATGCGCACTTTGGCGAGATCGAGCGTGCCGCGGTCGAGATGATCGATGAGCCGTCCCGGCGTCCCGACAACGACATGCGCTCCGCGCTGCAGATGCTTCATCTGCCCGAAGATCGGTGCGCCACCGTAAACCGGAAGGACTGCCACGCCATCGAGTTTCTTCGCGTACGAGTGCATGGCGTCGGAGACCTGCATGGCCAGCTCGCGCGTCGGCGTGAGCACGAGCGCCTGCGTGGCCTTGCTCTTCAGGTCGAGCTGCTGGAGGAGCGGCAGCGCGAACGCGGCGGTCTTGCCGGTCCCGGTCTGCGCCTGCCCGATCAGATCGCGCCCGGCCAGGAGGGCGGGAATCGTCCGCGCCTGAATCGGCGTCGGCGCCTCGTAGCCAAGTTCATCGAGCGTCGCGAGGAGCGCAGCGGAAAGACCAAGAGATTTGAAGGTTGCGTCGTCAGGCATGGAGGTGGACTCTATCAATACGTCGGTTGCGGTACAGCCGGTTCCGGCTCTTTCACGAATTCCTTGTAGTTGTGCCAGCGCAGCAGGATCTGATCCACGTACGCGACCGGCTCGGTCCCGCGAGCGAAGCCGTGTTTGACGACCGGATCGTTGTACACGCTGCGCTTCGATTTGCGGATCAGCCAGTAGCTCACATCGAGCCATGAGTGCGGATCGTCGCCGTTCTTCGCGGCGAGTCGGACGGCGTCCTGCACGTGACCGGTGCCGACGTTGTACGAGGCGAGGATGAATTTGATTCGCTCGCTGTCGGACTTGATCTCCTTCCACTGCGCGTCGATCGTCCAGAGATAGCGGCAGGCCGCCTCGACGCTCTGTTTGGGATCGGCGGCGTTGGCGTGGAGCTGTCGCGCCGTCCTCGGCATGATCTGCATCAGCCCCACCGCGCCGGCCCACGAATGCGCGCGCGGATTGAAACGCGATTCCTGAAAGGCCTGCGCCGCCACGAGCCGCCAATCCCATCCCGGAATGCGCGCGTACTCGCGAAACCAATCGTCGTACGGCGAGAGTGTTCCCGTCTCCGCCGTCAGAAAGGGACTGTTGATGCGCGCCGTGTAGGCGCGGCGGTCGAGAAAATATTTGCGATAGAGGACCGCCAGCAGTCCCGCCTTGCGCTTCTTCGCCAGCCATTGATTGAGCGCGGCGAGGAGTTGCGGCGCGTTGCGGCGGACGGCCCAGACCACCGGCTGCGGCGGACCGATGGCCGGCTTGATGATGAGATTCGTGTACTCGCCGCTCTTGAGCGCGGCGACGTTTTCCGCCGCCACGGTCAAGGCGATCTCCCCTTCCGCCAGTTCCTGAATGAGACGATCGCTCGATTCATCGACTTCGACGACGTCGATGTCCTGCGTCAACTCTTCATTCAGCTCGACGAGCCGCTGTCGATACGGCGACGTTCGGGGAATCTGCACCTGCTGGCCGGCCAGATCGCGCGGCGTCGAGATCAGTCTCGCGCGCACTTCGATCGTCGACGGCGTCTCCTTCTCTTCGCGGGCCAGATCCTTCGCCACCGTCGGCGTCGCGGTTCCTCCGGAAGGAGAACGCTGCACGACCACCGGCGCGGTTTCGTACAAGGAATCGGTGATCGCAACCGCCGCCGGTGATGTAGCGGACGGGATCGACAACTGCGCCGCAACCACGTCGCCATCTCCGCGGTTGAGGTGATCGAACAATTCCGTGCTGTCGCGAATCACGACCGGCTCAATCCGCAACTTCGCATCGCGCGCAAACATCGTCAGCAGCTCGTATTCGTACCCGAGCGTTTCGCCGCGATACAAAAAGTAGCCGGTCGAGTTGAAGGTGAAGAGAACGCACAGCACGCCGCCGCCCGCAATCTCCGGCAGATCACGTGCGACCGCCGCAACGTCCGGCGCCTTCACCGGCGCCGCATCAGCAGGCTTCGGCAATTGCGGTGTGACGACTCGCACCGGAGGTGCCGCCGCGCGGACTGGCGCAGGCTCATGACGCGCACACGCCACCAGCAGAAGCAGAACGACGGTGCGGCGCGCAATCACGACGGCGAAGCGAAAATGCATTTCGCGCGCCGCGACTTTTCGCGCCGGAGGCCTGGCGTCCCGTGCGTGGCCCTTTTTACTGGCTGTTTAAGCCGTCTGAAATAACGAAAAACGCTATTTCAAAAACAGACACTTTTTGAAATAACGAAGCCGAATCTAAACGTCGTCGAGCGCGTTTTTACATGCGCGAGCGTAATAGGCAGATCGTCGGTCGAGTCGGCGAATGTCGGAAAGATGGAAGTCCGCTCCCGCGCGAACAGATCGACCACGATCTCCGGGAAACGATGTCCGAGTTGCTCGCCGGTGTACGTCGCTTCGTACCTCATCCCGAGGCGGGCGGCGACGCGTTTGGAGGGGGTGTTTTCGGGATCGATGATCGCGACGACGCGCGGGCGGTTCAGCGTGTCGAGGACGTAGCGCATGCAGGCGGCGCCGGCCTCAGTGGCGAAGCCGCGGCCCCAGGTTTCGCGGGCGAGGATCCAGCCGATCTCGAGGTCACTCGTTGAGCCGAGTGGTTGAACGCCGGAGAGGCCGGCTAGACGGTTGGTTGATTTCTCGACGAGCGCGCCCATGCACATGCCGTGTTCGGCGAGCTGGCGCGCCTGGCGCTCGAACCACTGATCCACTTCCGCTTCGGTATACGGCTTGCCGCCGTGCACGTACTGCGTCACCTCGGGATGCGACATGAGGGACGTGAAAGCCGGACGGTCGTCCGGCTGCCACGGTCGGATGACGAGACGTTCGGTCTCGATGAGGAACATGAGCGCGTTACTTCTTGTCTTTCTTCGGCTTCTTGGTCTCTTTTTTTCGGGCGTTGTTTCCTTTGGCCATGACGTCCTCCTCAGGTTTTTTGTGACTCGCGCATGGTAACGCAGTGCGGGAACGGATCATGAAATCCGATCGTGCATGCGCAAGACGATTCCGTTTCTCCTTCTCCTGATCGCGTATGGCTGCGGCGAAACCGCGAAGTTGCCGGTATCGGCGGTGACGGGGCAGAATCCGACCTTGGTCGAGCCGAAGCCGCAACTCATTCCGACGTTCCAGATCGCGCCGGCAAAAGGATGGCCGCCGGGCACGACGCCGATTGCCGCAGCAGGATTTTCGGTCAGCGCGCTGGCGACGGGACTCGATCATCCGCGCTGGCTCTACGTCCTGCCGAATGGCGACGTACTCGTCGCCGAGACCAATGCGCCGGAGCGTCCCGACGACCGCAAAGGCCTCAAGGGCTGGATCATGAAGAAGATGATGAAAAAGACCGGAGGCGCAGTACCGAGTGCGAATCGCATCACGCTCCTGCGCGACGCCGATGGCGATGGCGTCGCCGAAACACGGAGCGTCTTTCTGCAGGGACTGACGTCGCCATTCGGTATGGCGCTGGTTGGCAACGACTTCTATGTCGCCGATACGGACGCGCTGCTGCGCTACTCATTCGCCGAGGGGGCGAAGTCGATCGGCGGAACCGCGGTGAAAGTGGCTGACCTTCCTGCGGGAACGATCAATCATCACTGGACCAAGAACGTCATCGCAAGCCGCGATGGCGCGAAGCTCTACGTCTCGATCGGATCGAACAGCAACGCCGCGGAGAACGGATTGGACAAAGAGGTCAACCGCGCCGCGATCATGGAGATCGATCGCGCCACGGGTCGCTCGCGCATCTTCGCATCGGGACTTCGCAATCCGGTCGGCATGGCCTGGCAGCCGCAAAGCGGAGTGCTCTGGAGCTCCGTCAACGAACGCGACGAAATTGGCAGCGATCTCGTTCCCGACTACATGACGTCCGTCAAAGACGGCGCGTTCTACGGCTGGCCGTTCAGCTACTACGGTCAACATGTTGACGATCGCGTGAAGCCACAACGTCCCGATCTCGTCGCGTCCGCCACCGTCCCCGACTACGCCCTCGGCGCGCACACGGCGTCGCTCGGCCTGACGTTCTACGACGGCAAGCTCTTTCCGGCGCGCTACTCCGGCGGAGCGTTCGTCGGCCAGCACGGCTCCTGGAATCGCAAGCCTCTCAGCGGCTACAAAGTGATCTTTGTCCCGTTCGCAAATGGTCGGCCGAACGGGACACCCGAGGATGTGTTGACGGGATTCGTCGACGAGAAGGGCGACGCGCACGGACGTCCCGTCGGCGTCGCGATCGACAAATCGGGTGCACTGCTGGTCGCGGACGACGTCGGCAACACGATCTGGCGCGTCACGCCGAAGTAGCGAAAGCGCAGAACTCTGCCGCCTCCGCATTCGAATCGCGATCAGTCGCCTTCTTTCACCGACACTGGGCCGTTGTGCGTGGTCAGCGTGACCATGCGCGCGCCGGAGCCGAGGTCGATGCGGCGCGGCCAGCGCGGGCCGTAATCGTCATCGTCCTCGCCGCTTTCGGCATAGGCCTTCTTCGCCGAGCGGCAGGCGGCTCCGCGGCAGCTCACGGGCGAGTTGCCGTCGGTTTCGACGTGCACGCCGGAGCCGTAACCGGCAGGCACTTTGAGCGACAGCGGACCGTTTTCGGTGGACGCGTCGAGGTTGCCGGACGCCCACGATGAGCCGGCAAGCTTCACCGATATCGGACCGTTGGTCGCTCGCAGCTTCACGTTTCCAGAGTTGCCGGCAAACGCAATCGGACCGTTCTGCGTGTGAATGTCGAGCGTGCCCGAAGAATCCTTCACGGCGATCGGACCGTTGAGCGCATGCGCGGTGACCGAGGCGTCGACGCCGTCGATGGAGATGGGACCATTCGTGGCATCGAGATCAAGCGCGGCATTGCGCGGCGCGAAGACGAGGAAGTAGACGATGGAGCGCGAGTCGTTGTCGACGCGGTCGGCGCTGACTTCGTTGCCGCTGACGTTGACGCGGATGTCGTTCGCATTGCCAAGCGCCGAGGCCTTGCACGCTTTCACGGCAAACGCGGAATTAGTCGTACCGACGACGCGAATGGAGCCGTTGCGATCGCTGCGCACTTTGAGCGAACGCATGCTGCTCACCGGCACGCTTTCCTCGATCACGGGCACGTTGCGGTCGTTGTAGCTGACGTGCAGCGCGCTGCAGTCGCGAACGTCCTCCCAGTCGTCGGTCGAAACCGAGAGTCCGTGATTCGAATAGTTGCTGTGTCCGTGGTAATCCGAAATCGCGGCGAGGGGAAGAGCGAGGGCGATCAGGGCAGGTACGAGGGCAAGTCGGCGCATGGTGTTCCTCCGTTTCGCAGGGTTGGACGCCAAGGTTGCGGGAAGGTTAGCTGATAGCATTCTTTCCTCCAGATGAACCGTTTCGACCTGCAGCAAATGGCCGAGGAACGTGTAGCCGACGCGGCGGCGCTACTGAACGCCGAACGCTATCAGGCTGCGTACTACCTTGCGGTTACGCGATCGAATGTGCGCTGAAGTCGTGCATCGCGAAGAAGACGCGGGAGTTCGATTTTCCGGATCGGAAGCTGGCGAATGACAGCTACGTTCATGACCTCACCAAACTGCTGAAAGTCGCCGCTATCGACCGCCTCCTTCAAGAAGAGGAAGGGCGAAACCATGATTTTGCGACGAACTGGGCCATCGTGAAAGACTGGTCGGAGGCAAGCCGGTACAATGCCGCGATCACGCCGGCACAGGCGTCCGCATTTTTTCTTGCAGTGACGGGTGAATCGAGTGGGGTGCTCTCATGGCTGAAGAAACAGTGGTGAAAGAAGCGCTCAATGACGACATGAAAGGCCTCGGCGCCGCGCTGACGCGAGCTCTTGACGAGGCAGGCAGGCCGATTGTCGCAGCGTTCTGGTACTTCGAATCCGAGGAAAATCAGTGGATGCTCATGCTCGCGTCACCTCGGTTCCCGTTGGATGGTGGCCGCGAATCGTATAGGGCCGTCATTGACGCTCTCGATGCACTTCGCCTGTCACGCTCGAATGTCAATCACATCCGGGTCGTGGCTCCCGATCACCCCGTGGTCAAGGCGCTTGCCTCCGCCTTTCAGACTGGCTGGACCATCGCCGGAATCCCCTTTTCGCGGCAGGCCATCGACCGTTCCATCATCGATGACGCCTACATCTACCGCGTCACTTCGGAATCGGCTGCTGCCTGAGTGTCCGGCTTCCTGAAACGCGCGGCGCGTCGGTTGCCGTGGCTTGGCGATCTGCATCGCTACATCGTCGCGCTCGAAGGGGAACGCGATCAGTTGCGGGCCGACCTGGCGCATTGGAAGACGTGGATGTCGCCGGGGCACTTCTATTCGCCCATCCCGGCGATTGAGGAAGTTCGTGCGCGTGAGGCGGAGCTATTCGGACCTCCGCCACCGTCGCTGCCGGGGATCGATCTTCGTCAGGATGCGCAAGTCGCGCTGGTGAAGAAGCTGGCGCGCTTCTACGACGAGTTGCCCTTTCCGCGGACGCAGTCGGCCGAGTCGCGCTACTGGTTCGAGAACTGGGCTTACTCCTACGCCGACTCCATCTTTCTCTACTCGATGCTGCGTCATCTGCGTCCGCGGCGCGTGATCGAAGTCGGATCAGGATTTTCGTCAGCGGCCATGCTCGATACCGCCGATCGCTGGCTGCCGGAGACGTCGTTCACGTTCATCGATCCCGATACATCGACGCTCGATGCGCTGCTGCGTCCGGACGATCGCGAACGCGTCACTGTGGTTCGCGCGCGGCTTCAGGACGTTCCGCTGACGACCTTCGACACGCTGGCCGCGAACGACATTCTCTTCATCGACTCCACGCACGTTTCGAAGACTGGCAGCGACGTCAATCGCATCCTCTTCGACATCCTCCCCCGCCTTGCGCCCGGTGTTCACATCCACTGTCACGACGTCTTCTATCCGTTCGAGTATCCGAAAGAGTGGGTCTACGAAGGGCGCGCGTGGAACGAGGACTACATCCTCCGCGCCTTCCTCGAATTCAACGGCGCGTTCGACATCGTGTTGTTCGGAACGTGGCTGGCGCGATTCCATCGCGACCTCCTCGCCGAGCTGATGCCGCTGACGCTCGAAAATCCCGGCGGCAGTCTCTGGTTGACGAGGCGTTCGTGACGCCGCGCGCCGCCTGGATCGCCGTCGCGATCATCGTGGCGCTCGCCCTAGGGCGCGTCGCCGCGACGTATCGCGTATTCGCGCAGACCAGCGATGAAAATATTCACCTCATCGCTGGTTACGACATCCTCAAACATCACGACTGGACGACGGACATGCACCATCCGCCGCTGGCGCGGGTCTTTTTCGCGCTGCCGTTCATCAAAGCGCCGGAGCCGGCGGGAACGAACCGCAGCGTGCGTGGCAACGAGCTTCTCTTCAACGGCAGCTACTCCGACAACCTAGTGCGGATGCGGATCGGCAATCTCCTCTTCTTCGCCCTCGGCATCATCTTCGTGGCGAGATGGGCGATGCATCTCTTCTCGCCCGAAGCGGGCGTCCTTTCCGCCGCCCTCTTCGCAATGCTGCCGCCTGTTCTCGCGCACGGAGGACTGGCGACGACCGATATGGCGGTCGCGGCGATGATGCCGTTCGCTCTCGATGAGCTGACGCGGCTCGCTGAACATCCGTCGTGGCGGCGCGCCGCGATGACCGGCGTCGCCATCGCGGCGGGCGTTCTGTCGAAGTATTCGTTCGTAGCGTTTTTTCCCGCCGCGGCGGCTGTGCTGCTGATCGTGATCTGGATCCGCGACCGGAAAAACGCGTCACAGTTCCGGGAGAGGTTCCTCATCTGTGGCGTGGTCGCATTGCTCGTCGCGGCGGCGTTGGTGTGGGCAGGATTCGGATTCAGCTTCGAGCCGCTGATCCGCGGCCTCGCCGAAGTGCGCAATCACAACGCCACGGGCCACCGTAATTTCCTGTTCGGCCAACTGAGCTGGGACGGCTGGTGGTACTACTTCCCGGTCGCCCTCTTTTTCAAAACGCCGATCCCGTTTTTGTTGCTCGCCTTGATCGGATGCGCGCTGCTGGCCCGCCGACGCCCCGAAGTCCCGCTCATCGCCGCGGCGATCCTCGGCGTGTCGATGACCAGCGAGATCAACATCGGCATCCGCCACATCCTACCGATCTACGCGCCGCTTGCGATCGCCGCCGCGTCCGCGATCCTCGCGCTGCCTCGCCTTCGCATCGTCTCGGCGTTACTCGTGCTGTGGCTGTTCGTCGACGGCGTGGCCGCGCATCCCGACTATCTGCCGTGGTTCAACGCCTTCGCGCCAAATCCAGAGAAGGTGCTCAACGACAGCAATCTCGATTGGGGCCAGGACGCTTTGCGGCTCGTCCGCTACACGCACGACCAACGCATCGCGAGCATCTCGCTCCTCATCATCACCTCCGCTGACATCGACCGGCTCGGCTTTCCGCCGCACACGATGATCAAGTACGGCGACAACGTCCACGGCTGGTTCGCCGCGAGCGAGATGGCGAT
>DASYJY010000122.1:0-8924 GCA_035995985.1 Thermoanaerobaculia bacterium | reverse complement strand
AAGGCTCGCGAGCTCATCGCGCAGAAACGGGTGCTGATCAACGACCGTCCTGTCGCCGTGGCCTCCCGCGAGGTCAGTGAACGCGACCGGATCACCATCGCCGAGGTACTGCCGGAGTTGACGATCATGCGTGAGACGCCGGACTGGCTGGCCGTCGACAAGCCGCCGGGCATGCCCACGCAGCCGGCGCGCGACCGGGTGCAGCGCTCGCTCGAGGAGCTGCTGCGCATCCGCTACCGCGACATCTTCCTCGTTCACCGCATCGACACGCAGACCAGCGGCGTGGTGGTCTTCGCCCGGACCCGCGGCGCGGCGGCGGAGCTGTCGTCGCTGTTCGCCTCGCGCCAGGTGGAGAAGACGTACCTGGCCGTGGCCGAAGGGACGATCGAGCATGAGCTGACCATCGAGTCGCCGATCGGCGGCAGGGACGCGCACACGATCATCCGGCCGCTGAAGCAGCTCGACGGCAAGACCCTGGTCGAGGCCGATATCCTCACCGGGCGCACGCACCAGATCCGCGTCCACCTGAAGTCGATCGAGCGCCCGGTGGTCGGCGACCGGCGATACGGTTCCACCATGTCAGCGCCTCGTATGCTCCTGCACGCCTGGAAGCTCCGGCACGCTTTTTTCGGCAGCGAGCTCGTCGCGCCGGTACCGGCAGACTTTCCGGCGGTTTGACCGCGTCGTTGGGTTCGTTCTCGCGAGTGCCGACCGACGAAGCCCGGTGCCAGCGTGCGGTCGCAGCGCCGCTTTGGGATACGATCCGCGGCGTGATGGAAGACACGGTCATTCACGCAACGACCGTCATCTGCATCCGCCGCGACGGGATGGTCTCGATGGCCGGCGATGGACAGGTGACGGTGGGCAACACGGTCATGAAACACGGGGCGGCCAAAGTGCGCCGCCTGTACCACGACAAGATCCTGGCGGGCTTCGCCGGCTCGGCCGCCGATGCCTTCGCGCTCTTCTCCCGCTTCGAGGCCAAGCTCGAGGAGTACCGCGGCAACATGGAGCGCTCCGTCGTGGAGCTGGCCAAGGACTGGCGGATGGACAAGTACCTGCGCCAGCTCCAGGCCATGCTCATCGTGGCCAATAACGAGCGGGCCTACCTCATCTCCGGCACCGGCGACCTGATCCAGCCGGATGACGGCATCCTGGCCATCGGCTCCGGCGGGCCGTACGCGCTGGCGGCGGCGCGCGCGCTGATGAAGCACACGGAGCTGAACGCCGCCGGTATCGCCGAGGAAGCGCTGCGAATCGCGGCCGGCATCTGCATCTATACGAACGATCAGATCACTGTAGAAAGCCTCTGACACTCATGGTCATCCAACTCCCCGGCAGCATCGACGACGCAACGCATTCCGAACGCCTCACGCCGAAAGAAATCGTGCGCGAGCTCGACACGTACATCGTCGGCCAGCACGCGGCCAAACGCGCCGTGGCCATCGCGCTGCGCAATCGCTGGCGGCGGCAGCAGCTCCCGCCGGAACTGCGCGACGAGATCGCGCCGAAGAACATCATCATGATCGGACCAACCGGCGTCGGAAAAACGGAAATCGCGCGGCGGCTTGCGCGACTGACGCGCTCGCCGTTTCTGAAAATAGAAGCATCGAAATTCACCGAGGTCGGTTACGTCGGCCGCGACGTCGAATCGATCGTGCGCGACCTGACCGAGATCGCCGTTAAGCTGGTGAAGGACGAGAAGACGCGTCTGAATCGCGAGACGGCCGAGCGCAATGCGCGCGAGCGAGTTCTCGATCTGCTTCTTCCCGATTCGCGCCGCCCCGCCGCGCGTCCCGCATTCGTCGGCGCGCCGGAGGAGCAGCCTCCCACCGAGACCCGCGAGAAGCTCGGTGTCTGGCTCGACGAAGGCCGCCTCGACGAGCGGGAAGTCGAGATCGATGTGAAGGATCAGAGCTATCCGTCCTTCGAAATTTTCTCGGCGCAGGGCGTCGAGGAGATGGGCGTCAACGTGAAGGACATGATGCCCGGCCTTTTCGGCGGCAAGTCGAAGCGCAAGAAGATGCGCATCGGCGACGCGCGGCCGATCATCGTGCAGGAGGAAGCGGAGAAGCTGGTCGACCAGCAGAACGTGGCCCGCGAGGCCATCGACCGCGTCGAGCAGAGCGGCATCGTCTTTCTCGACGAGATCGACAAGATCGCCGGCCGCCAGAACGCATCGCACGGACCCGACGTCTCGCGCGAAGGCGTGCAGCGCGACCTGCTGCCGATCGTGGAAGGGACCACGGTCAACACAAAGTACGGGATGGTGAAGACGGACCACATCCTCTTCATCGCCGCCGGCGCGTTCCACGTTTCGAAACCGTCGGACCTGATCCCCGAACTGCAGGGCCGCTTCCCCATCCGAGTCGAACTCGAGTCCCTCACCGAAGAGGACTTCGTGCGCATCCTGCACGAGCCGAAGAACGCGCTGACGATGCAGTACTCCGCATTGCTGGCCACCGAAGGCGTGACGCTGACCTTCGCAGACGAAGCGATCGCCGAGGTAGCGCGCTACGCCGCGCTGGTTAACGAGAAGACGGAAAACATCGGCGCCCGCCGCCTGCACACAATCCTGGAGCGCCTCCTCGACGAGCTCTCCTTCGACGCCAGCGAAATGGACGGCCAGACCGTCACCATCGATGCCGCCTACGTACAGCGCGTGCTGGCGGAAACGGTGAAGGATGAGGATTTGAGCCGGTACGTGCTGTAGGCCCGCCGAAAAGCTTCACGTATCTCTACCGCATACTTGCAGCCATGCGACGCCTCGCCGCTCTTCCCCTTCTCGTTCTCACTCTGAACGCCCGCGCCGATGTGATCACGGACATGCGCGCCGCCGTTTCGCAGCTTCATGGGACGAAGCCGATCCACGTTTCCATCGACGTGCAGCGGTCGCGGAAGAATGAAGGACGCTTCGCGAACCAGCAGTTCACGGGGACGGCCTCGCTCGATGTCATCGAAGACGATGCGGGATTGCACATCACTTTTCCGCGCGCGATTCTGGACCGCGCCGAGCGCGAGTCGCGCGAACACACGTCCGATCCGCGCAAGCAGACGCCGACGCGGGCGGCGGTGAATGACACGCAGGGCACGGAGATCGCCGACGCCGTCGATTTCGCTGGGCCGTTTCTGCGCCTGATCGATACGGCCAGGAAAGTGAGCGAGAGCCGCACCGTGCGCGAAGGGCATCCGGTGCGAGTTGTCGTTTTGAAGCTGACGCCGAAACTTCCACCCGAGGCGACGAGCATCTTCAGCGTGAAATTCACGGAAGACCAGATGACCGTCTGGCTCGGCGACGACAACATCCCCGTCGCCGCCGAACGGATTCAGCGCGGTACCGCCGGCTTCATGTTCATCAAAGGGTCAATGATGAATCGTTCGACGTGGACCTTCGCGCATGTTGCCGATCGCCTGGTCGTCCTCCGCGATGATTCGTTATACGCGGGATCGGGATTCGGGCAGAAGGGCGAGGGGCGCAGTGTGCAGGTTGTGACGGTGCGCTGAACAAACCGCAATCACTCATTTTTCTTCGGACACTTTTAGGTGCCGCTAAAAAAATAGAAGATCAGCCCTTGAAAAACCTGTGATTCTGAAACAGGCTGCGTCGGTATGTCGAGGTCGCGTCCGAGGCAAATTTGAATGAAGCGTCGTGATTTGGTGCGTCACCTAAGGGAACACGGTTGCATAGTCGATCACGAGGGCGGCAGGCACACCGTGTTCGCGGGCCCTTCCAACACAACCTCTTCAGTGCCGCGGCACAACGAGATCAAGAATGATTTAGTGCGAAAGATCTGCAAGGATCTGGATATACCAGATCCATTCCGCCGTAACTGATTACTTCGCGTAGACGACCATCGGCTCGCGGATCAGTCTTGAAGTATCCAGATCTTTCAACGATCTTCGGCGATTCGCATCGAGTATCAGCTCAACTGCCTCGCGCAAGTTTTCACGCGCTTCGTCGAGAGTCTCTCCCTGGGTGTTCGCACCCGGCAACTCCTCGACAAAAGCGATGTAGCCACCTTCTTCAGCTTCTTGAAAGACCGCCGTGAAGGTATTCATCCGCTCGAATGTAGTCGAAAGGGTAGACACGTTTGGGCTCCTTAGACACTTATACGTTACTACTCTCTCGGTTCACGGCAAATTTCTTACCGTGAGTGGCCGCCCCGTTTTCCTCCTCGATCACTTTGAATAGCTGAAGCTAGCCTTCCTCGTCCCGCGATCGGCTTGCCGTCGGAAGTCTACCGTTTACAATCCCCGCCCATGCGCCGCATCGTTTTCGCACTTGCTGTGTTTTTCGCCGCCACCCTCTTCGCTCAGACGCCGTCCGAGCCGCCGATGCTGGGGTTCAGTCCCGCATCCGCGGCGAAGGAGCGGGCGATCGAGTCGCAGTTTGATTCTTCGCTGAAGCGCGATGAGTTGCGCGACTGGTTGAAGCGGCTCTCCGCGCGGCCGCATCACCTCGGGTCGGCGTATGACAAGGAGAACGCGGAGTTCATCGCGTCACTGTTCAAGTCGTGGGGGTACGACACGAACATCGAGGAGTTTCGGGTGCTCTTTCCGACGCCGAAGCGGCGCGTCGTCGAACTGATCGCGCCGGAGCGGTTCACCGCGAAGCTACTTGAGCCGCCGGTGGCTGGCGATGCGACCTCGGGGCAGCAGAGCGAGCAGCTGCCTACGTACAACGCCTACTCGATCGATGGCGACGTCACCGGCGATCTCGTTTACGCCAACTACGGCATCCCGGCGGACTACGAGCTGCTGGAGCGCAACGGCGTCGATGTGAAGGGGAAGATCGTCATCACGCGCTACGGAGGGTCGTGGCGCGGCATCAAGCCGAAGGTGGCGGCGGAGCATGGCGCGATCGGCTGCATCATTTACTCCGATCCGAAGGACGACGGGTACGGGCAGGGCGACGTTTATCCGAAGGGCGCGTATCGCAATGAGAACGGTGCGCAGCGCGGGTCGGTGATGGACATGCCGGTGCATCCGGGCGATCCGCTCACGCCCGGCGTGGGTGCGACCGCCGATGCGAAACGGCTCGACCGCAAGGACGCCGAGGTCATCACGAAAATCCCGGTGCTGCCGATTTCGTACGGTGATGCGCTTCCGCTGCTGCGCGCGCTCGGCGGTCCGGTCGCTCCGCCCGACTGGCGAGGCGCGCTCCCCATCACGTATCACCTCGGCGCCGGACCTTCACGCGTGCACATGGCGCTCGAGTTCAACTGGAACATGGTGCCGGCGTACGACGTCATCGCGCGGATGGCCGGCTCGCAGTATCCCGACGAATGGGTGATGCGCGGCAACCATCACGATGCGTGGGTCAACGGCGCGAACGATCCGCTCAGCGGGTTAGTCGCCGAGCTGGAGGAAGCGAAAGCGATTGCAGAACTTGCGAAAAGCGGCTGGCGTCCGAAGCGGACCATCCAGTTCGCGGCGTGGGACGGCGAAGAAGAAGGTCTGATCGGCTCGACCGAGTGGGCGGAGACGCACGCGGACGAGTTGCGCGCGAAGGGCGTCGTTTACATCAACTCCGATACGAATTCGCGCGGCTTTCTCGACGCGGGCGGCTCGCACACGCTGGAGAAGCTGATGACGCAGGTTGCCCGCGACGTGAACGATCCGGAGCGGAACGTTTCGGTGCTGGCGCGGATGCGCGCGCGCGAAGCGACGCTGGCGAAGAACGCCGAGGAGCGGAAGGAAGCGCGCGAGCACGAGCTGATCCGGCTGGATGCGTTGGGATCGGGATCGGATTACACGCCGTTTCTGCAGCACACCGGCGTCGCGGCGATGAACATCGGCTACGGCGGCGAGGGCGGCGGCGGTTCGTATCACTCGGTGTACGACTCGTTCGATCACTACACGCGGTTTGGCGATCCGAATTTTGATTATGGGATTGCGCAGGCGAAGACCACGGGGCGTCTCGTTCTGCGGCTTGCAAATGCGGACGTGCTGCCGTTCGAATTGACTACGTTCGCCGATACCGTCGGCCGCTACATGGACGAGCTGACGAAGCTGGCCGACAACGAACGGCGCGACATCGAAGATCGCAATCGCCTGGTGCGCGACCGCGCGTACGAGATCGCGTCCGATCCGACGAAGACGTACGTTTCGCCGAAATCGGAAGAGGCCGTGCCGTATCTCAACTTCGCGCCGCTGCAGAATGCGGTTGCGCATCTGAAGCGCAGCGCGCGCGATTTCGATCGCGCCGCGGCGTCAGCGCCGGTCGATCGCCAGCCGGCGTTCGATCGCGCGCTCATGCACATCGAGCAGTCGCTCCTGCTTCCGAACGGACTGCCGCGGCGGCCATGGTTCCGTCATCAGATTTACGCGCCCGGTTTTTACACCGGCTACGGCGTGAAGACGATTCCGGGCGTGCGCGAGGCGATCGAGCAGAAGCAGTGGACTGATGCGAACGCGCAGATCGAGAGCGTGGCGCGCGTGATCGATGGCTACGCCGCCGAGGTGGACAAGGCGGCGAAGTAGGCCGCGATGGGCCGGAAACGCGCGTTGCCGTTGGACGGCATTCTCGTCGCCGATTTCTCGCGCGTCCTTGCCGGCCCTCTCTGCACGCAGCTCCTCGGCGATTGGGGAGCGCGCGTCATCAAGGTCGAAGCGCTGGGCGGCGATGAGACGCGGCGATGGGGACCGCCGTTCGTTGGGGATGTCAGCGCCTACTTTCTGTCGATCAATCGCAACAAGGAATCGATCGCGATCGATCTGAAGTCGGAGGAAGGCGTCGAGGTAGCGCGGCGATTGATCGAGCGCGCCGACGTGGTCGTCGACAACTTCCTGCCGGCGCAGAAAGAATCGCTGCACTTCGCACCGCGCGAGATCAACTCGCGCATCGTCCACTGCACGATCGCCGGATTCGACAGCGACACGGACGACGCGAATACGCCCGGCTACGATTTACTGGCACAAGCCGGATCGGGGCTGATGTCGATCACTGGCGATGCTGCCGGCGAGCCGATGAAGATCGGCGTCGCGCTCGCGGACGTCCTGACGGCGCATTACGCATTCGGCGCGATCTGCGCGGCCCTTCGCGCGGGCGAAGGGGCGTCGATCGAGGTCTCGCTCTTTTCGGCCACGATCGCATCGCTGGCGAACGTCGCGCAGAACGTGCTCGTCACCGGCAAGGAGGCGGCGCGATACGGCAACGCGCATCCGTCGATCGTGCCGTATCAAGTGTTCCACGGCAGTGATCGCGCGTTCGCGATTGGCGTTGGAACGGATCGCCATTTCGCGCAGCTCTGCGAGCGTGTGCTGCGCCGTCCGAAGCTGGCGCATGACGAACGGTTCGCGACGAACACGCAGCGTGTGAAGGATCGCGAAGTACTCGTAGCAATCCTGGAAGACGCGTTCCACGAACGCACCGCCGCGCAATGGGTGGCGCGATGCCGCCGCGCCGCGATTCCCGCGTCGCTCGTACGCGGCGTGCGCGAAGCGCTGCGAACAGCCGCCGCTCGTGCGCTCATCGCCAGCGTCGAGCATCCCCAGATCGGCGCGTACGACGCGATCCGAAATCCTGTGCTCATCGATGGCGAACGGTTCGACATCGGATCGGCGCCGCCATCGCTCGGACAACACACGGAAGCGATCGCGAAGGAGTTCAGCGCCTCGAATACGAAAAAATCAGGAGCACGAAGCAACCCACCATCACGACGGCGAGCACGCTGATCACGATGACGACGGCGCGGAAGTCGCTCCCCTTTTTTGCAGTCGGCGCGAATGCGCGAAGCGCGAAGTAAAGGCCCGTCGCGCCGATGACCATGATGGTGCCGCCGACGAGCACCACGCGCAGCAGGATCCGGCCAAACTCCGGGTCGACGTTCACTGCGGATTGACCGTGTTGACGCTCAGCTCCGAAACCAGCCGGATCATGGCCCGGCCTTCCTCGTCGGCGATTTCGTACGCGAGGCAGAGCGCCTCGAGGTCGCTCTCGTATTCGTAGGCGGCGACGGTGAAGCCGTCCGGCGGTTGGCGGCGGTCGCTGGTCGTCGCACGCATCCACGTTCCGTCCGAGCGCAGGCGATATCGCACCAGACCGTGTACGCGAACGCGCCGAGCGCCGCCGATATCGACCAGCTTCAGCTCGTTTTCGTCGTTCGCGACGCCGTCCATGTTTGCTTTCTGCGCCGCCAGCATTTTTCCGACAAACGATGCGATCAGATCGTGCAGCCGCTCCTCGGAACTCCCGATCGCTTCGATGAATCGCAGCCCGGTGTGCGACAACGCGTTCGCGCCGGCGCGCCGCACCACGTCCGTCCTCGCCACTTCGCAATCGATCTCGATCTGCTCGCCCTGCCACTGGAACTGCAACCGCGAGCGCGTCTTCGGCGTCGTAACTCCAAAGTGTTCGACGAACGCGCCGATGACGCCGAGGTCGAGGATGAGCGTGTTCTGGCCGTCGAGCGTGCCGAGGATCGGCCGCGGCAGGCGTAGGCGCTGAAAGATTCTGCGATCGTTGGTGCGCATTCGTATCGGTACCGAAGGCAAGCATATTGCTGCACCGCCACTTGCGTCCAAGGAGGATCTCGTGGGAGAAGAGACAAAAGAGACTCTGATTCGGCAGGGGAACGACGATCCGCTTCACGCAACGCGCAAGCCGTCGACCGCGGACGCGGTCGATGAGCAACCGGCGCAGGTGGCGGAGATGCCGACGAAGGAAGAGATCGAGCGGCGTCATTCCGGTGTGCCGGAGAGTTAGCGCGGAGCGTTGTGGCAGAACGACAAAGTGAGCGGCGAAGTATCTGGCGCGTCGGTCCCGACAGTACGTGGACGACGATCGTACCGGTTGCGTTCATCATCGCGTCGCTGCTGACGCTGGTGCTGCTGCCAATTTTTTTCGGCCGGCATACATCGCAGATGCAGGCCGAGATCACCGAGGTTGCCGAGCCGTCGCGGCGTGCGGCGAACGAAATCCA
>DASYJY010000121.1:0-6856 GCA_035995985.1 Thermoanaerobaculia bacterium | reverse complement strand
ATCTCGACGTTTCCACCGGCGACTTCTTCGTCACGACCTACGTGAATATTGACGACCCGCGGCTGGCCGATGACATCGCCCGTTTCGCTCCGCGCGAGGCCATCTTTCCGCGCGAGGCGGCGTTCCGGCTGGAGATTCCGTCGAATCCGGTCGAGCCGTCGCTGTTCGAGATCGCTGGCGCGCACGACTATCTGTCGAAACATTTCGGGACGCAGTCGCTGCGCGGATTCGGACTCGAGGGCGATGACCCGCGCATCGGCGCTGCCGGCGCGGCGCTGCGCTACGCATCGGCCAGCCACAAGCGTCCGCTTAATCACGTGTTGTCGTTGCGCGTCGACAACGAAGCCGATTTTCTCCAGCTCGACGCGGCCACGCTTGCCAATCTGGAGATCCTCGACTCGCGCGATGCCACCCGTCCGCGCGCGTCGCTCTGGAGCGTCGTCAACGCCACGCGCTCCGCGATGGGCGGACGGATGCTGCGTCAGTGGCTCACGCGTCCGCTGAAAGTGCGCGACGCGATTTTCGATCGCCACGATGCCGTCGACGAGCTGACCCGCTCGCGCGCCATTCTCGAAGTGATGACGCAGCGTCTGTCGAAGATCGCCGATCTCGAACGCCTCGCCTCGCGCGTCACGCTGCGCAGCGCCACGCCGCGCGAATGCCTGGCTCTGGCCGACTCGCTGCTGATGGCCGGCGATTTGCGGATGTCGATGGCGCCGCTCAACGGGCCGCTGCTGAAGCGGTTGCGCGACGCGCTCGATCCCGTTCCGGCTGTCGTCGACCGCATCGCGGCGACCGTTGCCGACAATCCCCCACTCAATCTCCGCGACGGCGGCGCCATCAAAATCGGCATCGACGCGGAGCTCGATGAGCTGCGCTCCATCGCTCGCGACTCGAAATCGATCCTCGTGGAAATCGAAACGCGCGAGCGCGAACGCACCGGCATCGGCTCGCTGAAGGTCCGCTTCAACTCCGTCTTCGGCTACTACATCGAAGTCTCGAAATCGAACGTCGCCAAAGTTCCTGACGACTACATCCGCAAGCAGACCCTCGTCAACGCGGAGCGCTACATCACGCCCGATCTGAAAGTGCTCGAAGAAAAAATCGTCGGCGCCGAGGGGAAGGCGATCGTGATCGAGGAACGGCTGTATGGCGAGTTGCTGGAGAACATCGCGCGCATGACCGGCGCGATTCTGGCGACGGCGCGAGCGGTTGGGCAGGTCGATGCGTTGTCGTCTCTCGCCACGATCGCGGTGCGGCATCGTTACGTGCGGGCGTCGTTGTCGGAGACAGCCGAGATTTGCATCGAGGATGGACGCCATCCGGTCATCGAGGTCATCGCCTCCGATCGATTCATCCCCAATCACACCGACGTCGAACGCGACCGCAACGGAATCCAGATCATCACCGGGCCGAACATGGGCGGCAAGTCGACGTACCTTCGCCAGGTCGCGCTCATCGTTCTGCTCAATCAAATCGGCAGCTTCGTTCCCGCCGCCAAAGCGCGACTCGGCATCTTCGATCGCATCTTCACGCGCGTTGGCGCGTCCGACCAGCTCGCGCGCGGCGAATCGACGTTCATGGTCGAGATGCACGAGACCGCGAACATCCTCAACAACGCCACGGATCGCTCGCTGATCATCCTCGACGAAGTCGGCCGCGGCACGGCCACGTTCGACGGCCTCTCGCTGGCCTGGGCCATCATCGAATACATCCACGACACGCCGTCACGCGGCGGCATCACGCTCTTCGCCACGCACTACCACGAGGTCACCGACCTGGCGAAGACGAAACCGCGCGTCGCCAACTACAGCGTGGCGGTGAAGGAGTGGAACGAACAGATCATCTTCCTTCGCAAAGTGGTCGAAGGCGCGGCCGACAAGAGCTACGGAATCCAAGTCGCGAAGCTCGCCGGCATCCCGCGCTCGATCACCGACCGCGCGCGCGAAATCCTGACGACGTTGGAGCGGAAGGAACGCGACGTCGTGGCGGAGACGCAAAAGCGGGTTTCCCCTGTCGCGCAACTCTCCCTCTTCGGCGGCGCACAGCTCGAAGTGCTGGACGAATTGCGCGGATTGACCATCGAGACGCTTTCGCCGATCGAAGCGCTGAATGTGCTCGATCGGATGCAGCGCAAGGTGCGGTAGCCTCACTCCTCCTGAGTTCCAGCACAGACAAGAGTGTCTGTGCCACATCGATCCTGCCGCACTGACCAGATGCTGTTACCGGCAAAGCCGGTGTGGCACAGACACTCCTGTCTGTGCTTGGGCAAGATGCAGCGCCTAGACTTCTTAAGCCGAGGCTCGCACGAATCCCGCATAATTACCCGCCATGCACAAGCCTCTTATCGGCATCGGCTCGGACGTCGTTCAGAAACCCGGAGAACGCGACCGCGCCTTCGTCTACACGACCTACATCGAATCGCTCAAACGCGCCGGCGCCGTGCCGGTGCTCATTCCGCCGCAACCCGAGAATGCGGCTGACCTCGCCGAGACGCTCGACGGAATCCTGCTCGCCGGCGGCGACGATTGCGACCCCGCCGAGTATGGCGAGGAGAAGCATCCGAGCTGCGAAACCATGGACCCGCGTCGGCAAAAGAATGACCTCGGGCTCGCCAGACTGGCGCGCGAACGCGGCATCCCGACGCTCGGCATCTGCCTCGGCGTGCAGGTCATGAACGTCGCTGCCGGCGGTAGCCTCATTCAGGACATCACCTCCGACATCGATCACGCCAGCGAACCGAGCGATCGCCATCGTCACGACGTCCACATCGATTCATCGACGAAGCTCGGACGCATCCTCGGCGGTCAGGAGTTCAACGTGAACTCGTCGCACCATCAAGCCATCGGCCGCGTCGCCGACGGACTGCGCGTGACGGCGAAAGCGCCGGATGGAATCGTCGAAGGGCTCGAAGATCCGTCGCATCCGTTCTATGTCGGCGTGCAGTGGCACCCCGAGGACATGCCGGGAGAATCGTCGGCCTCGGCGATCTTCGGCGCCTTCGTCGAAGCGGCGCGCAAGTACGCGCGCGAAAAGCAAAATGCGGCGGCGGATTTGTCACCGGTCGGTGCCGCGCCTTCGGAATAGCGACTTTCCCGGTGCCGTTTGCGACCGGCGAACGGGAGGATTTACGTGAAACGGATTGCCCTGCTTGCCGCGGTTGCGCTGCTGTTCGTACAGCAAGCGTCCGCGTCGCCGTGGCTCAAAGACATCGCCTCGGCGCAGAAGATCGCGAAGGAAAAAAATCAGCTCATCTTCGTCGACCTCTTCGCCGACTGGTGCGGCTGGTGCCATCGCTTCGA
This sequence comes from Thermoanaerobaculia bacterium, assembly GCA_035995985.1. Classification (GTDB taxonomy): domain Bacteria; phylum Acidobacteriota; class Thermoanaerobaculia; order Gp7-AA8; family Gp7-AA8; genus JADGNZ01. Next base: position 3,554 of record DASYJY010000121.1, on the reverse strand, counting down.
GCAGGAAGTGATTCCTTCGCAGAGTTTCCAGAACGCCACGGACAAGATGGTCCTGCTCCGCCTCAACACCGAGGACGGGAAGGATGGATCGAAGTTCGCGCGCGATTTTTCGGTGAACTCGCTGCCGACGTTCCTCGTGCTCAACAAAGATCTGATGATCGCAGGGATCATCAAAGGCTACGCGCCTGCGAAGGAATTCGCCGTATCGCTCGGCGACGCTGAGGTCAAGTACAACGACTTCATGAAACGTGCAGCCGACGAGGCTTCGATCTCGAAGGACTACGCGAAGCGGCTGGCGCTGGCGAAAGAGTTCGAGTCACGCGCCGCGTACGCACAGAGCGAAGCGCGGCTGAAGAAACTCGTCGCCGAGCCGGGCATCCCGCCGACGGTTCGCGACGACACCTTCTTCGAGCTCGCGCTGACGCAAATCCTGCAGAAGAAGTTCCCCGACGCGAAAGCGACCATTGCCAAATTCGCGACGCTGCAGAACAAGGGCGACGCATTCGAGCGCTCGCGCCTCCTCATCGGCGACATCTACCTGCAGACGGGGAACGTTCCGGGCGCGATCGAGGAGTACAAGGCGTTCAAGGCGAAGTACCCGAACTCCCCGTACACCGGCAACATCACCACGATGATCACGAATCTCGAGCGCCAGCTCGGCGGCCCGCGCAAGCAGTAAGTTGAAAGGCGGAATGTTGAAGGCTGAAACGTACCGTGCCGCCGTCATTCAACATTCAACATTCAACATTCAACATTCAACATTTGCCTTTCTGCGAGCGTTCGCAATCTGCGCATTCGTAACGACCAGCGCCTTCGCGCAGATCTCGTTCGGTGGCGGCAACAACATTCCGGGACAGGAGCTCGTCAAGCTCACCGGCTCGGTCACTGAGCGCCACGCCACGGATGTCAAAGGCGTCGTCACCGCCACGATCGAAAACGGCTGGCACATCAACTCAAACAAACCGCTCGACGACTTCGTCATCCCGACGAAGCTGTCGTTCGACGGAACAGAGCTCGTTTCCGCGCAGTATCCGCAGCACACCGTGCGCAGCTTCACGTTCAGCGGCGGACAGAAGCTCGCCGTGTACGAAGGGACGATTCAAATCCCGTTCACTGCGAAGCTGCAGAGCGGCGACACGATCAAAGGCAAGCTGCACTATCAGGCCTGCAACGACACGGTCTGTCTGCCGCCGCGCGATGCCGAAGTCACGATCGATGCGACTGTGGTCGCGCCTGTGGCGCCCGCAACATCGTCCAGCTTCACGCCGCTTTCCGCTGCACCGAAAGGCGCCGCGCCTGTTGGCAACGATCGCCTTTCCGCGGCGTATGCCGAGCACGGGCTGCCGCTGACGCTCCTCATCCTTTTCGTCGGCGGACTGGCGCTGAACCTCACGCCATGCGTCTTTCCGATGATCCCGATCACCGTCGGCTTCTTCGCGATGCAGAGCGACGGACGCCGTTCGCGCCGTTTCGCGCTGTCGCTCGCCTACGTCCTCGGCATCGTCATCACCTACTCCGCCCTCGGCGTTTTCGCCGCGCTCAGCGGACGGATGTTCGGCTCGTGGCTGCAGTCGCCGGCCGTGCTGATCGGCTTCGCGGTGCTGATGCTCGTGCTCGCGTCGTCGATGTTCGGCGTGTGGGAGTTCCGCGTCCCGCAATTCATCACCAACCGTTCCGCCGGCCGCGCGGGCGTGGCCGGCGCGCTGACGATGGGCCTCTTCGTCGGCATCGTCGCCGCGCCATGCGTCGGACCGGTGGTCGTGGCGCTCTTCACGCTGGTCGCCGCGATCGCGAAACCAACCATCGGCATGGCCATGTTCGCGACGCTCGCCTTCGGCCTCGGCTTCCCGTATCTGATCGCGCTGAATGTTTTCCCGAAACCGGGCGAGTGGATGGTGCAGGTCAAGAAGGCGATGGGCTTCGTCCTGATCGCGATGGCCTTCTACTTCCTCCGCGCGGTCATCGGCGAAACGCCTTTCCGCCTCGGTGTCGCCGCGAGCCTGCTCATCGGCGCAATCTTTCTCTTCCTGAGCCGAGGTCCGCGCGGCCGTTTCATGCGCCTGGCCTGCGCGTTCATCCTCCTCGCCGGCGGCGTCGTCTTCCTCATCCCGCCGCGCAAAGGCGTCGAGGTGCAGTGGCAGAAATACGACGCCGCAGTTGCGTCGACGACCGGCAAGCCGATCGTGATCGACTTCTTCGCCACCTGGTGCATCCCGTGTAAGGAGCTCGACGAGAAAACATTCAGCGACGCCGCAGTCGCGAAGGACCTCGATCGCTTCACGCGCATCAAGACCGATCTCACCAACGGCGACGATCCGGCCGTGAAGGAGTTGACGAAGCGCTACGCGATCGTCGGCGTCCCCACCGTCGTCTTCATCGACTCCTCCGGGCACGAACAGCAGCAACTTCGCCTGACCGGCTTCGAAAACGCGAAGCAGTTCCTGGCGCGCACGCAGCAGGTGAAGTGACCACGCTGGCACTCGAAGCCGTGCAGCGTGTACGCGAACGGATCGCGCGCGCCCACGAGCTCGCGAACGCCCGCTTCCGCGAGGCGTTCGCGTCGGGAACGGCTCCGTTGCCGCCAAAAGCACATCTGGCCATGCAGGCCGCGGCGCTCCTCGAATGCGCGCAAGGCGTTCGCGTTCGCGGCGAGATTCGCTACGACGTCTTCGACGGCGAGAGCACTCCGTACGTCGAACGTGGAAGTCCGATCTACGAGTCGTTCGACGTCGATCGCAATGCCGAGGCGGTCTTCGAGTACTGGATGATCATCAGCGACATCGTCGGCGCGACGTCGTGGCGTATGACTCGCCTGATCGCGACCGCTGACGACTACGACGCCGCGCTGATGCGCATGCAGTCGCCGCAAATCGTCCGCGCGCTGATCGTCACGCACCTCCCCTCGGTCGATGCACGCGACGACGGCACGGCGCTACTCGAAGCCACGGTCTACACGCGCGCCGAGGAGGAGCGGATCGAACGGAGACAACTCCTCCTCGATGTCCACAACGAGTTCCACTACCACGGTCGGGCGTTGCTGGCCGAGGGGCGCGGCGGCGTGCGGGTCTGAAACGTCCTAATCGCCGATCACGCCGGCCACAATTTCATACGCTTTCAACTCGTGTCCTAGAAAGTTGCGCCGGAAAAACGCCGCCAGTGAACGAACCTCAATCAACGCATCGGGCGCAACCTCGGCGACAGCGAAGTCCCCCACCGGCATCCGCATGATCGCTTCGAGCACATCGGCGACATCATTCGCAATCACCTGCGCATTCGCCGCACCGCAATTCGCGCAGACGAATCCGTGCGCGCCTAAATCGAACCGCAGCGGACGCCCGAGCGGACCATCGCACGCGTTGCAGTTCCGCAGCGACGGCAGCACTCCCGCCAGCCGCAGAATCCACACTTCCGCATACGTCACCACCCGCAGCGGCGACGCGCCCGCGAGCAACCCCTCGGTGGTCCGATCGAGCAGCCGGTAGATCACCTCCGCCGGATCGCCCGACTGCGCGAACGTGTCGACCGTCTCCGCCAGATACGACGCCGCCACGCTC
>DASYJY010000120.1:0-32288 GCA_035995985.1 Thermoanaerobaculia bacterium | reverse complement strand
TCGCGGCGCGGGTGGTGGGGTCGGCTTGGCGGTTTTTGGTGGAAATGACGTAGGAGACGAGGGAGACCTTTGCCGGGGGGAGGGTGGCCAGCTTGGGAAGGTCTTTGAGGAGACGCTCGATCGGGCGGCTTTCCAGATCTTTGACGAAGCTTTCCATCTCCGTGAAGGTCGTGGCGTCGATGGCTTTCATCACCACGGACGAGGCCGGTGCGGGAAGGGACATGTCGAGATCTTTCTTTTCCGGCATCGGCTCAATTCTCCTTCTTATCCGTGTGCTTCGCGGGCACGCCGGGAACGCCATCGATGGCCATGAGGCTGAAGAGCTGCTCCCATCCGGCCACAGCGATAGTGTGCCCGTCGCGCGAGATCCCGAACGACTCCGTGGCTCGCTCCGGATCGAACGCGGCGAGTTTCCTGCGCGTGGCACTCGTGTCGCGATCAGCGATGAAGTCCTGCCGGAACACGCCGTTCACTCCATGTTCGTCGAGGTAGAGGTATGCGATTGCCTTGCCGTCAGGCATCCAGCGCATGCGGCCCAGGATTGCGGTCGTGTGCGGCGGTGCCGGTACCGGCACCGCAAAGCCCGTGGCTGCGCCATCGGCAATGCGCACGACACGAACCATGGCGCGGGTGGTCCGGCCATCGGAAAGAAACGCCACGTACTTGCCATCGGGCGACACGTCGGGCACGACGTCGCGGCCACTGACGACGGCCAATGCGCCGTTGCCATCGGGATGAACCTTCCAGATGCCGAGGTGTTTCTGGTTGAAGGAGTTGTAAAGGATCCATTGGCCGTCGGCCGTAGCGGTCGGATTCTCGGCGTCGACGCCGTCGTGCGAGACCTGGTGCGCTTCGCTGCCGTCGGCATTGGCCATCCAGATTTCGAGGTTGCCGCTGCGGCCGGAGCTCCAGACGATTTTCTTTCCGTCCGGCGTGTAGGCCGGATCCCAATCCTCCGCGGCGTCGTCGGTGATCTTGCGGACCGAGCCGGTGCCGAGGTTCATCTGCCAGAGGTCGAGGTTCCCGCTGCGGTTCGACGAGAAGAGGATCGATTGCCCATCGGGTGAATAGACCGGTTGCCGATCGCTGCTGTTGCCTCGCGTCAGCCAGCGTTCCGCCAAAGGACTCGACACCGGCGCTGCAGACGCCGGCGCGTTCGGCTGCCGATCGAGCTCGATCTCGCGGAGGTTGTCGCGCGGCGAACGGACGTCGAGAATCATCTGCCCCTTGCCCATCACGTCCACCAGCGTTCCGTTGTGCGAGCTCCATCCGATGACTTGGGTCGTGTCGTTGGTCACATCGTGCCGGACGATCTGGGCTGTCGATCCGACCACTGCTTCCACCGAGTCGGCGCGAACGTAAATCAATGACTGGTTGTCTGCCGTCCACACCGGCACCGAAACCTCGCCCGACTTCGGCGGCGTCGTGAGCGTTCGCGCAACCTTTGTCTCGGGATCGATGACGACGATCGTCTGCGCCACGCGCCCCGACGCACCAATGAGCGCGATCTTCTTCTGATCCGGCGACCACCTCGGATGCGAGAGCGCCACGATGTCAGATCGCAGCAACTCCCGCACGCCGGTGCCGTTCGCATTCGCCAGAAGAATGACGCTCGTCACGCGGCCGGCCGCATCGACGGCGTTCCTGCTGAAGGCGAGGAGCTTGCCGTCCGGCGACAACTCGCCGCTGGTCCCTCCGTCAAGAATGTGGCGCGCTTCGCCGCCGACGACGGGGATGCGATACAGCGACGAGGATCCGTCCGGCAGAAAATGGGCGTAGAGGACGGACGCGCCATCCGGCGAGAAACGCGGGAAATCGTCCGATCCCTGGCTCAGGGCAACCTCGCTGCCTCCCTCGATCTGCTTGAGCCAGATGCGTTGCGTTCCGTCGCGGCGCGAGCTGAAGGCAATGAGCTTTCCGTCCGGCGAGACAGCGGGCGAGAAGTCGTTGCCCGAGTAGGTGAGATAGCGCTCCGAGGTGATCGTCGGCGGTGCGGGACGGCGCAGCCAGGCGGTGAGAAGTGCGCCGATCACGAGCGCTGCGACCGCGATCGCGGCAAGCAGCGGCCAACGCGTCCGAGGAGCGATGACCTCCTCCTCCGCCTTTTCTTCGCGCACCGGCGCGATGCCTGCCTCGGACAAATGATCGCGCAGATGCTGAAGGTCGCGCGCCAGATCGCGCGTCGAGGCATAGCGCTCGTCCGCATCCTTCGCCAGACAGCGCTCCACGATCCAGCGCAGAAGTGCCGGCACCTGCGGCGCAACCTGCGAGAGCGGCGGCGGCTCATCGCGCACCACCATGAACATCGTCTCGAACGCACTCGCTCCCTGGAAGGCGGGCTTGGCAGCGAGCATCTCGTACAGAATCGCGCCGAATGAGAACTGATCGGAGTGGTAGTCGACGTTCTCCGCCTTCGCCTGCTCCGGCGACATGTAGCCGCACGTGCCGACGATCGTGCCCGGATCGGTCTTGCGGTCGCTCATGCCGAGCGTTCCCGGCGCGAAACTCCGCGCGAGCCCGAAGTCGAGGATTTTCACGCCGCCCTCGTTGGTGAGCATGATGTTTTCCGGCTTGAGATCGCGATGCACGAGTCCGCGCTTGTGGGCCGCAGCCAGACCATCGGCGATCTGCGACACGATCTGCAGCGTTTTGCGCACCGGCACCGGCACCGCCGCCATCACGTCGCGCAGCGTCTGGCCATCGATGTACTCCATCGCAATGAACGCGCTGCTCTGATGCTGGCCGATTTCGTAGATCGTGATGATGTTCGGATGGTTGAGAGACGAGGCGGTACGCGCCTCCTGCCTCAGACGCGCCAGCTGCTCATCATCGCCGGCGAGATGCTCCGGCAGGAGCTTGATGGCGATGGCGCGGTCGAGCTCATCATCATGGGCGAGATAGACGACGCCCATTCCCCCTTCGCCCAACTTGCAGATGGTCTTGTACGGCCCAATGCTCTCTTCCAGCGGTGCCGCGGTCATGGGGTTCTCTTGATACGGATCGTAACGAAAGCAGTTCTCGGCATTGCAACATACCTGTAGCGGTCACGCAGAGCGATTCGGCGCGAGCGAACGTCACGACATATCACGAAGCCAACCTTTGTATGTCGCGCGCGTATGTGCTCTTGAATGAGCCAACGGATCGTTTTGACGCTCCTGGTGTCGTTGCTTCTCCCCGGCTGTCCAACCGCGAAGCAATCCAAACCCGCCGCCCGCAACTCGAATCGTTTCTCGCTCAAAATGAATTACGACGGTGCCGAAGCGCTGCTCGCGGTCCTCAAGCAGCGGACGGTGACAGACGCGGACATCGACAAGCTGCTCGCGATCCGCGGCGTCCAGGCGATGGTCGACAACACGACGAAGTACGTCCCAAGCGATACGAGGGATACCTTTCGCGCCGCGGTGAAGGAATTCGTGACCACGCGCAAATCGACGATCAGACATTTCGGACTGGGCGAGTCGTCCGAAAAAGCCGCGGGGATTCGTGCGCTCATCGCCGAGCTCAAAGCGAATGCGAACCTTGTCGCCGAGGTTACGGAACCGATCATCCGATACATGCCTCCGCTCCCGCGCGTCACCGCGACGGTGTACGGGGTCACCGGCGGCGCGTCGGACGGTTTCGTTCTCGACGGCGAAGCGCAGCCCGCGTTCTACATGGCTCTGAATCGAGCGGAGGGCGATGTCGCGGGCGTCAAGCTGAACATGACGCACGAGCTCTATCACGTCGTGCAGCGAATGGCCCGCGCCAGAGTTCCGGGACTCAATGCGAAGGTGTTCAATCCGGAGACTGCGCCGGCGGAAGCGCGGCTGCTCACGGTGATCCTGGAGGAAGGGACGGCGACCTACGTCACCGAGCCGGTGCTGCCGAAGAGCTCCTTCTTCCGCCGCTCCGGCCCATACATCAAGATGTGGCGGGCGTCGTACGAGAAGAACGCTTCCCCAGAGAAGATCGGCGCGAACTTTGCGGAAGTCGATCGGATCCTCTCCGGCTTACGTCACGGTTCGATGACCTGGAAGCAGGCATCGGACGTTGTGTTCATCGGTTCCGGCCCGGGTCCATACTTCGTCGGCTACGAGATGGCGAAAGCGATCGATCGCCGCCACGGACCGGCACGGATCGCTTCGCTCCTGCAGCAGCATCCCGCCGCATTCTTCCGCGCCTACATCGACCTCTATCGCGAGAATCCCGCTGCCGTCCCGGCCAGGTTCAGCAAAGAGACGGAGGCTTACATCGACTCCATCTCTCTGCAGTGATGCGTCAGGGACGTCGCATGAGCCAGCGCAGCGTTTGCGTTGCTGCGGTGCGGATGACGGGCATCCGTAGAACAGAAAAGGAAAGTGGCGCGCGCGTCCGTCCCATTGTTGACGCAATGGATGCCCAGACTCAGGAGGCGTGTATGTCAAGGCTTCGAACGGTAGTCGCGGCGGCACTGATCGGAATCGGACTTGCCGGGTTCGCCCGACCCATCGAGGCGCAAGAGGCGCCGTCGCCCGAGGCTACAGCTGCAGGCGAGACGCAGGAGCTCACCCGCACGGGCGATGCAGGCCTGGTCCGCGAAGTTCGGCTCGCACTCGTCTGTTACGGAGGCAGCTCGCTCGCCATCTACATCCATGGCAACGCCAAGGAGCTACACCGGCTGGTTCTCGCCTCCAAGGCGCTCCAGATCGACGCGCTGTACAACTCGGCGGAAATGCAGAACTACATGGCCGACCTGAGCCACACGGTGAAGCCTGAAGCAGGAGCAGAGGGCCGAAAGCTCATAGGTTCGACCAGGGTCTGGTACGACCGGCTCCTGGATGTCTGGTTCAAGGATAAGAAAAGAGTCCGTACGCGGGTCGTTGTCGACGTGATCGCAGGCACGTCTGCCGGCGGGATAAACGGCGTCATCCTCGCCAAAGCTCTGGCACATGACCTCTCGCAAGACGGCCTGACGGAACTCTGGATGGAGAAGGCGTCGCTCCGGCGCCTGACAGACAACTACTTCGGCTTCTTCAGGATCTTCTCCGGCGGCGCACCGATCAACGGCAAGGCGTTGGCGGGCTGGCTCTACGAAGCGCTCGATGGTATGGATCGTCAGGCAATGAGAAGGACGAAAAATCGCAGCCTTTTACCCCGCGGTGACCGGCTTGATCTATTCGTAACTACAACCGACCTTTATGGCTATCCGCAGCAGGTCGTGATTGACAACCCGTCCCTCGCGGCTGAAAAGCATTTCCCGCACGTGCTTCATTTCATCTACTCTGGGGAAAATCGAGGGTGTGCGCAGATTTCGGGCAAGGACGGGATTCTTGACGACTTCTGCCCCGAATGGACACCGGCAATGGCCTTCGCGGCCCGCGCCTCATCGTCGATTCCCGGAGTCTTCCCGCCGCTCAATCTAGGCGAGACGCTGGCGCAACTCAAGCCCGCGTCCGACAAACAGATTCCAAGAGCGGCGCCGCCGGCCTCAGAGAACGTTGTCGTCCAACGGCTCTTCCGCAATTTTCAATTGCAGGAGCCGAAGAGGGAATCGACGTACGCCACCGATACCTACTTCGTCGACGGCGGCGTGCTCGACAACCATCCGTTCGGACCCGCGATCGCCGAGATCCTGCGTCGCCCACAGGATCAGGAGGTCCGGCGGTTTCTCCTCTACCTCCAACCCGATCCCGGAAAACCGCCGACGGCGCACCCAAAAGGCAGGCCTCCCGGCCTACTAAATACGGTCATGGCGGGTCTATCTGGGATCCCCAGCCAGCAGCCGATTCTCAATGAGCTCAACGACGTTGCGGCGTACAACGAAAAAGTAAGGCGTATTCGCGACATCGTGCACTCGGAAGAGACGGCAACTCGCGCATTCGAGAAGCTCGAAAAGGAGGGGAAGACAAGCGCCGATTGCCAGAACGTCCTGAGCCTCACCGTATCGCAGCGTTTCGGCTGCGCGGTTGGTTTCTCGCCCGGAAACCTGGAAACGGAGCTAGTCCATGCGGATCAGGCCAGCCTGCGCAAGGCGCGTGAGGCTGTGGAAGAGAAGGCCGATCAAGGCGTGACCGAGTTTGCCGGAAGGAGCTACTACAGCCTAAGGATCCACTCGGTGCTGGATCAATTCGTCGACGTAATCGCGAGCGAACAGGTCAATAACTTCCCGCCCGAGAGCGCACATCGCGCACTGCTGGCCAGGATCATCGCTCGCTGGGCGGAGAAGCGCGGGCTGATCAACGATCCGGAGAGCCCCGAGAACGCGCAGGATCCGTTCGAGCAGGAGAAACTTCAGCGCGAATTTTTGAAGGATTTCGATGTCGGCTATCAGCGGCGTCAACTCCGCTTCGTTACAGATTGGATCAATGGACAGTACACGGCAGAGCCGCCGCCAACCCAGCAAGAGCGCAAGGCTCTCGACAAGATCAAAGCAGCAGCAGCGAAACGGATCAACGAGCTCACCCAACTTGAGGTGGGGAATGCCCCCGATCCACAACTGACCGAACAGCTTGGATCTCTACGTACACTCTTCGAAAAATTGAGCCCCTGGCCAGCCGCCGATGGGAAAGCACTGACGATCCGAGAGCTGGCCGACAACTTCGTTGACGAACACACAAATCCGATGAATCTCGCAGCGCTCGACCTAGCACGGAAGAGCCTCGGCGCCGCCCTCCGCCGCCTGCAGCAGAAGGTGAGAGACGAGTCGTTCGAAGACTTCAATACAATGGGACTCGCTTTGCCGGCCAGGAAAAGGCAGGAGATCCTGATTCGCTACTTCGGTTTTCCTTTCTGGGATCGTCAGATCTATCCGCTGACTGCCTTTTCCGATCTTGGCGAGTTCGCCGAGATTGGGATCGTACGGTTGAGCCCCGATGATGCGACGCTCTTGGGTGGCGGCGACGCCAAACACAAGCTGGTCGGTGCTGGTAAGGCTCATTTCGGCGCCTTCCTGTCGCGTTCAGGAAGGGAATCGGATTACGTCTGGGGCCGGCTTGATGCCGCCGAACGACTTCTCACCGTGCTCGGTATCTCAGGTCAGGGGGCGGGAGAACTTTTCCGCTCCATCGTGAACGAAGTAAGGGCGACGGAGGGCAATCTCATTCGGGAGTCGATCTTGAAGGAGCGCGAGTTGGACATCGACAGACATTTTCCGCACTGAGTCCGCTGCGAGGAATCCAGACGGGACATGAGATCGGGATCGCCTATCCTTAGTCAATACTGTGCGGTCCGGATCTTAGTTGTCGACAGCGACGGTGGCCGAGTAACCTTCGCGCTAGCGCTTTCGCATCAGCCAGCGCAGCGCGCGCGTTGCGGCGGTGCCGATGACGGGCATCCGGAGAATGCGCTGCGACGCCTTCGCGACGGTCAGGAGAGTCCGGCTGCGGTGGCGGTCGCGGACGGCGAGATCCTGGAGAAATACCGCGGCGGCGCGGCTCTCCGCGATCGGATCGGGCGCCGGTGACGCGGCGTGCTCTTCGATCACAGCCTTGTATGCGGACAACAGCGCGGCGTGCAAATCATCGGACGAGGCGGTCTGACGGATGCGGTCGGACACGGTGCGCGCGTCTTCCGCGTCGTACAGCGCGAGCTCCGCGACGATCGTCTCCGGCGTCAGCGGTTTCTGAAGCGTGCGAATGCCGAAATTGAGACGGCGCAGGCGATCGAAGTCTTCCGAACGGACCATGCCGCCGAGGCCCGCCTCGCTGCAGAGAATGACGGCCAATCCGCAGGCCATCGCTTCCATCGCGCACTTCGCCTTCGCGAAGGCGAGGTCATAACCGCCGAGGAGAGACTCCGGGTTCGCCACGGCGGTGCCTGTCGCGGCGCCGATGACGTCGAGCTCGATGCCTTCGGCGCGGCAGACTTTGCGAACGGCCGGCAGAAACGTCAGCTCGTGCGCCAGATTGCCGAAGACCACCGCCCGCCGCGGTCTCGTCGGGAGCGGCTCACGCTGGCGGAAGGCGTTCAGGTCGACGCCGTTGAGAAGGACCGAAACCTTTTCACACGCGATTCCGTCGCGCGTCAGGAGGCGATCGGCGCAGGTATCGTCGACCGCGATGTAGCGGAGGATTCGCGGAAAACGCGGCGCCGTGTGGCGGACATCCGTCCAGCCGTGACAGACGAAGACCGCAGGCGTGCCCGGAAAGTGAAGCAACGCCGCCATGGTTTCCACCGCGCTGTCACCGTGGATGATGTCCATAGGAGCCGTGATGGTGCGCAAGTCGTCCACCACCGGAATGGTGAGCGCATCGAATTGGCGTGCGGCTTCACCGAGCTCCGGCGCGAATACAACGGGAGAATGACCGCGAGACAGAAGCCACGACGCGAGCTCGTACTCGTATCGCTGCACGCCACCGATCGCGCCGAGCGAATGGCCGGCGATCAGAACGCGCATAAGCGCTTTTCCATCACGGCTGCACGGAGCGCGTCGCACAACGGAAGCATGTGCTCGCGCCGCCGGATCACGGTCACGTATTGGCCCGCTGCTACGCGCTCTTCGCCATAGCGTTCGTACAGCGGCGGTTCGCCGTCATCGATCGTCGTCCAATCCGCCACGAGGCGAAGCGTTTCGCGTCGATAGGCGCCCGCTCCGTATCGCTCCACCAGCGCCTCGATATCGCCGAGCGAAGCGGCCTGCGCACGTGCGAGCTCCATCTTCGCGGCGTATTCGGCGGCGTTCAAATCGATCGCGATCGCGGCACCGTCTGAATCAGGATGGTTGACGACCGAGTACTCGTAATGCTTCGTCGGCACGCCCGCCATCTCGATGGCAGCTCCGGCAATCAGTCGGCAGAGATCATGTGCGGGGTTGTAGCCTTCGGCTGCATCGGCGACCAGGATCGCCGGCTGATCCTTTTCCAATTGCGCCGCGAGGTCCGTTACGAGAGAGAGAAGAAGCGTCGTGTTGCGCTCCAGGATCATCTCGTACGCCTCGGCGTCCGACAGGCGGCCGAAGATCGCCCCTTGCGTCGCACCGGCATCGCGCAAAAGCGAGGCCGTCGCTCCGAGCCGCGCAGCCGAGGAGTGCGCAGTGCCGTCAGTGAGAATGTGTACGACTGGCTTGTTCCGAGAAATCAAGCCATAGAGCAGAAGTTCGTGACCTGGATGAGCAATGAGTAAATGCACGATGGACGAAAAGAGGATCACGCCTCCGCGAAATTTCGTCCGCAGGAGCAACCTCGCACGCGGATGGTTACGTTCGCGCGTGAGACACTAACGGCACATGAGTTTTCGGCGGTTTGTCGCGTTCATGCTTGTGTGCTTCGTGGGAATTGTGCGAGCAAGCGCCGCGGATGTCCGAGCAATTCTCGACGAGGCCGAGCGCATTCGGGCGAGCGACAAAACGAGATCGCGTCAGTTGCTCGATTCGGTCGAGCATGAGAAGCCAGCCGATCCCGAGATCGTCGCGCGCGTGCAGTTGCTCGAGTGCAAATGGGCCGATACTCCTCCGGCCGCATACGGCGCGGTGACGATCGGGCTCGCGGCGGCGGAGCGGGCCCGGAGCGTCGGGCTTCGCGCGAAGCTGCTGACATGCCACGCAGGAGCCCTGATCGTGGATGGGAAGTCGGTCGACGCGGAGAGGGAGTACGGCGTCGCCCTCGCGCTGGCGCGGCAGGTGCGCGACCGCCCGCTCGAAGCGCAGATATTGGGCGACATCGGCTACCTCCAGTACAGCCGCGGAGCGATGGGGGACGCGCTGGCGAACCTGCAGACCGCGTATCGCCTCAGCGCGGAGCTTGGCGACGAGAAGGGGCGGCTCGATGTGCTCTCCGTCATCGCCAACGTTTATGCCGACGCGCATGTGGGGCAGTACGACCGGGCCATCGAATACTACAAGCAGCTCGTCGGCGAGTACGAAAAACATGGAAAGCCGAATGACGTCGCCGACACCGTTTTCAACATCGGCAGCACGTTCGAAACGAAAGGCGACTTCCCGGCCGCCGAGTTGCACTACCGGCGCGCGCTGGCGACGTTTCAGAAACTCGGACGGGGCAGCGACGTCGCCGTCACGAAACGCGTCCTAGGCTCCGCGCTGACGAAGCAGGGCCGCGCTGCCGAGGCCTTGCCACTGCTCGATGCGGCGGTGGGATTTTGTGAGGGCGCGCATGACGAAGAAGGGGCCGCAATCGCCCGGCAGCTCCGCGGGATGGCCTACCGCCGGCTGGAACGGCCGGACGCGGCGCTGGGAGAGTTGGCCGCCGCGCGCCGTTTCTTCGAGCGCGAAAAGAACGTCCGCTTCCTGGAGAAAAACGCCGAGGAAGTGGCACTCGTCTATGCACAACTCGGCGACTGGCGGAACGCGTACGAGGCATCGCTGCACCACGCCGCCCTCGGGCAAACGCTCGCCACGACGCGCAACGACGAGCTCTCGTCGCGGCTGCGTGTTGCGTTCGATACGGAAAAGAAGGACCAGGAGAATCGCGCGCTGGCTCGCGAGAACGGACTTCGGGTCACCGCGTTGCGCGAGGCCGAGCGCAGCCGGAAACTGCAGATCGCAGTCAGCGCATTGATCGCGCTGCTGGCCGCAACGATGGCGATCCTCTTCTGGCGTCAGGTCGTGAACACCCGCCGCATGCGCTCGATGGCCATGACCGACGAGCTGACGCGCCTGCCGAATCGCCGTCACATCCTCGCCGCGACCGAAATCGCATTCGACGCCGCCAAACGCGACGGACGTTGCGCGGCCGTGATCGTGCTCGACATCGATCACTTCAAACGGATCAACGACACGTTCGGCCACGCTGCCGGCGACACCGTCCTGCAGAGCGTGGCCCACACCTGCCGCGTCGCGCTACGGCCCGCCGATCTGATCGGACGCATCGGCGGCGAGGAGTTCCTGGTCGTCCTCCCCTCGGCCACGGAACAGCAAGCCCGCGATATCGCCGAACGCCTCCGCCTCGCCGTCGAGCACATCGATCTGACCTCGATCGCTCCCGCCCTCCACGTCACCATCAGCCTCGGCGTCCGCATCGCCACCGACTACAACGCAAGCGCCGCCATCGCCGCCGCCGACTCGATGCTCTACCGCGCAAAAGAAAGCGGAAGGAATCGCGTGGAGATGGCAGCGGCGGTCGCCTGACGCGAGGCTTGGGGGTTCTCGGTCTTCGCGCCACGTCTGCTACGCTCCGCGGATGAGCACACTGATCTCGACCTTCGCCGCGTTCGTCGTCTTCGCCACCTTCTCTGGCTCGCCTCAAGTGAAGCCGGCGGACTCCGCCGAGGTGCGTCTCGCGGCGCAGAACGCGCTGTTTGAAGATTTCTGGCAGATGAACCTGAAGTTGAATCCGACGCAGGCGACTGCGGTCGGCGACTATCGCTACAACGACAAGCTCGGCGACAACTCGCTCGCAGCCGTTGTCCGCCGCAACGAGATCAACGCCGTGTTTCTGACGAAGATCAAGGCGATTTCGGCGGATGGATTCAGCGAGGAGGATCGGACGTCGCATGATCTTTTTCTGCGGAACTTGCAGGAGAACGCCGACGACTTCGATCTGAAGAATTACGAGATGCCGGTGACGGCGCAGGGCGGCGTTCACACCGGGCTGGCCGATCTGCCGAACGCGGTGCCGCTCGATTCGGTGAAGCATTACGAGGACTACATCGCGCGGCTGCATCAGATCCCGAAGGCGCTGTCGCAGACCGAGGACGTGCTGCGGGCCGGCGTCAAGGACCATCTGGTCATCGTCAAATTCGTGGCGGAGAAGATTCCGGCGCAGTGCGCGGGCATCATCGCTGCGAACCCGTTTCTGATTCCGATCAAGAAGATGCCTGCGGATTTTTCGGACGCGGACAAGAAGCGCCTTGCTGATGCGATCACGGCGGCAGTTGATACCGAGGTGCTGCCGGCGTACAAACAGTTCGCATCGTTCATCACCGCGGATTACGCTCCGAACGGACGCGCGACGCTGTCGATCGAGAGCCTGCCGGAGGGCAAGCGGCGTTACCAGGCTGCCATCCGCCGGCTGACCACGACCAATCTTTCGCCGGCGGAGATTCATCGCATCGGGCTGGCCGAGTTCGACCGCATCGTCGGCGAGATGACGGCACTGGCGAAGGCGAACGGTTACGCCGACCTGGCCAGCTTCCGCGATCACATCGAGGCCGATCCGAAGTACAAGCCGGCGTCGGCGCAGGCGATCGTCGATGACTTCGACCGCTACATCAAACAGATGCGTCCGAAGTTGCCGCAGCTTTTTAACGTCATTCCGTCGGCGCCCGTCACTGTCGAAGCGATTCCTGAGTTTCAGAAAGCCGCAGCCACGCATTACCAGACCGGCACGCCGGACGGGAAACGTCCCGGCCGCGTTTCGGTGGCCGTCTCCGACTTCACCAGCCGCTCGTTCATCAACGACGAGGCGGTCGCGTATCACGAGGGCATTCCGGGCCATCACATGCAGCTCTCGATTCAGCAGACCCTCAAGGGACTGCCCGAGTTCCGCAAGCACGGCGGCAACTCGGCGTACACCGAGGGGTGGGCGCTGTATTCAGAACAGCTGGGGAAGGAAGTTGGGTTCTATCAGGATCCCGGTTCGGACTACGGCCGTCTGCGCTCGGAACTTTTCCGCGCCGTCCGGCTGGTCGTCGACACCGGCATCCACGACATGGGATGGAGCCGCGATCAGGTCGTCGACTACATGCGCAAGTCGCACGCGGTTGACGAGCCGACGATTCAGTCGGAGACCGATCGCTACATCTCCTGGCCTGCGCAGGCGTGCAGCTACAAACTCGGACAGCTGAAGATTCGCGAGTTGCGTGCGCGGGCGACGCAGAAGCTCGGCGCGAACTTCGACATCCGCCGCTTTCACGATGAGGTGCTCGCGGGCGGAAGTCTTCCGCTCGACGTTCTCGACGCGCGGATCAATCGTTGGATCGCGGGACAGATGCCGAAAAAGTAAGCGCGTCCGGGTAGGGATTTCCTGCCGCAACAACACTCCTGTGATGAGCTGACCGCAGTCCGGTCATTCATCCAAACAGGGGTACATTTGATGGGTCGAGCGTTTTTCGTTCTCGTCCTCGCCTTTGGCCTTCCCTATGATCACGCAGTCGCCGAATCCCGACTCCATCATTCACATGCCGCAATACCTAATCGAAGATCTCGCTAGCGTTCTTCGAGCATTTCGACCGCGCGCCGTATAAGGCGATTCCGTTGAGTACGCGTAGAGATCCGAGAAACCGTTACGACTGTCCTTCTAAATCTGAGAGGTGACTCATGGGCCACACGATCGTTTTGGCGCACGGCGTTCTGGGCTTCGGTGACCGTTCGGGGCCGTGGAACCCCATCCACTACTTCAACGGCGTGAAAAAATACCTAGAAGGCTTAGGGCATCGAGTCTTGGTCCCGGAAGTCAGTGCCACTGGAACGATCATCGACCGCGGCAACGATCTCGCCAGCCAGATTCTGCGTGCGGTCAGCAAGGACGAGAAGGTGCACATCATTGCGCACAGCATGGGTGGGCTTGATGCGCGTCATGCAATCACGAACGTTTTTAAGTCGCCGAAGCCGGTAGCAACACTTATTACAATCGGAACGCCGCATCGCGGATCTCCGGTTGCCGATGCAATTGAAACCAACACGGGCCCGCTCGTCGCGCTCATCCCGCCTTTCATCTTGGCTGCACTGGAGCTGCGAAAAAACGCCGGCGCGCTTCATGATCTGACAACGGCCGGTGGCCGTGAGTTTGATGCAAGGACGCCGGACGTCGAACACGTTCGATACATTCAAGTGGCGGGGAATGCTGCGAGAGGTGGCAAGGAGCTCATCCTATTCAAACTAGCGGATGCCATCGCAGACTTGAAAGGCGAAATCAATGACGGAGTTGTGACCAGATCGTCGGCACTCCGCCTCCCCGACCTTAGCATCGGTCCAGAAGAACATGAGAATCTGGACGACTGGCCTGGCGATCATGCAGCTGAAGTCGGATGGACGTTACCGAGCTTCGGATCTGTCCTATCGCGAGTTCTGTTTCAAACTCCGCCGCATTTGAAGCGGTATAAGGAGTTAGTCGCGATGCTGAAGCCCTAGGGGCATCTGATCGCATCGGCAAGCACTCTTCGTCTCCTTCGTTGATAATGCCTTTACGTGCTCGTCTCCATCGTCACCCCATCGTACCAGCAGTCGCGCTTCATCGAACGGACGCTGGAAAGCGTGGCGCGGCAAGGCGGCGACATCGAGCACATCATCATGGATGGCGGGAGCACGGATGGCACCGTCGCGATTCTCGAACGGTGGCGCGATCGGATTTCGTTTTCGAGCGGACGTGACGGTGGTCAGACAGCGGCCATCAACGCGGGTATCGCACGCGCTCGCGGCGAAATCCTCGGCTATCTGAACTCCGACGATGTTTATTACGAAGGTGCTGTCGCTGCCGCGGTCGAGGCATTCGAACGCGATCCGGACGTGGATGTCGTCTACGGCGACGCGGTTCATATCGACGCGGACGATCGCATCGTCGGGGCGTATCCGACCGAAGAGTGGTCGATCGAGCGGTTGAAACTAGTTTGCTTCCTCTGCCAGCCGGCCGTCTTTTTCCGGCGCCGCGTGATCGAACAATTCGGCCCCTTCGATGCGCGCCTCAACTACTGCATGGATTACGAATACTGGCTGCGCCTCGGCATGCGAGGAGTGCGCTTCGTGCACATCCCGGCGCGGCTGGCGGCGTCGCGCGTTCACGACGCAACGAAGACGCGCACGCGGCCGCGTGAGGCTTGCACGGAAACGAACGACATGCTGCGCGGACGCATCGGACATGTGCCCGACAACTGGCTCTGGAACTACGCGCATGCCGTTCTGGACGGACGCGGCGTCGCACGCTCGACGCATCGCGGCTATCTGCTTCGCGCGGCGCTGCTGACGACTGCCGCGGCGTTCCGCTGGAACGGAGTTCCGTCGATGTCGCTGATTCGCGGTACCGGATCGTGGTTCATCCACGGATCATCCTTCGTCACTCGGCGGACCGAACCCGATGCTTGACCTCCTGGTCCGCCACAGGTTTCTCGAAGAGCTCGTGATGTCGACGCTGATCGGCCTCGGCGTCTACTCCTTCTGCGCGATCATCGTGATCGCCGCGGAGCTGCGCCAGCGAAGCGACATGAGCGTCTACGCCACGCGCCACGCGCTCAACGACCTCGCGTACGTCGTCTTCTATCAGTGCAGCATCTACAACATCGTCGTGCTGCCGCTCTTCGCGTTTCTGGCGCCGCGGCTGCACTTCGCGCGCGCCGGATTGCTGCTGCGAATGCCTCCGATCGCGGCGTTTCTGCTCTGCTGGCTGATCTTCGATTTCCTGAACTACTGGATGCACCGCATGCAGCACGCCGTGCATCCGCTCTGGGCGTTTCACAGCGTGCACCACACGCAGACGCGGCTGACCTTCCTCACCGCCAACCGCATCCACGTGCTCGAGCAGTTGTACGTCGGATTGCTGATGATCATCCCGGCCTTCCTCCTCGGAATGCCGCAGCCGCGCTGGCTGCCGATCCTGATGGTGCAGGTCTTCAGCGAGACGATGCAGCATTCACGGTTGACTTGGACGTTCGGTCCGCTGCGGCGGCTGCTGGTCAGCCCGGCGTTTCACTCGATGCACCATTCGGTCGACCCGCGCGAGTACAACGGAAACTACGCCCGCGTTTTCTCGCTGTGGGACGCGCTCTTCGGAACGTTCGTCCACGCCGAGGAGCCGGCGCAGCGGCAGGGGGTCGAGGGGATGGCCGTGCCGGAGACGCTGACCGCGCAGTTCATCCATCCGTTCCGTTATCTCGCCGGCGCGCGCGTCTCCGGACATCTCGACGCCGGCGAAGGCAACGCAGCCTGACCGCGCGATGGGGGAGTTAAACTCTCCGTTCCATGTCCATCCGCACCCTTCTCCTTTTCGGTGGCCGCAGCGCGGAGCATGAAGTGTCGATTCTCTCGGCGCGGTCGGTGGCGAAGGCGGCGCCGAAGGAACGGATCGAGATCGTGCCGATGTGCATCGCGCGCGACGGCTGCTTCGTCACACCGGAGCGGAGCGCGCGAATCATTCATGAGAATGCCGCGAGCGACGCAGGCGACTCTGATTTCTCGATGGAGTCGTGGGCACCCACGGCCGCGATCGACTGCGTCTTCCCGTTGATCCACGGCACCGGCGGCGAGGACGGCACGCTGCAGGGCTACCTGGAAATGCTCGGCCTTCCGTACGCCGGCAGCGGCGTCACGGCCTCGGCCATCGGCATGGACAAAGGCCACATGAAGCACGCGTTCGCCGCCGCCAAACTGCCGCTGGTCGAGTTTGTTCAGGTTCACGAGTACGACTGGCACAACGAGCGCGAACGGATTCTGCGCGCGGTCAATAACGCCCTGCGCCTGCCGTACTTTGTGAAGCCGGCCAACGGCGGCTCGTCCGTCGGCGTGACGAAGGTGAAGAACGACCAGGACCTCGGCGCGGCGATCGAGAAGGCGTTCCGTTTCGACGAGAAGGCGTTGGTCGAACGCGGCATCGATGCTCGCGAGATCGAAGTGGCGGTCCTCGGCAACGACGATCCGCAGGCCAGCCTCCCCGGCGAGATCATCGCCGGCCGCGAGTTCTACGACTACGAGGACAAATACGTCGACGACAAGACGCAGCTCGTGATTCCTGCGACGCTTCCGAAGGAAAAGATCGAGGAGTTCCGCCGCCTTGCCATCGCCGCATTCAAAGCGATCGGGGCTTCCGGATTTGCCCGCGTCGACTTTTTCCTCGAGCGCGGCAAGAACCGGCTCTACCTCAACGAGATCAACACCCTTCCCGGCTTCACCAACATCTCCATGTATCCGAAGCTGTGGGAAGCGACGGAGCTGAAGTACCCACGCCTGATCGAGCGAATCATCGAGCTGGGAATCGAACGCTGGCGCGCCCGCGCCGCGCGGCAGGAAGGCGCAATGACGTGGTTCGACGAGGTGAAGAGGATCGTGTGAGGCTGGGAGCGCGGGCGTCTCGCCCGCTGTCGGCTCTCGCGCAAACGCCACATGCGGGCGGGACGCCCGCGTTCCCATGATGTGGCCTCTCCGAATCGCCGCATCCAAACTCCGCCCCTTCAACGCGGCGACGATCACGCGCACGATGATCGTCACGGCGCTCTTCGCGGCATTTTTGTACGGCGACTTTGCGCTTTTCCGCCGGCTCTTCGCGGCCATGGCCAAGGTCGAGCAGGCGACGCCGTTCTTCGCGCTCGGGCTGTTGCGCAACCTGCTGGCGCTCGTGTTTCTCGCCGCGGTGGTGATGCTCTTCTCCTCGGCGATGACGGCGGCCATCGGCGCATTCTTCAGCGATCTCGATCTCGACATCTTCCACGCTGCGCCATTATCGAAGACGCGCATCGTCATCAGCCGGTGGGCGAAGACGTTCGCGCAGAGCGCCACGATGGTCTATCTCTTCATCGCGCCGATGTTCGTCGCCTTCGCGCAGCGGTATCACACGCCGGCACGGCTTTATCCGATCGCGCTCGTCAGTCTCGCGCTGCTGCTGGCGATCCCGGTCACGCTCGGAACGCTGTTGATCCTCGTGCTGGTGCGCTTCTTTCCGATCCAGCGCGTGAGTCAGATCGTAGCCACGATCGCCATCATCGTGTTGACGGTGGCCGTGATCGCGTTTCGGATGTCCCGACCGGAACGGCTCTTCGCCACCATCAACACCGATGACGTCACGCGCGTCCTTCGCGCGGTGGAGTTGCCGTCGCTCGACCGTTATCCCGGGACAGCGCTGGCCGACTCGATGGTGGCGATGGCGAACGGCCATCCCGCGACCGTCCTGCCGCCGCGGATCGCCGTCACCGCGTTCGCGCTGTTCGCGGCGTTCCTTCTCATCGCGCGGCGCATCTACTACCCCGCCTTCGTGCGCGCACGCGAGAGCATGGCGCCGGCCGCACTCGGCGCAGCCGGTCTGACGAATTTCGTCGATCGTTTACTGAAACCGTTCTCACCGCCGACACGCGCCATGATCGGCAAAGAAGTGCGAACCCTGACGCGGGACGTGGCGCAGTGGTCGCAGCTGTTCCTCTTCATCGCGCTGCTCTTCCTCTACCTCTACAACATCCGCATGCTGCCGCTCGGCGGTGACGCGCGCGCCACCATCGTCGCCTACGCCAACCTCGGCATGGCCGGATTCGTCGTGGCGGCGATCTGCCTCCGCTTCGCCTACCCGTCGATCTCGTCGGAAGGAAAAGCGTTCTGGATGCTGCAAAGCGCGCCGGTGTCATACCGGCGACTGCTCATCGTCAAAGTGCTCGTCTACGGCGCGCCGCTGACGATCCTCTCCATTCTGCTGACGACGTTCGCCGACGTGCTGCTCGACGCCAACCGCGTGGTCTGGACCTTCACGCTCATCGGCGCCTCAATGCTCGGCGTCACGCTGGTCAGCATGGGCGTCGGACTCGGCGCGCTCGCTCCCGATTTCAACGCCGAAAATCCGCTGCAGGTCGGGCTCTCGCTCGGCGGCTTCGCCTACATGGGCGCGGCGCTCGCATATGTCGGCGGAATCATGATGCTGATGACGAAGCCGGTCACCCGCTACTTCTTCGCGCGCTTTTTCGGACTCGAACACGAAGCGCTGGCCGCCGATCTCATCCCGCTCGTGACTGCGGTCACACTCTCGATCGCGCTTTGCGTGTTCCCTCTGCTCGCCGCGGAAAAACGTCTAACCGCGCTTTCCGAAAGCCGCTAGAATCGCGGCGAACCCACTAACTCGTTAACTGACAGGAGAAGCAATGAGCGACATTCCGTCCTACACGCCGCCGCCCCCGCCTCCGCCCGGTGGAAGTTACACACCGCCTCCGCCTCCTCCGCCCGGCGGTCCGGCTGCGAGCAGCGACCGCACCATCATGCTGGTGTTGTCGTACCTCGGCATCCTCGCGCTGATCCCTCTGCTCGTGAAGAAGGACGACAAAGAGGTTCAGTGGCACGCCAAGAACGGACTCGGTCTCACCGTGGCCTGGATCCTTCTCTGGATCGTCATCGCCATCATCGAGCGCTTCATGCCGGGAGTCGTCAGCTGCGGCATCGCCGTCATCCACTGCGTGCTCGCACTTGGGTTCCTGGCGGTCATCGTCCTGGCCATCATGAAGGCGCTCAAAGGCGAACGGATGCGCTTCCCGGTCATCAGCGACTTCGCCGACAAAAACTAAAGGAGATCATCGATGGATACGCCTGGCGGTTCCTACACTCCTCCACCTCCCCCGCCGCCCCCGACGGGCGGAACGCCTGCCGCTCCCGGCGGTGAACTCGTTTATCCGCAGCAGCCGCCGAAAGATCCCGTACTGATCGCGGTGCTCAATCTGGTCGTGGCTGGCTGCCTCGGCTATTTCATGGTCGGCCAGAAGATGAAAGGCATCGTCGCCGTCATCGCCTGGGTTCTCGGACTGTTTTTCACTTGCGGCACGGTGTCCGGCTTGGTGTCGATCGTCGCTGCGATCGACGGCTACATGCAGGCGCAGCACCTGAAAGCAGGAACGCCCGTCGCGCAGTGGACGTTCTTCGATCAACACCGCTGATATCGATTTGCACCAAATGCAAAAAGGCGCCGCGAATCGCGGCGCCTTTTTCTTTTCATTCCGGAAAAAGTCTGTATCATCTTTTTTCAACAACACGTGCCCGAAAACGCCATCGCAGTCGCCCTGATTCTTCCGGACCTCTCTCGCAGCGTCGCCGAAGAACACCTCTCCGAGCTTGAAAAACTGATCGAGACCGCCGGCGGCGCCGTCGTCGAACGCGTCTTCGCCAAACGCCCCCGACCCGATCCCGCCACGTACGTCGGCAGCGGAAAAGCGGAGCAGCTCAAGTCGCTGGCTGCAAACAGCGGCGCAAAGCTGATCGTCTTCGACGACGACCTTTCGCCCGCGCAGACGCGCAACCTCGAGAAAATCACCGAGGTCAAGGTGATCGATCGGAGTGGGTTGATTCTGGATATTTTCGCGGGCCGCGCGCGCAGCCGCGAAGCGCGTACGCAGGTGGAACTGGCGCAGCTCGAATACATGCTGCCGCGTCTGACGCGCGCATGGACGCATCTCGAGCGGCAGGCAGGCGGCATCGGCACGCGTGGCGTCGGCGAAACGCAGCTCGAGCTCGACCGCCGCATCATCCGTAACCGCATCGCGCGACTAAAAGAAGATCTGACCAAGATCGAGCGGATCCGCGAGACCCAGCGCAAATCGCGCAACGCCGCGTACACCGTCGCGCTGGTCGGCTACACGAATGCCGGCAAGTCGACCTTGTTCAACCGCCTCACCAGCGGATCGGCCGAAGCGGCCGACAAACTCTTCGCCACGCTCGACGCGAAATCGTCGAAGGCGGTTTTCGAAATGCCGCGCGAGACGGTCGTCATCGACACCGTCGGATTCATTCGCAAACTGCCGCATCACCTCGTGGCCTCGTTCCGCTCGACGATGGAAGAAGCCGTTGCCGCTGATCTCGTGCTGCACGTGATCGACTCCAGCCATCCGCAGTTCGAGGACCAGCGCGCTGTCGGCGAAGATGTCCTGCGCGACCTCGGCGTTCATCTGGATCGAGTGGTCGAGGTCTACAACAAGGCCGACCGCACCGACGCGTTCGAACTGCGGCGCAAGAACGCGGCGAGCGTTTCCGCGCTCACCGGCCGCAACATCGATCGGCTCATCGACATCATCCGCGACCGCGAGCTCGAAAACGGCGAAGTGCTGCACCTCGAGATTCCGCACAACGACGCGCGCGTCATCGCCCGGCTGCACGAGCTCGCGGAAGTCTACGAACAGCGCGTCACCGATGGCGCCATGCTCATCACCGCGTGGATTCCGCGCGACGCTCTCCATCACTTCGAAGCGTACGCGGCAACGAGTTTGCTAAAGCCCGCCAAGGTGAGCTGAACATCATGACCCTTTCATACCGCCCGGGACCTTCTCTCATCCGGCTCCGAAAAATCCCCAGTCATCGACGGAAAGGATCTGTGCCATGAGCTCTCTTTCGATTTCCGAAGAGCCATCTCCACTCTCCCCGCATCAACCCCGCCCCAGCCATCTTCAAACCTACCTTTCGAATCGCGCGCGGCTCTATCCGGACGTCACCGATGAGCAGTGGAACGATTGGAAGTGGCAGCAGAAAAATCGAGTCACCACGCTGGCGGAGCTGTCCGCGCTCTTCCCGTTCGATGAGATCACGACCGCGCGCCTCGGCGATATCTTCGAGCTGTATCGCACCGCTATCACGCCCTATTACCTCTGCCTGATCGACTTCGACAATCCGAACGATCCGCTCCGCCTGCAGTCCGTGCCGACCGTCGAAGAGTTGCTCAATCCCGGCGAGCTGACCTGGGATCCGCTGAACGAAGAAGGCGACTCGCCCGTCACCGGCATCGTTCATCGTTATCCCGACCGCTGCCTCTTCCTCGTCACCTCATATTGCCCGCTCTACTGCCGCTACTGCACACGCAAACGGAAGTGGGTCGACGAGGACGGCACTACCGGCCAGCGCCGCATCGAAACGATGATTCAGTACGTGGCGGAGCATCCGGAGATCCGCGATGTCATCGTCTCCGGCGGCGATCCGTTGTCGCTCTCGCTCACGTATCTCGAGAAAATTCTGGCCGGACTGCGCGCGATCCCGCACGTTGAGATCATCCGCTTCGGCTCGCGTGTTCCGGTGTTTTTGCCGCAGCGCATCGACGAAGAAATGTGCGCGATGCTGGAGAAATACCATCCCGTCTGGATCAACACGCACTTCAATCATCCGAACGAGATCACGCCCGAATCCGCCGCCGCGTGCGACCGGCTGCTGCGCGCCGGCATCCCCGTGAACAACCAGGCCGTGCTGCTGCGCGGCGTCAACGACTGCCCCTACACGATGCGCGACCTCGTGCAGGGCTTGATGAAGATTCGTGTCCGCCCGTACTACCTCTATCTCTGCGATCAGGTCATGGGCGCCGAGCATTTCCGCACCTCGGTCGGCGAAGGGATCGAGATCATCGAGTTCCTGCGCGGCCACACCTCGGGCCTGGCCGTCCCACAATTCGTGATGGACGCACCCGGCGGCGGCGGCAAGATTCCGTTGATGCCGAACTACCTCCTCGGCCAGTACGCCGACTCCGTGGTCTACCGCAATTTCGAAGGCGTCATCGGCCGCTACGACGATGTGCCGTCGGCATCGCACGAATGCGATCGCTGCAGCGACCGCGAACACATCGACGAGCGCGGCGTGGCCAAACTGCTGAACCGCACCGCCGACCGCTTCGAGCCGCAGCCGATTCGCGACATCCCGCGCGGCGTAAACATCAAGAAGAAACGGCGCGAGACGTAGTGCGCATTGGCCTGACGTACAACCTCAAACCTGCCGGCGCTGAGGGCGATCAGTTCGAGGAATTTGACTCGGTCGAGACGATCAAGGCGTTGGAATCGGCGATTTGCGCCTCCGGCCACGAACCGATCCGCCTCGGCTGGGGATTGGAAATGCTCGAAGCGCTGCAGCACGAACGCGTCGCCGGAGTCTTCAACATCGCCGAGGGCGTGGGCGGACGCGGACGCGAGTCGCAGGTGCCGGCGGTGCTGGAGATGCTCGGCATTCCGTGCACCGGCTCTGACGCGTTGGCAATCGCGCTGACGCTCGACAAGGCGCTGGCGAAACTCGTCGCGAAAGCCGCCGGCATTGCCACGGCGCCATGGTTCGTAAGCGACGCCAGCACAGGCAAGAGTGTCTGTGCCACACCGACCCTGCCTCATGTGGCACAGACACTCTTGTCTGTGCCTGGGCAAGGTGCAGCGCCTGATATTACTAACCCCTTTCCCGTCTTCGCAAAACCAGCCGCGGAAGGTTCATCGATGGGCATCACCGAACGTTCGCTCTGCCGCGATGAAGCGGAACTGAACGCTGCGATCGAGCGGCTCTCCAAATACGGCCCCGTCCTGGTCGAAGAGTTTCTCCCCGGCGACGAATTCACCGTCGGCATCATCGGCGGCGAAGTCCTCGGCGTGATGCAGGTACTTCCGCGCGGCGATGACACAGACTTCATCTACTCGCTCGACGTGAAGCGCGACTACCTCAACCGCGTCGACTACCGCCTCGTCGACGCGCCGGATGTCGCCGACCTCGCGCTGCAAGTCTGGCGCGCCTTCGATCTTCGCGACGTCGCCCGCATCGACGTTCGCCGCGATCGCAACGGCGTCGCCAACTTCGTCGAAGTCAATCCGCTGCCCGGCGTGCATCCGATCAACAGCGACCTCGTGATCCTGGCGCGCCTCGCTGGAATCTGGCATCACGAGCTGATCGCTCGGATCATCGGCGCGGCGATCAAACGGTGGGCCGCATGAAGATCGCCGTCGCGTACAACGACGATTTACATCGCAAGCCGCACCTCAACGAAACCGAAAAGATCGGCGAGGCCGAGGTCATCGACACCGCGCGCGAAATCGCCGAGCTGCTCGATGCGCAACTCGTCGCGGTCAAAGACGACGTCGCCGCGTCGCTACTCGAACTCAGAGGCTACGACGTCGTCGTGAACCTCTGCGAAGGCGTCCTCGGTCATCCAAACTGGGAGAAGAACTTCGCGCTCGGGCTGGAGATGCTCGGCATCGCGCACACATCCTGCGAACCGATCGCTCTCGGCATCTGCACCGACAAGAAGCTCGTCAAACGCATACTCCTCGGCAGCGGCATCCCGACACCGCGTTTCTGGCACGGCGAGGAAAGCGGCACGTGGATTGTGAAACCGTCGCGCGAGGATGCCGGGATCGGCATCGACGCCGCCTCCGTCGTGTCGTCGACCGCGCAGATCGAAGCGCGCGTGAAGTACATCGAGGAAACCTACAAGCAGCCTGCGCTGGTCGAAGAGTTCATCGACGGACGCGAGCTCAATCAGGCGATCTACTTCACAGCCGAGCCGATGGTTTTGGCGCCGGGCGAGATCGTGTTCGATGACGGCCTCGCGACCAACGAACGCGTCGTCGGATCGAAAGCGAAGTGGGCGAGCGGCTCGCGCGAGGATCGCGGCACGCGCAACCGAACGCCGGCGGTGATCGACGACACATTGCGGCGTGAGGTCGCAAACGTCTGTCTGCGCGCCGCTTCCGTACTCTCACTTCGCGGCTACGTTCGGTTCGACCTGCGGCAGTCGCGCGAAGGCAAATTGTGGATCGTCGATATCAATCCCAATCCCGACATCGGACGCGGCAGCGGCTTCCGCAAAGCGCTGGACGTGGCCGGTATCGCATTCGCCGATTTTCTGAAGGCGCTTATCATGGCCGCCGCACCAAACCGCCCATGAAAATCCGTCCCGCCGAGGCGCGCGACCGCGAGCGCATTCACGAGATCCTGGTCGCCACCGCGCATTTCACCGAAGAAGAAGTCACCTGCGCGATTGACCTCGTCGATCAGGCGCGCGACGATCCCGCCAAGGGCGACTACATCGTTCATGTGCTGCAAGAGCCGGATGGTGAGGCGGACGGCGGACCCGTTCAAGGTTACGTCTGTTACGGCCCGACGCCACTGACCGACGGCGTCTTCGATCTCTACTGGATCGCCGTCGATCCAAAACGACAGGGTCAGGGCATCGGTCAACTGCTTCTCCGCTTCGTCGAAAACGAAGTCCGCCGCAAGCGCGGACGCATGCTGCTCATCGAGACATCGTCGAAGGAAAGCTACGCGTCGACGATGCGGTTCTACGAACGAAGCGGTTACGATGAGATCTCACGAATTAAGGATTTCTACCGCATCGAAGACGACAAAGTCGTCTACTGCAAGAAACTGACGCCGAGCCCATGAGCCCCAACCTGACCCTCTACGCTGCGCTCGCGCTCTATGCCGCCGGAACCGTCGTGGCACTGGCGACGCTCTTCACGCGCGAGAAACGCCCGCAGCACATCGCCCTCGGCATGATGATCGCCGGCTTCGTGATGCACACGCTGTGGATCAGCACCATCTGCATTCGCACGCATCACCCGCCGCTGACGAACCTCCCCGAGGCCGCCGGCTTCACGGCATGGCTCGTGTTCGCGATCGAGCTCGTGCTCTTCATCCGTTATCGCGTACACGCCGCGTCGTTCTTCGTCTATCCGCTCGTGCTGATGCTGCTGACGCTTTCCGCCGTCGTACACGAGCCGTTCATCCGCACTCCGGCCGGCGTGTCGCGGCTCTTCATCACCCATATTTTTCTGACGACGACCGGCGTTGCCGGACTGCTGATCGGGCTCGCCTTCGGCGTCCTGGCATGGGCCCAGGACCGCGCGCTGAAAACAAAGAACCGCGGCGCGTTGTGGGACTGGATCCCCAGCCTCAACGTCTGCAAGACCGTCAGCTACCGCGCGCTCGCGATCGGATTCAGCATCTACACGCTCGGCATCCTCGCGGGCATTCTTTGGTCATATCGCACGACGGCCGAGCTGATGGATCTGCGCGTCAAGCAGGTCGGCGCCGTCGTCGCCTGGATCCTCTTCGCGATCGTGCTGCAGGCGTACATCAACGATACGTACCGCACGCGGCGCACCGCCGTCATCGGCGCCTGCGCGTTCGTGGCGATCATGGTGGCAATCCTGGGGATTCATCATGCGTGAATGTGGCACAGACACTCTTGTCTGTGAGGTGCGCCGATGCCGCTGATCGTCGTCGGCGTGAACCACCGCACGGCCGCGGTCGATGTGCGCGAGCGGCTGAGCGTCGCGTCATCGCGGATGGCGGAGACGCTCGATGACCTTCGCTCGCTCGAGGGCATCAACGGCGCGGCAGTCCTCTCGACCTGCAATCGGGTCGAAGCGATCGTCTCCGCGGCCGCCGAGGATGTGATTGAGCCGATTGTGGCGTGGCTGACGCAGCGCGCCGGAACCGCTCGCGCCGAACTGGAAAAACACGTCTACATCCTTCGCCACGGCGACGTTCTCAAGCACCTCTTCCGCGTGGCCTCGGGGCTCGATTCGATGATCGTCGGCGAGCCGCAGATCGCAGGACAGGTTCGCGCCGCCTTCCTGGCCAGCCGCGAGCGCGGCGCACTCGACTCGCTCCTCTCGCAGGTTTTCGATCAGACCATGCGCGTCGCCAAACGTGTCCGCACCGACACCGGCATCGGCGAGCACGCCGTTTCCGTTCCGTACGCTGCGGTCGAGCTGGCGAAAAAAATCTTCGGCGACCTCCACGGACTGCAGGTCCTGCTCATCGGCGCCGGCGATATGGGCGAGCTGACGGCGGAGCATCTCTCCGCATTCGGACTCGAACAGATCTTCGTCGCGAATCGCGCTCACGATCGCGCCGTCGAACTGGCGGAACGCTTCCACGGTCAGGCGGTTCGGTTTGAAAATATCGAGCCGTATCTGGCCACGTGCGACATCGTCATCGCCTCCACCACCGCGCCGCACTTCGTGATCGAAAGCGATCACGTGCATCGCGCGCTGGCCACGCGCCGCCGCCGCAATCTGTTCCTGATCGATCTCTCGGTGCCGCGCAACATCGATCCATCCATCGCCGGCATCGACGGCGCGTACCTCTACAACATCGACGATTTGCAGCAGGTCGCCGACGCCAACCGCGAGCTGCGGATGCAGAAGGCGGGTGAGGCGGAGGAGATCGTCGAGCGCGAAGTGGATGGCTTCCGCCGCCGTCTCATCGCGCAGGACGCGGTGCCGACCATCGTGGAATTGCAGGGAAGACTCGAGGACATCCGCGCCCACGAATTGGAGAAGTGCCTGCGACGGATGGGACCGATGAGCGCCGAGCAGCGCGCCGCGATCGAGCAGCTCTCCACGCAGCTGGTCAACAAGATCCTCCACTACCCGATCCTGCAGCTCAAGGAAGCCGAGGAGCCGGCGGAGCGCGAGACGCTGCGCAGAACCATTCGAAAGATTTTCGGCCTGCGATGAGCGTGAACATCCGCATCGGCACGCGCGGAAGCCAGCTCGCGCTCTGGCAGGCGAACGAGGTCGCGAAACACCTCGCCGAACGTGGCTACCGTCCCGAGATCGTGCCGTTCAAAACGACCGCCGACAAACGGCAGGACGTTCCGCTTGCAACGATCGGCGGCAAGGGTCTGTGGGTGAAGGAGCTGGAAGAAGCGCTCCTCCGCGGCGAGATCGACATGGCCGTACACAGCCTGAAGGATGTGCCATCGATCATCGGCGACGAGTTCGTGCTGGCCGGATTTCTCGAGCGCGCCGATCCGCGCGACGCATGGGTACATCTCGAAAGAACGCCGATCGCATCGTTGCGCTCAGGTGTGGTCGGCACGAGCGCGCCGCGCCGCCGCGCGCAGCTTCGCGCGCTCTATCCGCACCTGCGCATCGACGACATCCGCGGCAACGTCGACACGCGCATCAACAAGCTCCGCGCCGGCCTCTACGACGGCGCCATCCTCGCCGCCGCCGGCCTCCACCGCCTCGGCCGCGCGGCGGAAATCACGTCGTACTTTTCGATCGAGGAAATGCTGCCGGCCTGCGGCCAAGGAACCGTCGCCATCGAGACATTGCGCGATGCAGCGTCACTTGCATCCTCGATCACGCACGCGCCCACAGCGCTCGCCGCGCATTGCGAGCGCGGCGTTCTGCAGAAGTTCGGAACGATGCTCGACTGCTACTCCGCCTGCGCGGTTCACGCAACCTTCGACGACAGCAACATCACCATCCGCGCATTTTTCGGAGAGTTGGAGGGCGATCGTTCGATTCGAGTGACGAGGAGTGGTCACGATGCGGATGCAATCGTCGAGGATGTGCATCGCGACCTCGTCGATCAAGGTGCAATGACTCTGGTGGTGCCGCGATGACTACGTCGCCGAAGCGGCGGTGTGGCACAGACACTCTTGTCTGTGCTTTGGCAAATCGCGCGGGAGGAAGTCGATGACCGGCAAAGTCTTCCTCATCGGCGCCGGTCCCGGCGATCCCGGGCTCCTGACGCTACGCGCGGCGGACCTCATCGCCCGCGCCGATTTCATCGCCATCGACGCCCTCGTCTCCGACGCCATCGCCGATCGCGCGCCGAAGACCGCGGAAGTGGTTTACGTCGGTAAACGCGCATCGAAACACGCGCTGCCGCAGGATCAGATCAACCAACTCCTAATCGACGAAGCGAAGAAAGGGAAGATGGTCGTCCGGCTGAAAGGCGGCGATCCCTTCGTCTTCGGACGCGGCGGCGAGGAAGCGGAGGAGCTGACCGCGGCCGGCGTTGCATACGAGATCGTGCCGGGCATTTCATCCGCGCTCGCCGGACCCGCTTACGCCGGCATCCCGGTCACGCATCGCTCCTACGCGACCTCGCTCACGCTCGTCACCGGACACGAAGCGGACGCCTCGACCGGCATCAAGTGGGAAGCGTTGGCCCAACTCGACGGCACGATCGTTTTCCTGATGGGCTTCGGCAATCTCGCAGCAATTACGCAAAACCTCACCGCAAACGGCGTCTCTCCCGATCGACCCGTCGCCGTAATCTCGAAGGCGACAACGCCCGCACAACGCACCATTACCGGCACGCTGGCGAACATCGAAGGTCGAGTGACTGAGGCAAATTTGCCCACACCTGCGCTCATCGTCGTCGGCGAAGTTGTAAAGCTGCACGACGTCATCAACTGGTTCGAATCCAAACCGCTCTTCGGCAAACGCATCGTCGTCACACGCGCCCGCGAGCAAGCCTCGGAACTGAAACGCCTCTTCGAAGAATCGGGCGCGACGGTGATCCAGTTCCCGACCATCGAGATCGCGCCGCCGGAATCGTACGACTCACTCGACTGCGCCATCGACGAACGCTTCGACTGGCTCGTCTTCACGTCGACGAACGGCGTAACGGCGTTCTTCGATCGCCTGTTCGCGAGCGGCAAAGACATTCGCGCGCTTGCCGGAACGCGGATCGCCTGCGTCGGCGAAACGACGGCGGCCTCACTGCGCGCCCGCGGCATCGTTCCGGATGTCGTTCCGGACAAGTTCATGTCCACAGCCCTCATCCCGCACTTTGACGCCGACCTGCGCAGCGTGAGCATCGCCGTCATCCGCGCCGCCGAGGGCCGCGACGAATTCATCGAGGAGATGCGTCGTCGCGGAGCCGAGGTGCATCTGGCTGTCGCCTATCGCACGGTTCCCATCGCGTTGAACACCGACGAGCTCCACGACATCGATGTCGTCACCTTCACCAGCGCGTCGACGGTCGACAACTTCTTCGCTTCCGCTCCTTCGATCGAAGGTGCCTTGCTCGCGTCAATCGGTCCGACCACCAGCGACGCGATTCGCAAACACGGACGGCAGCCGGATATCGAGGCTTCGACCGCAAGCATCCAGGCGCTTCACGATGCGGTTCACGCCGAGACGCGGACACGCGGAGAAAACCCGTCTCCCTCTCTCCGCGACCCCGAGTGAACGACTTCGCTGCGCCGTCTGATTCCGAAGAATTGCGGAAGAACGGCGCCGCGCAACAGGTATCCTGCGGCAATCACTCACACAGGAGAGCCCATGAAACGCAACTTCGTTGCTGCGGTTACCGTCTGCCTGCTCGCTGTCACCAGTACACCCTTACAGGCGAGTCAGCCCGTCACAGTCAACCTGCCCGATTCCGGTTCACTTCAGATGAGCATTCCTGACGATTGGAAGCTCGAGCAGCACGTCGACGCCGCAGCACTCAATGTTCGACTCACTCGCACGAGCAAAGACGACTTCATAATTCTTATGACCGTCATCCCCATTGCTGCCGGCAGTCCCATTTCCTCGGCAGCGGACGTCAGGAAAGTGGTGGAGGAGGCTGGCAGAAAGCAATTGAGCGGCGCTCTACAGAAGGAATTCGATCTTACCGAGGTAAAAACGGCCGAGGCCACGGGATACCTGTACCACATCACAGACAAGAATCCAGAGAGCGGACCGGGTGACTATCGTGAGGGCAATCAAGGCATACTTTTGGCGCGCGGACGACTGATCAGTGTAACGATCCTTACGCATACGGGTGGAGACGCGATCGTGAAGCAGGCGTTCGAAGTCCTCAAGACGCTGAGCATCAGCGGCGAGGCGCAAAAGGGGGCGGAACGGGATCGGCTTACCGTGGCGGAGCTGGCCGACACCTACGAAATCACCGTTCCTGTCAGTCGTCTTCTTATGGTGATCCCAAAAGAACATTTCATGCCCGCGCCGGACAGGGCAGGCGGGGCGACGGCCAGCCGCCGCTACTTTCAGCTCGGTGATGCGACGAAGAACGTCATCATCTCCGGCTGGTTTGAGCCACAAGAAGAATTTAAAGGCATCGACACCTTCTGGGCGGGCGAAACCGCGGCTTGGAAGGAAAACAAACTTCCCTCTCCTGAAACCGTGGAATTCAAGAAAATCGGCAATTGGGATACGGTCGCCTATCAGATCGCTCGACCCTCAGGCAGCAACCCGCATATTCGCGCTCACTGGCTTCAGGCAGGAACGTGGATTGATCTCCATCTCTCAATGACCTCCGATTTGTCAAGACAAGAGAGTATGCGTTTACTGGAGAGGTTTCTTACGACGATCCGAGTCAGCGCTAAAAGCGGTTCCTGAGCCCGTTTACGGAAAATACCCGCGCGGAATCCGTAACTGCTGGCCGGCGGACGAACGCACCTCCAATGCGTGCCATTGGTCGGCGGCGGACGGGTCGGAGTAGAAGGCGAGTTGGTATTGATTGCGAAGCTCTTGCGCGAGTTTCGCGTAGACGTCGGGGAGTTCGCGCTCGGCTTTGATGATGAAGTAAGTCGCGCCGGTGTCTTTCGCGATGTTGGCCAGACGGCGTGCTTCGACGTAGCCGACGCCGAAGCGCATCCAGCGGGTCAGCATCTTGTTCTTGATGATCGGGTAGATCGGGACGCCAGCGTAGCGCGCGTAATGAACCAGGTGGTCGAGTTTGAAATGGCTGCCCTGGTCGACGCCGTCGGTGAGTACGACCAGCGCGTGGCGGCCGGGCTGCTTCTGCAGCTCGTATAGCATCTCGATGGCGGTGTCGTAGAGGTGCGTCTCGCCGGACGGTTTGACGCGATCGACGGTTGCGGCCGCGGCGTTGAAATCGTTCGTGAATGGCGTCAGCCAGAACGTGCGCTGATTGAAACCGACGATGGCGATGCGGTCCTGGGGACGAAGCAGTCGTTGCGCGAATTGGCGAGCCGCAGTTTTCACGACCGGCAGCTCTTCGAGCATCGATTCCGAGTAGTCGATCAACAGGATCACGTACAGCGGTTGATCGGAAGCGGCAGTGAGCGCTTCGATTTTTCGCGGCGCGCCGTTGTCGAGCAGCGTCAGCTCGTTCGCGCGCGGGACGCGGTCGCCGCCGACGACGGAGAGCGGTATCTGTTGGACGGAGACGTCGACCTGCTCGCTCGGATTCGTTCCGAAGAAAAAGACATCGTTCGCTTCGCTGCCGTCGCTCGCGTGGACGGCGACGCGCGCGTAGACGGCGTTCGGAAACTTCGCGGGATCGAATGGAGCGGTGTAGGGCGGCGCGGTCAACGTCGAGATCTTCTCTTCGCCGACGAAGAAATCGACGCCGCTGACTCCGAGCTGCTGCGGCTTCACGACGCTCGCTTCGAGCACGCCGCGATTCGCATGCAGGCGCACACGGAACGGCGGACGCGGATCGTTGACCACCATCTCGTCCTCGCCGGCCACGTTGCCCTGCGCGTCATAGCCGACGGCGCGAATGCGCAGGCGGCGGATGTAATCACCGATCTTCACCGGCAGCACCATCATCCGGCCTGTGCCTTCCGAGTACTTCACGCCGTTGATGAAGAGCGCCACGCGCACGACGGGATCGGTCGTCGTCACCGGAACGGCAAGATCGCCGGAGACGAGCGACGTTGGCTTCTGCGTGATCTGCACGCTTTGCGCGAGCGCCGCGTGCGCGGTGACGATGAATAGAAGAACGAGCAGTCGTCGAATCACGAGGCGATCAACGTGAAGTCGCCCTTCGCGCTTCCGGGCTGGCCGGTGACCTGCTCCATCGTGCACTGGCGCGGCTTCTTTTCGGGGCGCCACCGCAGGAACTTCGAGCCGTGGCGGAAGCGGCCCTGCGAAAAATAGTCGTACTCGACTTCGCACACGAGCTCGGGCCGCAGCGGTTGCCATTCCGCACTCTTCTCGGTTGCCCAGCGCGACGGGCCGCCGGGGACGCGCACCTCGAACGGATTCTCGCCGCGCAGCGCCTCGAGCTGTTTCGTGAGCGCCTCGCGTTCCGACTTCTTGATGCTCGAGCTGTGGCCGATGTAGACCAGCCGTCCTTCGCCGTCGTACAGGCCGAGGAGGAGCGAGCCGACGGAGCCGGTCCCTTCGAGGTAGCGGAAGCCGCCGACGACGCAATCCGCGGTCTTGAGGTGCTTGACCTTGACCATGCCTTCGCGATCGCCGGAGTGATACGGCTCGCCGAGGCGCTTGGCCATGACGCCGTCGAGTCCGGCGCTGCC
>DASYJY010000119.1:0-1601 GCA_035995985.1 Thermoanaerobaculia bacterium | reverse complement strand
GGGATCAGGGCCGGAGTAATCATTGATCGCCACGCGGCGCATAGTAGCAACCCGGCACATTACAATCGCCTTCGTGACCCACCGCGACTTCGCCTTCATCCAGACCGCGCCGGGCAGGGTGTTCATCGGATGGGGGCCGTTCGAGCAGTTGCCGTTTCGGCGGCCGGAATGTCCGGCGTTTTTCATCGCCGACTTTTTTCTCGACGATCCGCATCCGTGGCGGCACCCGGCGTCGTGGGAAGAGACGACGTTCGACGAGCTGGCTTCGCGATTCGACGACGTTGGCGCGCCGCACGTCACGTGGGAGGCCGCGTCATCCGAGGAGTTCACGCGGCTTTTCGACTCTGCGCACGCGGCGATGGAGCGCGGCGATTTCAAAAAAATCGTGCCGGTGATTTTCGAGTCCGGACGCTTTGCCGAACGCGGTGAATGGTGGCGCTGGTTCTTTACGCGCCTCGCGCAACTCCCGCCGGGCATGCGCGCGTACGGCTACGCGTACCAGAACCACGGACTGGTCGGCGCGACGCCGGAGTTCCTCTTCCAGGCCGAATCGCGCGGCTATCGGACGATGGCGCTGGCGGGAACGCGTCCCGTTCTCCGCGCAGACGAACTGCTGCGCGATTCGAAAGAGCTGCGCGAGCATCGCTTCGTGGTCGACGACATCGTCCGGCGTCTTTCTCCGTTTGGGAACATCGAGATCGGACCGCTCGGGATATTGGGTCTCCCGAAGATCGCGCATCTCATCACGCCGATTTTTTTCAATGAGACCGGCGGATCGGAGCGGATGTCATTCTCCGACATGGTTCGCCGCCTCCACCCCACCGCAGCTCTCGGCGTTTCTCCTCGCAGCGAGGCGGGCGAACGCTGGTTGCGGGAGGCTGATCGCGGAGTGAAACGGCGCACGTTCGGCGCGCCGTTCGGACTTGAGCGCGAAGACAAATCCGCGCTCGCGCTCGTGGCGATCCGCAACGTGCAGTGGAATGGCGATCAAGTGCGCGTCGGCTCCGGCGCAGGGATGCTGCTTGAAAGCCGCGTCGAACGCGAATTCGAGGAGCTGCGCGAGAAACGGGAGCAGGTCAAAGCCCTCTTCGGCCTGGCCGCCCACGTCGAAGCATTCGCATGACCAACATCGCCGAAGCGCGGCGCGTGATCGAGCAGGCCTGCGCGCTGGGCGCGACCGATTTCTGCGTCTGCGCCGGCTCGCGCAACGCGCCGCTGCTGGCGGTCCTCGCGGGGTCAGACCTTCGCATCTACTCGTTCGTCGATGAACGCGCCGCCGCCTTCTTCGCCCTCGGCCGCGCGAAGTTGACCGGACGTCCGGCTGCCGTCGTGACGACGTCCGGCACCGCCGTCGCTGAGCTCCTCCCCGCCGCGATCGAAGCGCACTACTCCGGCACGCCGCTGATCCTGATCACCGCCGATCGTCCCGCGCGATACCGCGGCACGGGTGCGCCGCAGTCGATCGAGCAGGAGGAGATTTTCGGTGTGTACGCCCGCGGTTCGGTCACGCACATCAATGTTGAATTTGATGAGCCGCTGATCGATGAGGAGGTTTTTCGGAGCGCTGCCGTCTCGGCGGCGTCCTCGCCGCCGACCCGGCA
>DASYJY010000118.1:0-15688 GCA_035995985.1 Thermoanaerobaculia bacterium | reverse complement strand
TCGTCATTTGCTGATAGCACAACGCCGGCGCGAGCCTCCCATTCGGCGGCGGGGACGCCGCCGAGCCAGCCGGCGAGACGCCAGCGCTCCGTCACCGCGAATGCGGCGCTCGCAACCATCTTTCTATTTGCCGGTTGTCATCAAGCCAGCGACGTCCCCACCTTCCGCGTCGAAGCGGTCCGTTTCGCGCGCCGCGTCACCGCCGACGGCAACCTGAAGTCGACGAAGGCCACTCCCCTCTCTGCGCCGCACGACGCGCCGGGCCAGCTCAAGATCGCCTGGATCGTTCCCGACGGCGCGCTGCTGACGAAAGATGAAGTGGTCGTCCGTTTCGATCCCACCGACTACGAAACGCAGTTGCAGGCGGGACGCGAGGATCACGACACGGCCGGCAACAAACTTTTCAAGACCGACAGCGAATCGTCGACAACCCGCACGAACCTTCGCCGCGATGCGCGTCAAGCCACCGACGAGTTGCTCGCCGCGCGGCAGTTCAAGTTCGATGACGCGGAAGTCTTTTCGCGTTTTCAGCGCGTCGAGTCGCAGATCGACGAAACACTCGCCGGCCGCAGGAAGGAACACGCGGAAGGCGTTCTCGGCGTCCGCGCGAAGCTCTCCGCCGCAGACCGCGACCTCGTCAACATCGAGCAGCGCAAGGCCGACCTCAAGATTCGTAACGCCGAGCAAGGCTTGCACGCACTCGAGCTGCGCGCGCCGTACGACGGCATCCTCGTTTTGCAGCACGACTGGCGCGGCGACCTCGTTCGCGTTGGCGACACGGTCTGGCCGGGCAGTCCGATTGGCGAGATTCCCGACCTCAAGTCGATGAAGGCTGAGGTCTTCGTGCTCGAGGCGGATGCGGCGGGGCTGGCGGTTGGCGAGAAGGCCACGCTGACGATCGAAGGGAAGCCGGGCTCGCTCATCACCGGGAAGATTTCGCAGGTCGACAAACTGGCGCGTCCCCGTTTTCCGCGCGTGCCGGTGCAGTACTTCGGCGCCACGATCACGCTCGATCACACCGATCCGGCGCTGATGAAGCCGGGCGCGCGCGTCCGCGCAACGCTCGACGTCGAGAACCGCGAAGGCGCGTTCTCCATCCCCCGTCAGGCAATTTTCGAAAAGCAGGGAAAGAAACTCGTCTACCGCAAGCACGGCGACAAGTTCGACGCGGTCGTGATCGAGATCGGCTCGTCGTCAGCCGGCCGTGTGGTGGTGACGAAAGGTCTGGCGAAAGGCGACGAGAT
Organism: Thermoanaerobaculia bacterium; assembly: GCA_035995985.1. GTDB lineage: Bacteria > Acidobacteriota > Thermoanaerobaculia > Gp7-AA8 > Gp7-AA8 > JADGNZ01. The sequence continues at coordinate 14,444 of DASYJY010000118.1, read as the reverse complement.
CGCGCTGCGCGATCCCACCGAGGAGAAGGACTCGTAACGCCGCATGACCACGCCCGAAACGTTCACCGTCGCGCTGCAGAATCTGGCCACGCACAAGCTGCGCACCGCCCTGACGATGCTCGGAATGATCTTCGGCGTCGGAGCCGTCATCGCCATGCTGTCGATCGGCGCCGGCGGCGAAAAGAAGGCGCTCGAAGCGATCGGACGGCTCGGACTGCGCAACGTTATCGTCCGCGCGAAAACGATCAAGCCTGAGGAGCGCGCGGAGCTGCGCAAGAAATCGCTCGGCGTTTCGCTGCGCGACGGTGAAGCGATCAGTGAGGCCGTGCCGCGCGTGGAGATGGTGCTGCCGCGCGTCGAAGTGAAGCCGTACAAGATCATCGCGCCCGGCGCGAAAGCCAAAGCAAAAGTTCTCGGCGTCTCCTGGCGCTATCCGAAGGTGGCCACCGTGTCGCTCGCGGACGGACGGATGTTCGACATGCGCGACGAGCAGGAGTACGCGCAGGTCTGCGTGATCGGCCAGGAAGTGCGGCGCAGTCTGTTCGGGTACGGCCCGGCCATCGGCAAGCACCTCAAGGTCAACGACGTCTGGCTCGAAGTGATCGGACTCTTTGCCGGCGAGGAGCCGGGCACCACGTCGTCGAAGGACGTGCCGGTTGCGTCGAACGCGCAGGAGATCTGGATTCCGGTGTCGACGGCGATGCGCAAGTTCGACCGCGATCCGCTCGATGCGCCGGTCGACGAGTTGCTGGTGCAGGTGCAGGACGGCGTCTCCACGCGCGACGCCGCGACGCTCATCCGCCCGCTGCTGGAGCGGCTGCACGGCGCCGCCGACGACTACGAGATCGTCGTCCCCGAGGCCTTGCTCGAACAGAGCCGGCAAACGCAGAGGATTTTTTCGATCGTGATGGGATCGATCGCCGGAATCTCGCTCCTCGTCGGCGGCATCGGCATCATGAACATCATGCTGGCCTCGGTGCTCGAACGGACGCGCGAGATCGGCATCCGCCGCGCCATCGGAGCGACCAAGCAGGACATCAAAGCGCAGTTCGTGATCGAGTCATTCACCATCAGCCTGATCGGCGGCGTGTCGGGAATCATCATCGGTGTGATCCTGGCGAAGCTCGTCGCCGCCTACGCCGGATGGCCGACGGTGATCACAATCGGATCGCTGCTGCTGTCTTGCGGCGTGTCGATCACCGTGGGACTGGTGTCAGGGATTTATCCGGCGGCGAGGGCGTCGGAGCTCGATCCGATTCAAGCGCTTCGGTACGAGTGACACTGTCATCCTGAGCCGCCGGAGCTTCTTCGGCGAAGCCGAAGAGCGGAGGACGGTCGAAGGACCCCCCGCTTGGTAACCCGTTGCATTAACGCGCAGCTCCCGCCCTTCCCGGGTTAGCAGCTGGGGGTCCTTCGACCGTCCTCCGCCGTTTCGCGCTTCGCGCTCAAGGCTCCGGCGGCTCAGGATGACAAAGCAACCTCCCGCGCTTCTCACCGTACCTAACTTCTCGAACCCGCCGGCGTCCAAGCGCCCAGGAGGAGTTATGAAGCTTCTACGCATAGTTGCAATCCTCGCAGTGGCCGCAGTTTCGGTGGCGATGCTTCCCAACGTGCAGGCGCTCCCCTACTTTGGTCTCGATTGGCCGGACGCGCCGCCGACGCCGCCCACACCGCCCTCCCCTCCCGCCGCGCCCGCCCCGCCAGCTCCTCCCGCGCCGGCGATGGCATCGATGTACGTCGTCGCGCCGGCGCCGCCCGCACCTCCGGCTCCTCCCGCGCCGCCCGAGCCGTGGACGTACGAGCGCGATGACGACGGCGACAAGTACGTCCTTTCCGCCGGCGACATGAACGTCGTCAACGGCGACGGCGACACCGACATGAACGACATGCGCCGCGCGTATGGCCGGCACTTCTTCTGGTTCCGTCACGACGGGCATGCCTACGTCGTCCGCGATTCGGCATCGCTCCAGACGCTGGTCGATCTCTATCGTCCGCAGAGCGACCTCGGACGCGAGCAAGGCGCACTCGGACGGAAACAGGGCGACCTCGGACGCCGTCAGGGCGAGCTGGGACGCCGTCAAGGTGAGCTCGGCCGCGAGCAGGCCCGCGTCGGCGTCGAAGAAGCGCGTCTGGCGATGCGCTTTCACGATGACGACGATCCGGCCATTCAGTCGCGCCGCCGCGAACTCGAACGTCATCAGCGCGAGCTTTCGCGCAAACAGGACGACCTCGGCCAGCAGCAATCAGTGCTCGGACGCGAACAGTCGCGACTCGGCGAGGAGCAGTCGCGCCTCGGCGCACGCCAATCCGAGCTCGCACGCGAGATCGACCACAAAATCCAACCGATGCTCGATGAACTGATCCGCAAAGGCATCGCCGAAAGAGTGCGTTGATATAGTCCGTCGCGATTCCTGGAGGTCCTCCTCGCATGCTCGTACGCCGCGTCACGATTGCTGTCCTCTTCATCGCCGCGTCCGCGGCAGCCGCTTCGTTTCCACCGATCAACTATCGGCATCGCACGCTTCCGAACGGACTCGAGGTCTACTCGATCGAGGACCACGCCACGCCGACCGTCGCGATCAACGTGTGGTATCGCGTCGGATCGAAGAACGATCCCGAGGGGCGCAGCGGGTTCGCCCATCTCTTCGAGCACATCATGTTCAAGGCCACGGCGCACATGAAGTCGGAGATGATGGACCGGCTCACCGAGGATGTCGGCGGGATGAACAACGCGTACACGCATCCCGATCGGACGGTTTACTACGAGGTCATCCCGTCGAATTATCTCCAGACATTGCTGTGGGCGGAAGGCGACCGGATGGGCGCGCTCACGGTCGACGACGCCAACTTCAAGTCGGAGCGCGACGTCGTCAAAGAGGAGTACCGCTTCCGCGTCCTCGCGCCGTCGTACGGCCGCTTCAACAACGCGCTGACGCGGGATTCGTACGCGGTGCATCCCTACAAACGGCCGGGCATCGGCTCGATCGAAGAGTTGGATGCGTCGACGCTTGCCGACGTGCAGGCGTTTCATTCGACGTTCTACCGGCCCGACAACGCTGTGTTGATCGTGGCCGGCGATCTCGATCCGAAGCAGTTCGATGCATGGGTCGATCGCTACCTCGGCGCCGTGCCCAAACCATCGACGGCGATTCCGCGCGTCGCGGTCAATGAGCCGGCGCGCGCGGAGGAGAAGCAGTTCGCCGAGCATGGCGCGAACGTGCCACTTCCCGCGGTCGGACTGACCTGGCTCATTCCGCCGGCGCAGAACGACGACACCGAGGCGCTGCAGATCGCGTCGACGATTCTGTCGGAGGGCGATTCATCGCGGCTGTATCAGGCGCTCGTCTACAAGAAACAACTCGCGCAGCGCGCCAGCGCGAACGCCGACACCCGCGAAGATACCGGCCTCTTCACCGTCACCGCGGTCATGGCCGGCGGCAAGAAGCCGGAGGATGGCATCGCCGCGCTGCGTCAGGAGATCGACGCGCTCGGCGCGAAGCCGGTCTCCTCGGCGGAGCTCGACAAAGCGAAGAACCTGATCATCACCGGCGCGTTGCGCGAGCGCGAAACGAACGACGGCAAAGCCGGCGCGCTCGGCGAAGCGATCACGCAATTTCACGATGCGGCGTATGTGAATCGAGGTCTGGAGCGATTGCAGTCGGTTAGTGCTGACGACGTCCAGCGAGTCGTGAAGAAGTATCTGGTCGATGCGAAAGCAGTCGTCATCACATACACGCAGGAGGCGAAATGAAGACGACGCTGCTCACCACCACTGCGCTGATGCTCGCGCTCCATCCCGCCTTCGCGCAGGTCGAGACCACGCCGCCGCCGCCCGCCGCGCCGCGGCAATTGCAGATTCCGAAGCCGGCCGAGAAGACGCTCAGCAATGGATTGCGCGTCATCGTCATCGAGAAGAAAGGCGTGCCGCTCGTCGCGGCGCGGCTGCTCATCAAGAATGGCGGCGAAGCCGATCCTGCCAACCTACCCGGCCTCGCCGATACAACCGCCTCGCTGCTGACCAAGGGCACGACCACGAAATCCGCCGAGGAGATCGCGCGAGGGATTGAAGCCCTCGGAGCAACGCTCGACACCGGCGCGGGATGGGATGAATCGTCGGCCGACGTCAGCGTGATGTCGTCGAAACTGCCGCAAGCGCTCGGATTTCTCGCGGACGTCGTGCGCCATCCGACGTTCAAGCAGGACGAGATCGATCGCCTTCGCCAACAGAACGTCGATGCGCTGTCGGTTGCGATGAAGCAGCCCGGCCGCCTGGCCAGTTTCGTGATGGCGCACGCGATCTTCGGCAACAGTGCGTACGGCCATAATCTCGGTGGCACGCCGCAGTCGCTCACGGCGATCAAGCGCGACGACGTCGTTGCCTTCCATCGCAACTACTACCGCCCCGACAACGCCATCCTCGTCCTCGGCGGCGACATCGCGCCGGCCAAGGCGTTCGCGACGGCGCAGGAGTTGTTCGGCGGATGGAAGCCTGCCGCCAACTCGCACCTCGCCGAGCCCGCACCTGTGAAGGAGTTTCCGCCATCCCACGTGATCGTGGTCGACATGCCCTCAGCCGGACAAGCGGCCGTCGTTGCCGGACGTCCCGGACTGCGTCGCGCCGATCCCGCCTATCACCTCTCGCTGGTCACGAACTCCATCCTCGGCGGCGGCTATTCATCGCGCCTCAATGAAGAAATCCGCATCAAACGCGGACTCAGTTACGGCGCCGGCAGCTCGTTCGATCTGCGCCGCGACGTCGGTCCCTTCACCGCGACAGTGCAGACGAAAAATGAGTCTGCTGGCGAAGTGGCGGGACTCGTAATCGACGAGTTGAACAAGCTCGGAACAACTCCAGTCGCCGACGACGAATTGGGACCGCGCAAGGCCGTCCTCATCGGCGGCTTCGGACGCCAGCTCGAAACGAACTCCGGCCTCGTCGGACGCATCGGCACGCTCGCGCTGTACGGGCTGAGCCTCGACGAGATCAATCGTTACATCAGCGGCGTGCAGGCGATCACGGCGCCTGACATCCAGAAGTTCGCCGCGGCACACCTCGCCGGCAACGACGCCAGCATCGTCATCGTCGGCGACGCGAAGAAGTTTCTGCCGAAACTGCAGGAGCGTTTCAAGAACGTCGAGGTGATTCCGATCGACGAGTTGGATGTGAATTCGGCGACGTTACGGAAGGCGAAGTAAGCCGCGGCCGGTCGTGAGGTAGACCGCGAACGATCCGAGCCAGTGGCCGCCTTCGTAGTGCGCGCCGGTGACCGACGCAAGTCCGGCGTCGCGATGCGCGGCGGCAATTTTGCGTAGCGACGCAACGCGCGGATCGCTCTTCGGCAGTCCCGACGCGATTCCTTCCAGCATCCACGCGCGGCTGAGATTCAGTCCGTCGAGATGTGCGAGCTTGGGATCACTCGGATCGACGACGACCTCTGGACGCAACGAATCAAACTTCGGCAGGAAGCCCGAAAGCCAAGCCGCATACTCCTTCGACGGCAACACGCGCCGCATCGCATCCGCCTCGGCGATGCATGGCGAAAGGAAGTCTTCACCCGAGGGCTCGTAAGTCAGCGGACAGGCTTTGTCGTTAGCGTAGAAACGCTTCGCCGCATCGCGCGCGAGTTGTTTCAGCGCCGTATCGTTCGTCGAATCGATGATCAATCCGAGCGCGAAGGCGGTCTGACTGTGCTCGCCCGATCGCACCGGATGCGACAACTTCGGCAGCCATGTCGCCAGACGTTCATTCGCCGCCTGCTCGAGCGGACGCAGATTCGCCGACAACTCGCGCGCGAGCGGATCGTCCCATTCGCGAAGCTCGGCGCAGAGTTGCAACAGCCACGAGAGTCCGTACGGCCGCTCGAAACTGGCGCGACCCTCTCCTCGCAGATACGCCGCCTCTTTCGCGACGTTGTCCGCGGTCAGGCTCTGCGCCAACGCCGCACGCGCGGCGGCCGCGAACGGCGCATCGGGAAACGTTCGCGCAAGACGCGCCAGCAACCAATGACCATGCACGGAGGAATGCCAGTCATAGCACCCATAAAACGCCGGCGTCAGCGCCCGCGGCGGCGCGACGTCCGCATCGCTGTTCAGGTTGTGCGCGATCTTGTTCGGATACTCCTTGTGCACACAGGCGAGAGCAAGGTTCGCAAAGCGCTCGGCGGCCTTCGCATCGAACTTCGCGGCGTGGAGTGTTGTGGCGAGGAGGAGAAGGACGATTACAGCGGCGCGTTTCATGCCGCGAATCTAGCATCTGTTCTCATCGGCAGTGGCCAATGTGGCACAGACACTCTTGTCTGTGCTGGTGAGGCTCGGGAGGCCTGACGGCATGAACCGACACGCCGGCATCCACTGCATTTCAAGGTCAGCCACTGCATCCCGCAAAAGCACAGACATGAGTGTCTGTGCCACATTTCCTCACCGGTGCACGTGCATCAGGATGTAGCCGATCAGTGCCAGCGCGAGTACCACGATCACGATGATCGTGATCATTGCCGAATGTGAGGAGCCGCTTGTGGCGGTGTGTTCGTAGACGACTTTGCGCGACACGCGTTCGTCGTCGTCAGGTGGAAGTGTTGACATGCTCGGGTTCGGCAGCAAGTGAAGTGCCACCGAGGCGTGCGGACGTCATGGCGAAGATCGGGATCGCGAAACAGCTCACCGCGGCGGCGATCAGAAACGCGTTTCCGAGGCCGTAGTGTTGTCCGATCGCGCCGATGCCGAATGAGCCAAGGCCGATACCGGTATCGAATGCCCACACGATCGATCCGAAGGTGCGCGCGCGTCTTGCCGGATCGGTCGTGCCGAGGATGATCGTCACGAAGGCGGGATAGACGGCGCCGAAGCCGATGCCGAAGAGTGTGGCCGAGGCGATCATTTCCCAACGCGTGTGTGCGATGCCGAGCCAGCCGAACGCGAACGGGACCAGCACCAGACCCGGATACAACATTCGCTTCGGGCCGATGCGGTCGCCGAGGTGCGAGAAGCAGACGCGGAAGAGGACCAGCGAGATCGCGTACGTCGTCAGATAGATGGCTGTCGGCGTGACGTGGCGTTCGATGGCGATGATCGCGGCGTAGCTGGTCACGCCGCCGTAGCCGAACGAGGCCACTGCCAGCGACGATGCCGCGGCGATGACGCGCCAGTCCCATGCGTCAGAAACGGCGAGCCGGCGTTTGGCGGGACCTTGCTCGTGCGAGCGAAGCAGCAGCGCGCCACCGACCATCATCACCGAGACGATCGTCAACTCCGTGCAGAGAGTCGTCCAACCGAAGTGGAAGACCCAAAGACCGACCGCTGGCGCGATGGCGATGGCGCTGCTGCTGGCGAGGCCCCAGTACGCCATCCCCTGCGTGCGCCGTGATTCGGGGATGTACTCGCTCATGAGCGCGGACGCCGAGGCCATGAGCCCTGACCAGACCGCGCCGTGAATCGCGCCGATGACGAACAGCAGCGGAAGGTGCCGCACCACGCCGTACGCCGCTGAGAATGCGACGAAGAGAATCGATGCGGTGATCAGAAATCGCCGGCGTCCGAAGTGATCGGCCAGACTTCCCATCACCGGCGCTGAGAACGCGCTCGCGAGCGTATAGACGGTCAGGAACCATCCCGCCTCCGCGACCGACCCGCCGAGGGACCGGATGCGAAACGGAATCGCCGGCAGCAACTGAAACGCCGAAAAGAACGTGACGAAGGCATACACCCACAGCATCGCGAAGCGGGGCGTAAACAAAGGATCGCGGGTCGGTGGCATGCGGCGGGATTGTACGTGCTGGTTCGCTCGGACCAAATCACCCTACGCCTTGACGCTTTCGGACGATTGATTCGGGTCAATTTCGTCAAAGGCTGCGCCGCGTATCGCGTCGATCGACGCGCGACCAGGCCTCCAATTGCGCATCTGCGGACCGTGGTCTAATCGCCGCCGATGGGCCACCGGAGCATTCGAACGATCCTCGTCCCGCGCTGGATCACCGTCGCGCTGCTGATCCTGCTGTCGGTTACGATGGCTGGAACGATCGCGATGCTGTCCGGCCGCGCGTATCTCCGGCAGGGCCTGACCATCCCGGACCTCGTCGCGCTCGCGCACCGTTACGACCGCGGCGCTCTCTCGAATGACGCCCTTCTCGCCACCGCCGCGCCCGGCATTGCCGACATCCTCTTCTTCATGCCGTGGGGCGCGCTGGCCTTTCTCGCGTTCGATGGCGGCGAAGGTCATCGCCTGCGCACGTATCTGCTGACGCTGGCCGTGGGCCTGACATTTGCGTTGGGCCTCGTGGCGTGGCAGAGCGCACTACCAACACGAGTGACAGGCTGGCAGGATGCAGGATGGAACACATTCGGCTGTTTCGTTGGAGCCGTCGGCGGGCATCTTCGCAAGCGGCTGCGAGTGCGTTTCGATTAGGGGTAATGAATTGATCCTCGTCGTTGAAGACGATCCGCAGGTGGCGCGCTTGGTCGCGCTGGTCCTGCAGCGCAATGGGCGCGACTGCCAGGTCGTCGCGGACGGCATCACTGCGCTGTCGCGCGCGAAGGAGATGCGTCCGCAGATGATCTTCGCGGATCTCACGATCAAAGGGATGAACGGCGAGGCGCTCTGCAGCGCATTGAAATCGCAGCCGGAAACCCGCTCGATTCCCTACGTCGTCCTCTCCGGCGACCGCGACATCGCCGAAAAAGCGAAGCAGTGCGGCGCCGATGATTACCTCGGCAAACCGTTTGAGTTTCCGGACCTGATCCGGCTCGTTGAAAAGTATGCAAGAACTGAAAGCTGAAAAGCCGCCCGAATCACCTGCCGACTCCGATCCCGCCAGCCGCCTCATGGCGCGCCTGATCGAGGAAGGATTCACGACCGATCTGACCGACGAGGACTGGCGAAGCTACGGCGAGATCATCTACCGCCGCGCCGAGAAGATCTCCTTCGCCGCCGGCGAAACGGTCTTCATCTTCACGCGCGTTCACGATCTCAACGAACGCATCCTGCGGCAGACGTCGGAGAGCGTCGTGAACTCGTACAAAGCGCGCAGTGTGGCCGGCAAAGCGCTCTCCGTGCTGCAGTCGACCACCGTCTATCACTGCCTCGTGACCGACGGCGATCAGCCACACAACGATCTGCTCACCGGTTACGTCACCCGCGCCGGCGGCGCGACGTTCATCCCGGTGATCATCGTCCCCGACATCAACCAGGTCATCTATCCCGATCTGGAAGAGAAAGTCGCCAGCGTTAAGCCGCGCGTCGAGTATCTCCAGTACCTGCTCGGCGAGCGCCGCGAGACCGTCGACATGCACCGCCCTACCGTGCAGGCGATGTGGGTCTCGCTCGGCGTCGTGCTGGTGCTGCTGCTGGCGATCGCGGTGTCGTTGATTCATTAGTGTTCCGGGAACGCGGGCGAGACGCCCGCGTTCTCAGGAGACTTTCCTAGTCTAGGAATCGATGAATCCACTAATCTACTGCGCATGTCTGCCGACCTCCGGCCCGTCCCGACCGACGATCCCAATCTCGACCTCGGCTTCGGCAGTGTCGTGTCGCGGGAGAGCCGTAAGCGCCTGCTGAATCGCGACGGCACGTTCAACGTTCGCCGCGAAGGGCTCGGATACTGGGAAGCACTCTCCACGTATCACTATTTTTTGACGATCAGCTGGCCGAAGTTCCTCGGCTACGTTGCCGTGGCATACGTCGTCCTGAACGCGCTCTTTGCCGCCGCGTTTGTCGCCTGCGGCGCCGGCGCGCTGACAGGCTTCAGCAACGAAGCGGCGATCGAGCGATTCACCCGCGCGTTTTTCTTCTCCGTCCACACGCTTGCGACGATCGGCTACGGCAACATCGTTCCGGTCACGTTCGCTGCGAATCTGATGGTGGCGCTCGAATCGCTGGTCGGCCTGCTCGGCTTTTCCATCATCGCCGGCATCATGTTCGCGAGATTCGCGCGGCCGCGGGCGGAGATCGCCTTCAGCAAGGTCGCGGTGATCGCGCCATATCGCGGAAAGACCGCGCTCATGTTCCGCATCGTCAACAAGAAGCGGAACGAGATCGTGGAGATGGAAGCGAAAGTGCTGTTGGCGCGACGCCGGCGCGGCGGCCAGGCCACCGACCGCGACTTCATTCCTCTTAAACTCGAGCGCGAGCGTGTGGTCTTCTTTCCGCTGGCGTGGACGATCGTCCATCCGATCGACGAAACGAGTCCGCTCAACACGTGCTCGCCGGACGACCTGCGCGCGCTCGATGCCGAGTTGCTCATCCTGCTCAACGGCTTCGACGAAACGTTCTCGCAGACCGTGCATACGCGCTCGTCGTACAAAGTCGACGAGATCGTGTGGGGCGCGAAGTTCCGGAACATGTTCAACCCTCTCGATCCGGACGGCACCGTCTCCGTCGACATCCGCAAGCTGCACGAAGTCGACCCCGCGTCGTAGGCTGCGCCAGGCAGGCGTACGATGTAAACATTCACCTGTGACGGGAGTCAAAAACGCCATGAAACAATGGATAGCACTTGCGGTCGTCGCGCCGACGCTCCTCCTCGGCGCTGAAAAGGAAACGTGCCCCTTCGGACCGTTCGACCTCCGCTCGCCGCACGAGCAGCAGGCCGGCCTTTACCATCAGCTCTCCGTCCGTGCCGAGGCGGTCGCTCCGAGCGGCCGGCGACGGGCCGTTGAGCCGCCATCGGGAGGGACGTCGTATCCGGCATCCATCAACTACATCGACACGGAGATCTTCGGGAAGATGAAGACGGACGGGATCGTGCCGTCGGCGATCTCATCGGACGAAGAGTTCTTCCGCCGCGTGAATCTCGATCTGACCGGCCAGATCCCCGATCCCGCCGCGGTGCAGGCGTTCCTCAACGACAAGTCCTCCGACAAGCGCACGAAAACGATCGACGCGCTTCTCGCGTCGGATGCATTCGTCGATCGCTGGACGATGTGGTTCGGCGATCTCGTACAGAACGTTCAGGTCTCGTCGAGCAGCCGCGAGCTGCCGGCGGGCCGCAACGCCTACTACACGTACATTCACGACTCGATCAAGAACAAGAAGGCGTATGACCAGATAGTGCGCGAGATCATCGGCGCATCGGGCGACAGTTTCACGACCGGCGGCGCGAACTTCTGGGTGCGCCAGATCCAGGCGAACGGACCGGCCCAGGACACGTATGACAATCTGGCAGCTGAGTCGGGCGTTATGTTCCTCGGCATGCCGATGCAGTGCCTCTCCTGCCACAACGGCCTCGGCCATCTGGAATCGGTCAACTGGTATCTGAAGTCGCACGCCCGCTACGACTTCTGGGGCAACGCGGCGTTCTTTTCGCGCGGCCGTTCCAGACGGACTACGGCGGGCGACAATCAGTCCAGCTTCACAATCTCCGACAACCCCACCGGGGCCTACAACCTGAACACCAACTCCGGCAACAAGACGTCGCGCGTTCCGATCGGTACCCAGACCAGCGTCAATCCGGCCTTTCTTGCGACTGGCGAGCAGCCGCGCGCGGGCGAACCGTGGCGCGATGCCTTCGGCCGCATCCTCACGGCGCAGCCGCAGTTTGCGATCGCCACCGTGAACTATCTCTGGAAAGAGCTGTTTGCCCTCGGCATCGTCGAGCCGGCCAACAACATCGATCCGTCCCGCCTCGATCCGAACAATCTCCCCGCGGGACAGGTGCTCCAGCCCAATCATCCGAACCTTCTCACGCTTCTCGCCAACGATTTCACGACCAGCCACTACGACCTGCGCGCCATCCTGCGCACGATGGTGATGTCGAACGCCTACCAGCTCTCGACGCAATACCCGGCGGCAACGTGGAACGAGTCATGGACGCCGTACTACGCACGTCACATCCCGCGCCGTCTGATGGCGGAGTCGATGCTCGATGCGATTGCGAAGGCGACCAGCGTTCCGGTGACCTACAACATCGCCGGCGGACTTCCGGCCGTGACCTCGGCGATGAAGCTCCCGGACACACTCGAGGTCAGGAACAACGTCTATGGCCGCTTCCTCGACGAATTCGGACGCGGCAATCGCGACGATCAGGCCCGCTCGAACGACAGCTCGATCGCGCAGGCGTTGTCGCTGATGAATGACGGGACGGTCGTCGTTAATCGCACGCATAAGAACACCGCGAATTCGACGGTCGCGAAAACGCTTGCCTCGACGACGGACCCGAATGTCATCGCCGACCAGCTCTATCTCTACACGCTGTCGCGCTATCCGACGGCGGCCGAGAAGACACAGGCGGTCGCATACCTGAAGAGCGGCACGCTCCAAAACAAGACTGAAGACCTGCAATGGGTGCTTCTCAACTCCGTCGAGTTTCTGTTCAATTAAGGACTGACGACAATGGCAAAGCCGAGACTTCCCAAGAGCACCATCGAGTGCCCTGACTGCACCAAAGCGAGCGGATTTCCGCTCGGCAAGAGCGAAGGCTTTTCGCGCCGCCGCTTCATGCAGGTCGCCGGTACGGGCCTTGTGGCCTCCTATTTCGCCGACGTCTTCAGCCCGCGCCTGCTGCAGGCTGCGACGACCGCGCCGAACGTCACCCTTCACAACACTGCCAAAAACGCCATTTTCATTTTCCTCCCTGGTGCTCCGAGCAACATCGACACTTGGGATCTGAAAGAGGGCGCATGGACGCCGTCGGATTTCAATCCGACCTCGTACGACAACAACAATGTCCGTTTTCCGCAGGCACTGATGCCGTTGACCGCCGCGCAGCTCGGAAAGATCGCGTTCGTCCGTTCCGGCCTCTCCTGGGCCGCCGTTCACACGCTCGGCCAGTCGTGGGCGCAGATCGCGCGCAATCCCGGCGGCGCCACCGGCGCGATCGCGCCGCACATCGGTGCGGTGGTCGCGCTCGAGTCGCAGATCAAACGGTTGCCTACCGACGTCCTTCCGGGCTTCATCGCTCTGAACTCTGCCGGCATTCCGTCGTCCGGCTACTTCCCCGCTTCGTATGCGCCGTTTCAGGTCGTGCCGGCCGCGACCGGTCTCCCGACAATCGCGCATCCGGACGGCGTCACGCGCTTTTCGGACCGCTGGTCGTTTCTGCATTCGCTCGACGCGAACCGCACCAGCGGCATTCTCGGCAAAGCGTCGCTGGACATGAACGACTTTTACACGCAATCGAAGGCGCTGATGGACGCGCCGAACATCAACGCCACCTTCAGCTTCTCGCCTGCCGATCACACGAAGTACGGCGCGACGGCATTCGGCGATTCGCTCATCGTGGCGCGCAATCTCGTCGCCGCGGGAAAGGGCACCCGCTTCGTCCAGGCCACCCTCGGCGGTTGGGATCATCACAGCGGCATTTACGACAAGCCGGCCGCCGGCGTGAACTCGCTCTACACCCAGTGCGCACAGTTCGATCCCGCCTACGCATCGCTGCTCGCCGATCTGTCCTCGATGCCCGGGTCGGTCGCCGGAAAGACGCTGCTAGACGAGACGATCGTCGTGGTCGTCGCCGAGTTCGGACGCACCGTCGGCGTTCTCAACAATCAGGCCGGCCGCGATCACAATCTGCGCATGACCACCGTCTGGGCCGGCGGCGGCGTCCGCGGCGGTCAAGTGATCGGCAAGACCGACGCGACCGGCGGCAGCGTCAGCGATTTCGGATGGAGTGCGAACCGCGACATCCGCCCCGAGGATGTCACCTCAACCCTCTACTCCGCCCTCGGCATCGACTACACGACCGTCCGCCACGACGATCCGCTCAATCGCGGATTCGAATACGTCCCCTTCGCGAAAGACGGCACGTACCAGCCAATCAACGAATTGTTCTGAAGTGTGGGGGCCGCGAGTCGCGGCCCCCAACAACCCTACCTCGCGACCCGGTCCCTCAAACTTGAGTGATAGGCCGGGTCGTCGACGACGCCCGTCGGATTGCCCATCTTCGTAATGCGGCCGGAGATGTCGTTGATGCGGTCCTGCGTACCGGGATGGTCGGCGAAGAAGCGCGTGACGGAGCTGTTGCCGCCCTTCTCCAGGCTTAGCAGCTTCTGGAACATGTCCAGCATTCCGTGCGGGTCGTAGCCTGCTTTCGCCATGTATTGCAGGCCGAGGTCGTCGGCTTCTTTTTCGTCGGCGCGGCTGAAACGCGCCATCGCGCCGCCGGCGATCACCTGCGCCAGCAACTGCTGCAGAGCTCCCGGATTCTGGCCGAGGAGAATGGAGCCGATCGCGCCGATCTCCTGCTGCGTTTCCACCTGCTTGATGACGTGGCGCGCGACGACGTGACTGATCTCGTGCGCGACGACGCCAGCCAGTTCGTCGGCCTTGTCCGCTCGTGCAATGAGACCGCTGTTGATGTAGATGTGTCCGCCGGGAATGCTGAAGGCGTTGACGTTCGGATCATTGACGATATCGAACGTGAACGGGCGGTCCGCCAGCGGCGTGGCGGCGTGAATGCGCTCCCCGACCATCGTCAGATACGCTTTCGCGGTCGCGTCATTGCTGAGCTGCATCT
>DASYJY010000117.1:0-22646 GCA_035995985.1 Thermoanaerobaculia bacterium | reverse complement strand
GACCGGGCCGACGTGATCCGCGCCTCGGTCACGGACGTGAAGTTCACGCTCATGCTGACGCTCTTCCTCGTGGTGATGGTGATCTTTCTCTTCCTGAGGAACCTCTCCGCCACCGTGATCCCGTCGCTCGCGCTGCCGCTGTCGGTCGTCGGTACGTTCGCCGTGATGTACCAGTTCGGCTACTCGCTCGACAACCTGTCGCTGATGGCGCTCACGTTGTCGGTCGGCTTCGTGGTCGACGACGCGATCGTCATGCTCGAGAACATCGTGCGGCACATGGAGATGGGAGAAAAACCGTTGGAGGCGGCATTCAACGGATCGAAGGAAATCGGCTTCACGATCGTTTCGATGACGATCTCGCTGACCGCCGTATTCATTCCCATTCTCTTCATGGGCGGTATTCTCGGCCGGCTCTTCCATGAATTCGCCGTGACGATTGGCGCGGCCATCCTCGTCTCCGGTCTCGTCTCGCTGACGCTCACGCCGCTGCTGTCGGCCAGGATGCTGCGTGCGCACGGAGAGAAGGAACATGGGAAACTCTACCGCTGGACCGGGCGCGGTTTCGACGCGATGCTCCGTCTGTACGAGCGCGGATTACGCCTGTGCCTCGCGCGCCGCGCAACGACGATGGCGATCTCGGTGGTGATTCTCGCCGGAACGGTCTGGTTGTTCTACACGGTGCCGAAGGGATTCATCCCGAGCGAAGACACGGGAGACGTGCGCATCGCGCTGCAGGCACAGCAGGGCATCGCATTCCCGGACATGGTGCGTCATCAGCTCGCGGCCATGGACGTCGTCTCGAAGGATCCCGACGTTGCGTCGTACTTGTCGACCGTCAGTGCCGGAAACACGAGCACGATCCTGCTGCGGCTCATTCCGATGCCGCAGCGCAAATCGTCGGTCGACGTCGTCATGGCGCGGTTGCGGCCGAAGCTCAACGCCATTCCGGGCCTGACCGCGTCGCTGCAGAACCCGCCGCCGTTCCGGGTCGGCGGGCGGCAGTCCGCCTCGCCGTATCAATACACCTTGCAGGGGACCGATACGCAGGCGCTGTACACCGCGTCGCAGGCGCTGGTCGACAGGATGAAAACGCTGCCGGGTTTGATCGACGTCAATACGGACCTGTTGATGAGCAATCCCACGGTGGTCGTCGACGTCGATCGTCAACGCGCCGCATCGCTCGGCTTGACCGAGCAGCAGATCAACGATGCCCTCTCTTCCGCGTACGCGACGCGCCAGGTCTCCACGATCTACGCGCCCAACAACACGTACTCCGTCATCATGGAGCTGCAGCCGCGGTTCCAGGAGAATCCCGAGGCGCTGTCGATGCTGTATGTCCTCGCACCGTCAGGGACGCTGGTTCCAATCAGTACGGTCGCGAAAATCACGAAGTCGACCGGTCCGCTGGCTGTCAATCATTCCGGTCAGTTGCCGTCGGTGACGATCTCCTTCAACACGAAGCCGGGTTACGCGCTCAGCCAGGCCGTTGCCGACGTCACCGCCGCGTCGAGAGCAACGCTCCCGTCGACGGTCAGTACGTCGTTCCAAGGAAACGCGCAGGCGTTCCAGTCGTCGCTCGGCAGTCTCGGCCTGCTGCTCGTCATCGCCATCGCCGTCATCTACGTCGTCCTTGGCATCCTGTACGAGAGCTTCATTCACCCGCTGACGATTCTCTCCGCGCTGCCGTTCGCCGGATTCGGCGCATTGCTGACGCTGGTGCTGTTTCACGTCGACCTGTCGATCTATGCGTTCGTGGGCATCATCATGCTGGTCGGTCTTGTGAAGAAGAACGGCATCATGATGGTCGACTTCGCCGTCGAGGCGCAGAAGAACGGAACGCCTGCGGACGAGGCCATTTATCACGCGTGCGTCGTGCGGTTCCGGCCGATCATGATGACCACCATGGCGGCGCTGATGGGAACACTCCCGATCGCGCTCGGCTTCGGCGCCGGTTCCGAGTCGCGGCGGCCACTCGGCCTCGCCGTCGTCGGCGGCCTGCTCTTCTCACAGACGCTGACGCTGTTCGTCACGCCGGTCTTTTACGTGTACATGGAGAAGCTCCGCAGCCGCAAGCCCGCACCGAATCCGCTGCCCGCACTCTGGACGCCGCATGGAGCTCAATGACGCGCAGACCGTTCTCGAACTGCTGCTGATCGTTGTGGCGTTCGCGGTCGTGGCCCGGCGTCTGTCCGTGCCGTATCCGATCGTCATGGTGATCGCGGGCATTCTGATCAGCCTCGTGCCGGGTCTGCCTCCCGTGCAACTGGATCCGCAAATCATCTTTCACCTGTTCCTTCCGCTGCTGCTGTACCGCGCGGCGTGGGAGACGTCATGGCCATCGCTCCAGCGCGACCTTCCGATCATTCTCGTGCTGGCGGTGGGTCTGGTGGTCTTCACGGTCTTCGGCATCGCGGTGATCGCGCCGGCATTTCTGCCCGGATTCAACTGGCAGACTGGATTCATTCTCGGCGCCGTGATCGCTCCGACCGACGCGATCGCGGCAACGTCCATCGCACGCCGCCTCCGCATGCGCAGGCAGCTCATCGACGTCATCGAGGAGGAGAGTCTCCTCAATGACGCCACCGGCCTGCTGGCGTTCCACCTCGGCGTAGCGATGCTGCTGCGCACCGGCGTTCCGAGCATCGGCGGGGACATTGCCCATTTCGTCTACGTGACGGTTGCCGGAATCGCCATCGGATTAGCCGTGGCGGTCGTGATCCACCGCGTGGAGCGCGGCGTCGACGATGCGCCGATCGTCATCGGCACCACGGTGCTCGTCCCTTTCGCCGTCTACTTCGTCGCCCAGGCGGCGCACGCCTCGGGTGTCTTGGCCGTGGTCGCATGCGGCCTACTCCACAGCCGCCGCAGCGATGAATCGCGATCGGCGCGCGTGCGGCTGGAATCCGGCATCGTCTGGAACACGCTCGGGTTCCTGCTGAGTGGCATCGTCTTCGTGCTGATCGGTCTGCAAGTGCGCGAGATCCTGGAGAGTCTGCGCGGAGCAAATACCAGCGCGCTCGTGGTCTCCGTGCTCGTGCTGAGCGCGGTCGTTGTTCTCCTGCGGCTGCTGTGGGTTTTCCCGGCCATGTCGTTTGCCGCCTTTGTCGCAAGGCATTTTCTGCATCGCGATCAATCCGTGCCGTCGGCGCGCGACAAGTTCCTCATCGGATGGGCCGGCATGAACGGCGTGATTGCGCTTGCAGCGGCGATGTCGCTGCCGCGGACGTTTCCGCAACGGCCGATGATCATCTTTCTCACCTTCGGTGTGATCTTCATTTCCGTGGTGGTCAAGGGACTCACGCTTCCCGCCGTGATCCGAACGCTGGGCCTCCACAACGCCGCAGCGGCGGACACCGAACAGCGCGACGCCCGCCGGCTCGTCGCGGAATCGGCGCTCGAGGCGCTCGAATCGCTGCACGGAGAAGGCGCCGTCCCCGACCATCACTACGATCACGTAAAAAAGCACTACGAAACCCGCCTGGCCGCGCTCCATGGTGACAACGCCATCGCGTCCGAATACGCAGCGGGCTACCGCGACACGCTGCAGTCAATGTTCCGGGCCGAGCGGCAAGCCGCGCTCCGCCTCAGGAACGAGCGCCGCATCAGCGACGAAGTCGCCCGCGCGCTGCTCGCCGAGCTCGATCTGGCGGAGACGGGGATGAGTCTCGAGCGGATGGCGTGACGCGCATCATGACGAGCGCGATTTTCCAAACGAGTGTCGCAGCAATGGCTGGTCATGTTCTTCGGGAGTGTCGAATGCACTGTCCTCCAAGTGAGATTCATCCGATCGCGCGTCGGATTCACCATCCTGCAGGCGAGATTCATCCGATCGCGGTTCGCATTCAGTGTCCTGCAGACGAGATTCACCCCTTCGCGCGTCGGGTGAATGTGCTCCGGCGTCGCATGAATACGATTCTCTGCGGCTTGCATGCTCCGGCGGGGCGCTCAGTTGCGAGCGCAGCGCGTCAACTTCAGCGCGGCGGATCGGCGATCGTGAGCACAAGCCGCCCCTGCTCGGCCGCGACGAAGACGCGCGAGCCGCGAGCGAATCCGAATTGCTCCAGCCATCGGCCGGAGAGGCGAACGTAAGGGACGGGCTTTCCGCCGGCACGCGGCTTGGCGCTCGCGCGCCAGAGCGTGGTTATGCTCAGCTCCCGCGGCACGCCCTTCCCGCCGCGCCGGCTCGGCGGCAGCGGCTCGTGATGCTCACTCGATTGTGTCTTCTTCCGTCGCATTGTTCGATCCTCTGCTCCGAGGTTTCAGGTTGACGAAACAACGGCACTCTCGGGCCACCCGAGGGCGATCTCAAGCCCAGGCACGGCCGCCGCCAGCTCCTCGGAATGCGCGCACGCCACGTCTTCCAGCTCGCGCGTCAATACCTCGTCGACCGTCGTCCCATCCCGCCGTGTCAGATAGCGCAGCATCTCCTGCTGATACCGCGGCACGCGTGCGCGCAACTCCACGAGCCGAATCGCCTCCGGCAGTACCGCCGCCGCATCGTCGCCGAGCGCCTCTTCGATGACGCCCTGCTCCCACACCCGCATCGCCGCCGCCATCATCTCCTCGCGCGTCACCCGCTGCCCGAGGCCCGTTGAAACCGCTACAATCGAGCCATCCTCGATCCCGCGCCGCAGCTCTTTGAGCGTCATGCCGAGCAGGTTTGCTGCGGTCATGAGGGCGAAGGACGGGCGTGGGTGGAGGAAGATGTGGCGGATGCGGGAGAGGGTGGGTTGGTCGAGCATTAGCGGTCTCCTTACTTGTCGTTAACGATAAATCGCGATCGCTCGATTGTCAAGTAGGAGAGCAGATATTCGTGAAGCCAGCGGCGACGAAAGAAGGACAGCTTTTTGGTGCGCATCTGCGGAAGCTCAGGCTCGCCCGAGGACTGACGCAAGGCAACGTCGCTGAACACTGCGCTACGAGTATCGCGTTCATCAGCAATGTCGAACGCGGCTTGATGTTGCCGGGCCTTGTCGTCCTCCTGCGCTTGGCGGACGCGCTGGAATGCAACGTTTCGAAACTCGTCGAAGTGCTCGACCGGCACCCGCGCAGTCCGCGAACGTCGGCGAAGCGGTCACCGTAGTGGCCGACAAGCTGAGACTCAGCACATCCTCCGATACCGCCTGGCGAAGGCTCGCACGCATTGTTCGACTGATCACACCCGAAACCTGTTCCCTCGTTTCCTTCTCTGATCGCTACGCGCGCGGAGCGTTCCCTCCGTGTATCCTCGGAGGCTCAGGTGCCGCCATGAGCGACAAGATCCGCGACGTCACGACGATCACGTTTTCCGGGCGGCGCTTCGATGACGCAGGTCTGGAGCTCGACGTGCTCGCGAAGTTGCTGGCGTACCGCAAGCTCCTCATCGAGACGGCGAAGGAGCTGTGGCGGTCCGAGAATCGAGAGCGGCAGCGGTTGCCGAAGGGTTCCAAGAGTCGATTCGTCTGAAGTTCTACTCCATCGAGGCCGGATCGGCGGTCGTGCCCATCAAGCGCGTCGTGTCGCACGACGACTCCCTCCTTTTCGAGCGCCGCGCGATGAAATCGACGAAGCGGCGCAGCTCATCGACGAGACGATCGCTGCGGTCTCCGAGGATCGTCCTGTTCCGGAACGCATGCCGAAAGCCGCGCTGCCCTTTCTCGCGGCGCTGGCGAGAATCTTCGGGAAGGCGAGGCCATCAAGACGCGCGCAGTCCGCTCTTCGAAAGCAGCCGAGTTCACCTGCGATACGCGCACGCGAGTGGAGCGGCTGCTCGAAGCGGTGTATGAGGATCGCGTGGAGATCGTCGGCGAGGTGCGCTCCGCAGACGTCGATCAGCGCAACTTCGCGATCCGGGACGCGGCTGGAGCCAAGGTTCCGGCGAAGTTCCGGCCGGAGCACGAGGCGGAAATCACGGACGCAGCCGGTGATCGACCTTGGCGCGAGTCTACCTCCTGAGGATTGGGAACGCGTTCCGACCGATCTGGCCGAGAATCTCGATCATTACCTATACGGGAGCTGCCGCGGATACGAGCGCACGACTGATTATTGTCGAGAATGAACACCCGCCAGCCGCCGTGCACGCTCTGGTGACCATATTACGAAATCCTGCTTTGGGCCGGAAGGTTTGTTTCCTCGCACTCAGAACGAAGAAGACCCAAGCTTTCCGGGAACTGTGGCCGCTACTCGGCTCGTGGATGCGGATCACGGAGGGATGCTTAGATGTTAAACTCTCGGCCACGGGAGATAAGAATGGCGCATGTTGAAGAAGTTGAGCAGGCTGTCCTCGACGCCGTCACGGCAAGACAGGAGTCGCTTCCGAAGACCATCATCGATGATCTCCAGCGCCGCCCGGATTTCACGGACGCTCTCGTTGCCGAAGCGATCTGGCGGCTGGTCGCAAACCGCCGCGTGCAATTGACCAAAGCGCTGCGCCTCCGCGTTCATGCATCGACAGCTTCTACTTCTTTCTAGCGACGACATAGCGGTGGGATCCGGTGCATGAGGAGCGCGCGGTTTCACGCGGCAGGACCTGAAAACGAGTATCGCAATGCGTTTCAGCGCGACAGGGATCGCATCCTGTACAGCTCAGCGTTTCGTCGACTGGCGGGCGTGACACAGGTCGTAGGTGCGTCCGAGGGCTTCATCTTCCACAACCGCCTCACGCATTCGTTGAAAGTGGCGCAGCTCGGTCGACGCATCGTGGAAAAGCTCCTTTTCGAGCAAGCCGAATTAGCGAAAAGTGCGGTTCCCATTGATCCCGACGTGGTCGAGGCCGGCGGACTGGCGCATGACCTCGGGCATCCGCCGTTTGGCCATGTGGCCGAATCGGCTTTGAAGCAGGCAGCGTCGGGCGTCAGCGACTTCGAAGCATTCGAAGGCAATCCTCAATCATTCCGAATCGTAACGAAGCTCGCGATGCGCAGCTTCGAGCAGGACGGCCTCAACCTGACGCGAGCTACGCTGAACACCGTGCTGAAATACCCATGGCTTTGGGAAGCGGCAGGCGATCGAAGCGAGAAGTGGGGCGCCTACCACTCGGAACGCGATGTGTTTGACTGGGCCAGAAGAGAGGACACCATCACGAAGGACGTCAAGACCGCTGAAGCTGAGATCATGGACTGGGCCGATGACATCGCGTACTCCGTTCATGACGTCGAGGACTTTTTCAAAGCCAACCTCATTCCTCTCGATCGTCTGGC
This sequence comes from Thermoanaerobaculia bacterium, assembly GCA_035995985.1. GTDB lineage: Bacteria > Acidobacteriota > Thermoanaerobaculia > Gp7-AA8 > Gp7-AA8 > JADGNZ01. Next base: position 15,468 of record DASYJY010000117.1, on the reverse strand, counting down.
GGTGTCCGACGCCGAGCAGACTCGCTTCTTCGACCGCGCGAAGGATCACATCAAGATCGTTCGCGACGGGAAGAAACGAAAGCTGACGGAAGCCGAGCAGAAGAATCTATTCAAGCGCTTGCAGGAAGAGATTGCTCCGCTGTTCCCGCGCGAACGTTTCGAGGGGACGCGCTCGCAGCGGGCCGTGCTGCGTACATTCACGTCCGCACTCATCGGCCGCTACATTGATGCAATCCAACTGCGGGAGCCCTCTACGAGCTCGCCGCGCTCCGTGGAAATCGACCCTGAGATCGAGCAAGAGGTGAACCTCTTGAAAGAGCTGACGTGGGTCTATGTCATCCGCAATCCTGCGCTGGCTGCGCAGCAGCGGGGGCAGAAACAGTTGATCAAATTCCTATTTACGGCGTTCCGAGAAGCCGCCGAGGCGAAGGAGCCGGACGTCTTGCCATTGTCGACACGAGACCAGCTCTTGAAGCTCCGCGCGGAAGGCCTGGAAACCGACAGCACCCGGACGCGACTCGTTGTTGATCTGATCGCAAGCATGACTGAGGTGCAGGCGCTCGAGACATATCAGAAGCTGACGGGACTGATGCCTGGCTCGGGGCTGGATCTCTTGCTACACCAGAGCATCAGCTGACAACCGTCGCTGTGCCTGTCGGTAGCGCTCTGCATTACGCGGCGAGATCCGGGCGCCCCGCGCCGACGCTCGCTCGGTAGACGGCGGGCCTGCAGCGTTTGTCATACAAGTCGTCGCCCAACGTGTGTTTCGCGCGAGGCGTGCGTTCAGGCTGGGGCCCAACCCGCGCTGCCGGCCGGGCGGGCCCGCCGGAGGCCTCCCCGTCATCGCCACCGGTGACCTCGGATCTCCCCGACCCTATATACGAAAGCATGGTCCCCCTCCCACCTCCGTCTTATAGCTAATGCCCTTTTGCACAATCGTCGCGGCGCGTCTGCGGGTCTAACTTGCTTCTTGAAAGAAAGGAGCAAAAACGTGAAAAACGAATCTGACTACTACTCCGAAACGCAGCACGGGCCCCACGAATACTTTGACCTCGGCAACTTCGAACTGGAGAGTGGCATCACCCTTCCCAACGCGAAGCTTGCGTGGAAAACGCACGGCAAGCTGAATGCGGCCAAAGACAACGCCATCCTGTTTCCGCACATGTGGTCGGGCACGCCGAAGGCGATGGAGATTTTCATCGGCGAAGGGCGGCCGCTGGATCCGAAGAAGTACTTCATCATCCTGCCCGGGCAATTTGGCAACGGCTTCTCGTCGTCGCCGAGCAACACGCCGGCGCCGTTCAACGGCGGAGCGTTTCCGAACGTCACGATCGGCGACGATGTGCGCGCCCAGCACCGCCTCGTGACGGAGCACTATGGCATCGAGCGTCTCGAGCTCGTCCTCGGCTGGTCGATGGGCGCGGAGCAGACCTACGAATGGGCCGTGCGCTATCCGGACATGGTGAAGCGCGCGCTTCCCTTCGCCGGGACCGCGAAGACGACGCCGCACGACTACATTTTCGTGCGCGCACACGAAGACGCCCTCAAATCCGATCCCGCCTGGAACGGCGGCTTCTATCACGATCAACGCGACGTTCGTGCGGGCATTCTCCGTCACGCGCAGCTCTGGTCGGTGATGGGCCTCTGCCAGCAGTTCTATCGCGACGAAGCGTGGCGGGAAGTTGGTTTCACGTCGCTCGAGGACTTCCTGCATCGCTTCTGGGAGGCGTATTTCCTGCCGATGGATCCCAACAATCTGATCTGGCAGAGCTGGAAGTGGCGGCATGGCGACGTCACCCGCCACACGAATGGCGACCTTGCTGCGGCGCTCGGCCGGATCAAGGCAAAGACCCTGGTCGTGCCGTTTTCGCACGACATGTTCTTTCCACCTGAGGATTGCGAGGCCGAGCAGAAACTCATCCCGAACAGCAAATACCGCGTCGTGCAGAGCCTCTGGGCGCATTTCACGATGTTCTGCATGACCCCCTCCGATCGCGAGCAGATCGATGCGTGCATTGCCGATCTTTTGAACGAGCCCGCGGAGATCGGCAGCGTTGACGTCAGCAGCGTGTCCGCAACCCGGCGGACGCCGGCGCTCAGGACGGATGGTCCCCAGGTGTGGGCAGGGTGAGCTGAAAGGTCGCGCCGGGACCAGCGTTCGGCGAGGCGCGAAGGTGGCCGCCATGCGCCTCGCTGATCGAACGGCTGATCGAGAGGCCCATGCCCATGCCTTCGCGCTTGGTCGTGAAAAACGGATTGAAGAGCCGCGCAATCGTCTGCGCGTCGAGGCCGACACCGGAGTCCTGCACCGCGACCACTACTGTGTCCGATGCAGGACTTTCGGAGCTGATCCGCAACTCCCGCGGCCAGTCGGTGATGGCAACCATCGCTTCGATCCCGTTGAGCAGCAGGTTGAGGAGAACCTGCTGCAATTGGACGCGGTCGCCCAGTACCCGCGGAAGCTCGGCGGACAGTTTCGTGACGAGTACCACCCGATGGTTGCGCACCTCGCTCTGCACGAGGTCGACGACTTCGTGAATGATCTCGTTGATGTCCAGCAGGACTCGATTGAGGACGGACTTCTTCACGACGTCGCGTATCCGCTGGATGACATCACTCGCTCGCTGCGCGTCCTTGATCATGCGCTCCGCCGCGCTCCGCGCCTCATTCAGGTCGGGCTCATCGCGATCGAGCCAACGTAGACAGGCACTGCTGTTTGCGGCGATCGCGGCGAGCGGCTGGTTCACTTCATGAGCGATCGAGGCAGTCAATGTTCCGATCGTCATGACCCGCGACATGTGAGCGAGCTCCGACTGCGTTTGGTGCAGTGCCTCCTCGGCCTGCTTCCCCTGAGCTTCGGCACGTTCCCGCTCGAGGATCTCTTTTCGCAGCTCTTCGTTGGCGGCTGTCAGTTGCCGGGTCCGTTCAAGGACGCGCTGCTCGAGGATCTCTGCCGCCCGCCGCTCCTCGCTCAGGAGCCGAGCCTCCTGCAACGCGATCGCCGCCTGATTCACCGCGACCTGCAGCAGGAGCGTTTCCATCGCGCTCGGAAAGTCCGAGCGCTTCGAGCCGGCGACGAAGATCCCGTCGTCGTCCTGAGCTCCGAGCCGGAAGAGCGCGATCGAGATCTCTCCTGCTCCGATCGGATTCGGCACCCTGAAATGTGACGGGGAGGGAGCGCCGGTCACCCAGCGGGTGAGCGCTCCGCCAACGTCCTGCGGCTGCGCGGCCGAACTGCGGCGATCCGCCACGCGCACCGCTTCGACGGGCGAACCGCTGATCGCGTCGGTCATCCGGGCGTAGGCGAAGTCCAGCCGCAGCATCCGAAGCAGCACGTCGAGCAGCGTGCTGACGACGTTCACCGGGTCGTGGCCGTTCCAGATGGCGGGAAGGGCGTGGATGCTGATCAGATCATTGATGTAACCGCGAAGGTGACTGACTTCATCGGCCGCGGGTTCCATCTCATTGCCGGGCGCCGCGTTCGCGTAACACGCGCAGGAATTCATCCGGCGGAACGAAGAAGGGATTCTCCTGCAGGAGGCCGCCAATGACGATCATCGGGTGAGTCCGCGCAATGTCGATCACGATGTCCCCGCCAAACTTGGCGAGATCGTATATTCACACGACCGGGTCTTTGTAGCGAGGCAAAATGTAATTCAATCGCGTCTCGTACTCCACCAGGTCATCCACTCCCGGGCGGTCTTCCAGGGCCCACTCCATGTGCGCGACCAGGCGAGTCAGCGGGAATCCCTGTTGCCTGCCGCCGTCCAGGATCTGCTTGATCAACGCCAGCATCCTCTCCTGGTCGAAATGGCCATCCTGCAGATAGGCATCGGCCCAGTTGAGCAGCTCGAACTGCCCGCTGGCTTCGGCGGAAGCGACGTCGATGCCCGCTGACTCCAGCCGCCGGCGGTGTTCCGCACGGAGATTGGGATCGACGATATGAAACGCCTTCTCGCCGCGCTCGAAGCCGTCTTTCATGTAGGGGAGGAGCACGCGATACTCCTCATCCGCGCTGTGAAAGAAAGCGCAGACATGGCGCCGCGCATCAAGGATGGAGCCCGCGAAACGAATGGGTTGATCCTGAATCTCAGGCATGTCGTCTTCCTCTTAGCGCGATTCAGCCGCCGTGCGTTTCGAGTATAGGCCTATACGAAAGCGTAATCCGCGTGCGACTTCGGTCGCATTGCCGGACCCTTTCGCACAATCGCCGCAAGGCTGCCGAGCGCTTACGTTGTCTTCCAAGATGAAGATGATGAAACAGCTCACGGCAACAGTGATCGTTATCGCGACGGCCAGCGCGGCGGCGCAACAGCAGCCGTCACCCGCGCAGTCGCAACCGATGTCGCTTTCCGCAGCGACGTCGGCGGCATTCAACGCCGCTTCGTCATATCAGCAGGCTCAGATCGACGAAGCGACTGCCGCGGAAGATCTGCGGCAGGCGCACGCGGCGTTTCTCCCTGCGCTGCGAGGCTTGGGCGCGTTCGCATACAACTCTCCGGCGAAACCGCCCGCGCCGCCGAACACGCAGGCGTTCATCGCGCAGAACGCGATTCGTGAATATCAGGCGCTGGTCGGATTCGCCGGCAACTGGAACTTCGGGATGTCTGCCGCGGTCCGGCGCTCTCGCGCCCTTCTCCAAGCCGCGCACGCCGGGACGGAGGTCGCGCGCCGCGCGCTCGCGCGTGGGGTGGCCGAGGCGTATTACGGGGCGGCAGTGGCGACGGCGAAGCGGAGCGCGGCCGCGGAGAGCCTTGCCGCGGCGGAGGAATTCGAGCGCGTCACGCGGTTGAGCAACGAAGCGGGTGAGGTCCCCGAGATCGATCTGATCCGCGCGCGGCTGCAGACGGCGCAGCGGCGCGACGATCTCGCGCAGTCCACCCAGGCGGAAGTCGTCGCCTACGCGACCCTCGGCGCCTTCTTCGGTCGGATTTTGAATCGGCCTGCAATCGATCCGCTTCCTCAGATCGTCGACGTCACCGACGTTCAATCGCTGAGGAGCGACAGCGTCCTGCGCCGGCCGGAATTCGCGCGCCTCGACGCGCAGGCGCAGGCCGCGCGAAATGACATCCGTGTCGCGCGTGCGGACGCCCTGCCGAAAATCACGTACTCGCTCGATCGCGGATTCGACACGCCGTCGTTCGTGCGCGATGAGTTCAGGCAGCACGTCGGGAACCTGGCGATGGTGAACATCGACATTCCGATCTTCGACTGGGGAACGACGCGCAGCAAAATCCGTCAGGCGCAATTGCGCGCGAAGGCGGCCGACCTGCAGCGCCAGATCACGACCGGCGACCTCCGTTTGCAGTTCGCGACCGCACGGCAGCAGACACTCACCGCGGCGGAGCGCGTTGACAACGCGCGCCGCGCGCTCGCCGACGCCGAGAAAAACGTCACGGTTTCCATCGCGCGCTACCGCGCCGGCGAAGCTCCGATCCTCGAAGCGACCGACGCGCTGACGACGAGAGCGCAGCAGCGGATTCTGCTGCAGCAGGCGCTCTTCGACTACCAGGTTGCGCGAACTCATTTGCAGGAGGCATCAGGCCAATGAAGATCCCCCGAATCGCACGGCTCGGCGCGGCAGGCGTCGCAGTCATTCTGATCTCCAGCTTCGTCTGGTGGAGAGCCCACACGAGCGCCGCGGCTCCCGCCGCTGCGGACGTGATCGTCAGCGTGCAGGTCGCGAAGGCGCAGCGCGGCCTGATCACGAACCAGATCGCGATGGTCGCGTCTCTCGTTCCGCAGACCGAGGCGACGATCAGTCCGAAGGTATCGGCGCAGATCGCGCAGATGTCCTTGCTCACGAATCGCGTCGTGAATGCGGGCGACGTCATTGCCGTGCTCGAGTCGCGCGATCTCGCCTCGCAACGGGGCGAAGCCGCGGCGGCGGTGGCGGAGGCGCAGGTCTCGATGCAGTCGACCGCGCAGGGCGCCGTGCCGCTCACGAACGCGCAGGACCGGAAGGCCGCGCACGACGCACAGGCTGTGCTCGACAACGCGCGCAAGGTCTACGATCGCCGTCAGACGCTGTTCGAGCAAGGCGGCATATCGAGGAAAGATCTCGAAACCTCTCACCTCGATCTCGTGCGGGCGCAGGATGACCTCGCGCTCGCGGAAGCCAATGCGAACCTGCATCGCGGCGTCACGAATCCGAGCGACATCCGCGCCGCGGAAGCGCGGGCCTCCCAGGCCGGACACCGCCTCGGCACGCTCGACGCGCAACTCGGATACACGGTCATTCGCGCTCCGTTCCACGGCGTTATCACGCAGCAGTTTCAATATCAGGGCGACTTCGCGACTCCCGCCAGCAAACTCGTGACGATTGCCGATCCGTCCAATCTGATTGCGAAGATGCAGGTCGCGGAACACGCGGCGGCGCGAATCAACGTCGGTGACGCCGCGCAGGTGATTCCTGACGATCTTCCCGGCCAGACGTTCCCGGGGACCGTGAGTCTGGTCGGGAAGGCTGCCGATCCGCAAAGCCGGAGTGTCGAAGTGTGGGTGCGCGTTCCGAACGCGCGCGGACTGGTTCGGCCGAACGGCGTGGCGCGAGTGATCATCGACGCGCAGCCGACGCCGAACGCGATCGTCCTCCCTGCCTCGGCCGTCACGCTCGACGCGGCGAACGCCAACGGCGGGATCGTGATGGTCGTCGATGCCAAATCGATCGCGCACGAAGTACACGTGACCTCCGGTATCCGCAGCACGGGACGCGTGCAGATCACGTCGGGATTGAAGGGCGGCGAGACGGTCGTGACCGAAGGCAACTACGGTTTGCCCGACGGAACACAGGTCGCAGTCGCCACGTCGCAGCAGGCGGGAGTCACGCCATGAATTTCGGACGCATCGTCGAAAGGCAATGGCGCGCGGTGGTCGTCATCATCATCCTGCTCGCCATCGGTGGTGTTTTCGCGGCGACGCGGCTTCCGATGTCGCTCTTCCCGCAGACCAATTTCCCGCGAATCATCATCGTCATCGACAACGGTGAAGTTCCCGCCGATCAGACGCTGGTGACCGTGACCCGCGCCGTCGAGCAAGCGATGAGCGGCATCCCGGGGATCGCGCGCATCACGTCGACGACCGCGCGCGGCGCGACGGAGGTGAATCTCTTCTTCGACTGGAACGTGAACGTCGAGTCGACGCTGCAGGTCGTCCAGGCGCGCCTGTCGCAGCTCAGCGCGCAATTGCCGGCCAGCGCAAGGATCGGCAACGTCGATCGCCTCACCTTCGCCGTCTTTCCCGTCCTCGGCTACAGCATGACGTCGCAGAAACGCGACCCCGGCACGCTGCGCACGCTCGCCGATTACACCGTGCGCCCGGCGCTCGCGCGCGTCCCCGGTGTCGCCCGCGTGGATGCGGCCGGCGGAGAGGTGCAGGAATATCAGATCCATCTCGATCCAGCCCGTCTCGAAGCGCGCGGCCTCACGGTCGCGCAGGTCGTCGAGGCGGTGCGGAGCGCGAACGTCATCGATTCGGCGGGACTGGTTGCCGAGAATCACCAGCTCGAGCTCGCCCTCGTCACCGGACGGACCACGCCCGAGGATCTCGGAAAGATCGTGGTGGCGACGGTGAACAACGTAGTCGTCCTGCTGTCGGACGTCGCGACGATCAGTCCCGGCTTTCAGCCGCACTACACCATCGTCACCGCCGATGGAGTCCCGGCAGTCCTGCTCAACGTGCTGAGGCAACCGGCCGCCAACACCGTAGCGGTGACGGACGCGATCAAACTGGAGCTCGCGCGTGTCACGAAGCAATTGCCGCGCGACGTCGTCATCAAACCGTTCTATGACCAGTCGCTGCTCGTTCGCGCGGCCGTGAGCTCGGTGCGCGACTCGATCCTCATCGGTCTCATCCTGTCCGTGCTCATCCTTTACGGGTTTCTGCGGAACTGGGGAACGACCCTCGTCGCCACGATCGTCATCCCGGTCACGATCCTCGTCACGATCCTGGTGATGTGGCTGGCCGGACTGTCGTTCGACCTCATGACCCTCGGCGGCATTGCGGCGGCGATCGGACTGGTCATCGATGATGCGATCGTCGTCGTCGAGAACATCTTCGCGCACGTGGCGCGCGGTGAAGAGAGGATGGTGGCCGTCCGCAATGCGCTCAACGAGATCTCCGGCCCGATCATCGGATCGACGATCACGCCCGTCGTCGTGTTCCTGCCGCTCTCGTTCCTGACCGGCGTCACCGGCATGTTCTTCCGATCACTCGCGCTGACGATGGCAGTCGCGCTGCTGACGTCGCTCGTGCTGGCGTTGTTTTTCACGCCCGTGCTGGCACAGCGATTCGTGTCGGCGTCGGGAGAAAAGGCGAAGCGCAGCGAAGAGGGCGGACCGATCCTCCGCCGGCTGATGGGATGGTACGAGCGGGTTCTCGAGGCGGCGCTGAAGCGTCAGAAGCTCGTGCTTCTGCTCATCCCGGTAATCCTCGTTTGCGCATTCCTCATCTATCGGCAACTCGGCAGCGACTTCCTGCCCGCGTTCGATGAAGGCGCGTTCGTGCTCGATTACACCGCGCCGCCGGGTGCATCGCTCACCGAGACCGATCGCCTGCTCAAGCACGTCGAGCAGATGTTGAAGGCGACGCCGGACGTCGAGAGCTATTCGCGGCGCACGGGACTGCAGCTCGGACTGGCCATCACCGAACCGAACACCGGCGACTTTCTCGTCAAACTGAAGCAGGGGAAGCGGCGGCCGACCGATCAGGTGACGGCGGAGCTGCGGCAGAAGATCGAAGCGAGCGAGCCCGCGCTGCGCGTCGATTTCGTCGGCATCCTCAGCGATCTGATCGGCGATCTGACGAGCTCTCCGGCGCCAGTCGAGATCCGCCTCTTCAGTGAAGACACCGTGGCACTGCACCGTACGGCGAAAGAGGTCGCGGCATCGATCGCGAAGGTGAACGGCGTCGTCGATGTATTCAACGGAATCGTCGTCAGCGGCCCGGCCATCACGTTCCGCATCGACCCGCAGCGCGCGGCGATGTACGGCGTGAAGGGATCCGATATCACCGACACGGTGACAGCGGCTCTCGGAGGCACCGTGGCGTCGTCGATCGTCGAGCGCGGACATACCGTCGATGTGCGGGTGCTGCTTCCGAGTACGGTTTTGCCAGCGGATCAGCACCCGTCGCTCGACCGGCTGGGCGCTCTTCGCGTCCTCTCTTCCGTACCTTCTTCCGCGACCGGCAACTACGTTCGCGTCGATCAGGTCGCGACCATCGAGTACGACCCAGGCCAGACCGAGATCGCCCGCGACGGATTGCGGCAGACAAACGCCGTCACCGCGCGGCTCCAGGGCGTCAGCCTCGGCACCGCGATCCAGCAGATCCAGGCGCAGCTGCAGCGCGATGTTCACCTCCCGCCGGGTATGACCCTCGAATACGGCGGTCTGTATCAGGAACAGCAGGCGAGCTTTCGCCAGCTGGCGATAACGCTGGCCGTCGCCATCGCGCTCGTGTTTCTCGTCCTGCTCATCGAGTTCCGTTCGTTCGCGCATCCGATCGCCATCGTCACCGGCGCGGTGCTGGCGCTCACCGGAACGCTGGCGGCGTTGCTCGTGACGCACACGACTCTCAATGTGGTTTCGCTGATGGGAATGATCATGATCGTCGGCATCGTGGCGAAGAACGGGATCCTGATGCTCGATACGGTCGAGGAGCATCTGCATGCCGGCGACGATCTGCACGCGGCACTGGTGCGGTCGGGACGGCGGCGCTTCCGTCCCGTCCTCATGACGTCCCTCGCCGCGATGCTCGGCATGCTGCCGCTGGCGCTGGCGCTGGGATCGGGGGCCGAGCTGCTTCAGCCTCTCGCGATCGCGGTGATCGGAGGTCTGTCCTTCGCTCTGGTTCTGTCGCTCATCGTGACACCGACGATCTACGCAATCGTGTCGTCCCGAACGCCGCGGGAGCAATCGAGTCCGCTTCTTCAGGCGCAACCTCAACTGATTCACTCATAAGGAGAACGAAATGAAATCGCACATGACTCTTATCGCAGTTTCGGCATTGCTCACTCTCGCGAACTGCGGGAAAAACGCCACGCAACAACAGACGGCCACGACGACACCCGCGGTCGCCACTACGGCAACGGCAATGGCGACGCAACCCGCGCTGCCGCCTCCGGCCGCGGCCACCGAAGACGTCGGCCACTATGCGGAAAATCTCTATGACTGGGGAAGAACAGGCGATTGGACAAAGGCGCAGGCCGATCTGGCCGCGCTGAAGAGTGCCGTGGCGAAGCTCCAAGGCACGGGAACGGTGGCCGACATGCAGGCTACGAATGAGCGCGTCACCACGATCGAGAACGCTGTCGCTGCCCATGATGCGCGCGCTCTCACTCACGCGGCGAATGAGATGACGCGTGTGGCCGCCGAGATCAGTCGTCAGTTCAATCCACAGGTCCCGGTCGAGGTGACGCTCCTCGACTACGACGGACGGGAACTGGAGCTGTGGTCCGAAGAAGGGAACACAGCGAAACTGAACGAAACCCGCACGAGGCTGCAGGAAACCTGGAAGGCGGTGCGGCCCGCGCTCGTCGCGAAGGGGGGAACCACAGAAGCGTCGCACTTCGATGCTCTCGTTGCACAGCTGACCAAAGCCGGAACCGCGAAGGACTTCGCGGCCACAGCCAAGCCGATCCTCGACAGCGTCGACGCGCTCGAGAACGTGTTCACGCGCGCATGATGCGGAGACAGCCGTAGCATGAAGATTCTGATCATCGAGGATGAGCCGAAGACCACCGCGTACCTGAAGAAGGGGCTCGCGGAGAGCGGATTCATCGTCGATCTCGCGTCGAACGGCGAAGATGGATTCCATCTCGCCGTCGACAACGCGTATGACGTGATCGTCTCCGACATCATGCTGCCGCGCATGGACGGGTTGTCGGTCTTGTCGCGTCTGCGCGAGCGCGGGGTAACCACTTCCGTGTTGCTGCTGACGGCGCGCGACTCCGTTCCGGATCGAGTGCGAGGCCTCGAGCTTGGCGCAGACGATTACCTGGTCAAGCCGTTTGCCTTTTCGGAGCTCCTCGCGCGGATCCGCACGATCTTGCGGCGCAGCAGCCAACGTCCGATCGACACCTACCTTGTGGGAGACATCGAAATCGATCCCGCACGTCATCGCGTCACGCGCGCCGGAAAGCAGATTAACCTCACGCCGAAGGAGTTCATGCTTCTGTCGCTTCTCGCGCGGCGCGCGGGAGAGGTGCTGTCCCGCACGATCATCGCCGAACAGGTGTGGGACCTGAACTTCGACTCGGATACGAACGTGGTCGACGTTGCGATCCGTCGCCTCCGGCAAAAGGTCGACGATCCGTTCGAGCGGAAGCTCATCCACACGGTGCGCGGCGTCGGATATGTGCTGAAGGACTAGCGATGCGCAACCAGCTCTCGATCTTCGCGACCCTCGTGCTCTGGTTTACGACGGCGAGCTTTCTGATCGTCGGCGGCACTCTCTTCTTTCTCTTCCGCACGTTCGAGCAGTTCCAGTTGCGCGAGCAGAGCCGCGCGCTCACCACGCGCATGCACGGCGTCGTCGCCGCCCTGTCAAACCAGGACGATGAGCCGCTCGACGACGAGGAGCTCGCCAGGATTCGTGCGCCATTCGCCGCCGACAACGCGAGCCGGCCGCGGAGCGGCGCGGGGCTGGTCGTGCGTCAGGGCGACCGCATCGTTTTCGCGGTTGGTGACGTGCCGCCGATCGAAGCGTTTCCGCCGCCGTCGTCCGACCGGACGACGTTTCCGGTGATCGCGTATGACTCGGGCGAACAGCACTTCCTCCTGAGCAGAGCCGCGGTGATGCGGGGCCCGCGGCGTTACGTGATCGCCATCGCGCTCGATCAGACGAAGAGTCAGGAAGCGCTCGAGGACTTTCGATCGAACACGTACATCGCCCTGTTTGCCGGCGCGACCTTCCTGGCGCTTGCCGGCGCGATCGTGGCGCGTCGCGCGATGCGTCCTCTCGCGCAGATCACCGCCGCGACGCAGACCCTCGACTTCGGACGCCTCGATCAGCCGGTCGAAAGCGATCGATGGCCGGCGGAGCTTCGCGCGCTCGGCGTCGAGTTCGCGCGGATGCAGATCCGTTTGCGCGAGTCGTTCGAGCGGTTGACGCAGTTCTCCGACGACCTTGCACACGAGATCAGGACGCCGCTGAACAACCTCATGGGAGGCGCCGAGGTCGCACTGCGGCAGGCGCGATCGCCCGAGGAGTATCGCGATACGTTGAGCTCGATGCTCGAAGAGGCGCATCGGCTGCGGAGGATGGTCGACCAGCTGCTGTTTCTTTCTCGCGCCGGGCAGCAGGAGAGCTCGTTGAAGCGCATCGAGCTCGATGCACGCCAGGAAGCCGTGGCGGTCGCGGAGTTCTTCAGCGTATCCGCCGAGGAGAAAAAGATCACGCTCGCGGTTGAGGGTGAAGCAAGCGTGTTCGCAGACCGCGACCTGCTCCGCCGGGCTCTCAGCAATCTCGTCGACAACGCGCTGCAGCACACGCCCGCCGGCGGGTCGGTGCGGATCGCGGTGAGCGCGGCGGCGGCCGGGACGCGAATCGAAGTCCACGATACGGGCGGAGGCATCGAGGCCCCGCATCTGAGTCGGATCTTCGACCGCTTCTACCGCGTCGACGACGCCCGGTCGCGATATCCCGAAGGCACAGGCCTCGGCTTGTCGATCGTCAGGTCGATCGTCGAGTTGCACCGCGGAACCGTCACCGTCTCCAGCACGCCGCGCCAAGGCTCCGTCTTCACGATCGAGCTTCCCGTCAGATGACAAACATGTAATGCGCGTGTCGGTCATTTGTCACCACCGTGAGCCTATCTTCTCCGCATCACCAGCCCTGATGGCTGGAGAAGAAAAAGGAGACAACACATGAGTAAGAAACAGATCGCTGCATGGACACTCGCAACCGCCGTCGCGCTCTCGTCGGCAGGCACGGCTCTGATCGCACAGGAGCGCGGTGAGCGCGGCGAAAGCAAGGAGCCGAAGGTGCAGTCGAGCGTTCAGATTCCGAAGGGTCAGGACGACGAGAACGATGCCGCCCTCGTGAAGCTCGCCAAGCTCACGATCGAGGAAGCGATGCGCAACGCGCAGGGTGCCGTCGCCGGCCGGGTCGTCGAGGCGCAGCTCGAGAACGAAGACGGAAGTCTCGTCTACGCCATCGAGATCCTCAGCGGCCAGACGACGAAGGAAGTGATCATCGACGCCGGAAATGGTGCGGTCCTCGGTGTCGGCACCGAGGCGGAGGATGACGAGCACGAAAGGAGCGACGAGAAGTGATTCAGGGAGCAGCCGGGCCCCTCGCCCGGCTGCTCATCTCCGGTGACGTCGAGTTCGCCGCAACTGCCAATTCACTCGGCGAATCTTCGGAAGCGGACCTCTTCATCGCTTTCCCACCTCCCTGCTCGGGTTGACGTCTTTTGCGCGCGCGTCGTGAGGTGTGCGGCCGTGTGCCGTTGCGCACGCTGTCGCCACCGCACACGACCGCACACGCTCGGCGGGCAGCCCGGCGTTAGTGATCTCATCGAGTACGAATCGCGTCTGAACGATACGCTCGCCCACTTCCCGGATGTGGTGATTTGCGCCTACGACCTGACGAAGTTCGCCGGCCACGTGATCGTCGACGTCCTCCGCTGCCATCGGGTCGTCATCGTGGCCCGTAGGCTCCGCGAGGAGAATCCGTTCTATTCGCCCCCTGTCATCAGTGGCGAGCAAAGTGCGAAGGTGTGACGCCACCGCAATTTTCACGAAGTGTTCCCCGTCTTGGGAACGGCTTCACTCGACGAGTTCGAGTCCGTGGAAGGCGCCGTGAACGAGGCGTTGCGCGCGATCGATCGAGTTCGCCGGCGGCTGATGTGGGGCCAAGCGGCTGTGAGTACGAGTAAGAACCAAGAGCCCGACGAGCGAAGCGGTAACCGCATGCTCCGTCGAGGGTCTCGTCCGTCCGAGACAGAATCGGGCTATTGGAAGCTGACGTCCTATGGAAAGCCGCGATGAGGCCGCGCCTTCCCACAGGACTTGGAAAACGCCGATGGAGCTCGCTACACCGTGCTAAATCCCGTGCGGGCAGGGATGGTTGCCGGCCCCTCCGAGTACCGCTGGTAGAGTTACCGGGCGCATGCCGGCCTTGACCCGATTCCTGAGTGGCTTTACTCCGAATGGCTGTTCGACCTCCATCCCGATCCGGCGAAATGCCATGAGATATATCGCGAGTTCGTCCTCGTGAAGCTCGCGTCGACGGAGTCGATATGGGAGAAACTAGTCGGCCAGATCTACCTCGGCAGCGCGGAGTGGGTCGAGCGAATGCGGAAGGTCGTCGCGGAGAAGCCGCGGTCCGATGAGCACGCGAGGGCGCAACGACTGATTCCGCGTCTGAAGATGGCGACGGTCGTGAAGACGGTCGCGAAGACGGTCGCGAAGATTTGCGGCATCGAGGAAAAGGATCTCCGCCATCGCCACGGCGGTGCTCCTCGGATGCTCGCCGCCCGGATCGGTTGGAACGAAGGGCTGCTGCGACTGAGGGAGATTGCCGCCACGCTGCGCCTTCGGAGCTCCGGCTCCATTTCGACCCTGATCCGCAACGGAGATGGTGAACCGGCCGGCGATGAGTTGTTGCAAGCCTTGGCACGACAAGCGATCGCCGCACTGCAGCCTGCGTAAACGAACTCCGCCGCCCGTGGAATCGGCACAGCTGCGTCCAGCGGCAGCGCCGCTTGCCGACACGCGTTCAGAACGTATCCGAGAGTCTCGGGAACTGTGGAATTGCGCGCATCCAACCTCGCGGCTCGCACGGGAGCTTTCACTATCACGTCCAGAGCAGAGGTCTAACCCCTCGCACGTGACCACTCGCGCGGAGGCACTACGTGCGGCAAAGGCCTGACCCTCCTTGACCCAAGGCCTGACCCGCTTACCCCAGCCTTCGCTCATGGTACGTGCGGCAAGGGCTACCTTCTCTCCGAAGAGAGCGCGCTACAATTTTCGGCTTATGCCAGACGAAGGGGTCAGAGAACAGCTAAGAAAAGGCGAGCGTATCGACCTAACCGAGGCCGAGGATAAAACACTACCGGCCGAGTGGATCATGGAGTTGGCCTCGGGGAGCGATCGGTCGTATCCCGCGGCGCTACGGCTCCGCGGCGTGACGATCACCGGCAGTCTTGTCCTTCGCTTCATTACGTTCCCTCATGAGGTGATTCTGATGCGCGCCCAGCGTGAGTGGCTGCGCTGGCTGTTCAACCACGTGCAATCGACGTTGTTCGGCTACGGCGCGAAGCCGGGTCGCTTGCTAGCCATTGCGATAGTCACCATCGTCATCGGAACTTTTCTCTTCTCCGCCGATGATGCGCTGATCAAAAAGGAAGCATCGCGCGAGAAGCCCGGCGCGGCCGATCCGTTCATCGTCAGTGCAAAGCTCTTCGTGCCGACGCCAGATCTTGCGCCATTTCAAAAGTTCGAGCCGGCCACGAAATGGGCGCAC
>DASYJY010000116.1:0-9761 GCA_035995985.1 Thermoanaerobaculia bacterium | reverse complement strand
GGCCTGCCAGACATCGACTATGACTACCACCACTTCCGCACCCGCCGCCGCTCCCGATGCTGTGCGGCGAATGGCGCAACTGCCGCGCACCGTCATCGACTATGACCGCTCGCTGCTCGACGACAACGAGCGGCAGGTCGTTGCGAAACTCATCGAGGCGTCGAAGCAGATCGACGAGATCTACTGGCGTCAGGTCTCCGAGGAGAATCCGGCGTGGCGCGAACAGCTGGCGAAGCAGGGCGGTGCCACGTACGACTACTTCATCGCCAATAAAGGTCCGTGGGATCGACTGAAGGACGATGAACCCTTTGTCGGAACCGCGAAGAAGCCGGCCGGTGCGGCGTTCTATCCGCCCGACATGACCAAGGAAGAATTCGAACGCTACGTAGCCGCGCACCCGGCGCAGAAGGACGAGCTGGAGGGACTCTTCACCGTGGTCCGCCGCGACGGGACGAACCTCGTGGCCATTCCGTACTCCGCGTTTTACAAAGACTTCCTCGATCCCGCTGCGGCGAAACTGCGCGAGGCCGCTGCGATCACGAACGATCCGACGCTGAAGCGTTTTCTGACGCTGCGCGCGGACGCGTTCGCGACCGGCGACTACCGCGAGAGCGACATGGCCTGGATGGATCTCGCCGGCAACATCGAAGTCGTGATCGGAACGTACGAGGTCTACGAGGACAATCTTTTTAATTACAAAGCTTCGTTCGAATCGTTCGTCACCGTCGTCGACAAGCCGGAGAGCGCGAAGCTGGCGGCATACGCCCACGCGCTGCCGGACATGGAGCGCAATCTTCCGGAGCCGGAACAGTACAAGAATCCCAATCGCGGCAGCGAGTCGCCGATCAAGGTCGTGCAGGAGCTCTACACCGCCGGCGATGCGCGCCGCGGCGTACAGACCGCAGCGTTCAATCTTCCCAACGACGAAGTGGTCCGCGAGAAAAAAGGATCGAAGAAGGTCCTGCTCAAGAACGTGATGGATGCCAAGTTCCGCCAGAGCGGCAAGCCAATCGCGATGCGCGTGCTCGATCCGTCGCTGACGAGTCTCGTGTCGTTCGACGCGTTCTTCAATCACGTCCTCTTCCACGAGCTTTCGCACGGACTCGGGCCGGGATTCCTCACGCAGCCGGACGGCAAACGCGTGGAGGTGCGCATCCCGCTGAAGGAGCTCTACTCCACCATCGAAGAATGCAAAGCCGACGTCCTCGGCGTCTGGAATCTGATGTACGCGCAGCAACACGGACTCGTGACCGCGTTCGACGAGCGCCAGCTCTTGACGACCTATGCGGGCCTCATGTTCCGCTCGACGCGCTTCGGCGTCGGCGAGGCGCACGGCCGCGGCACGGCCGTCCAATGGAACTGGCTGCGCGAGCGCGGCGCGGTGACGCCGATTGCCGGCGGCACGTACACGGTCGATTTCGCGAAATCGCGCGACGCCGTCCGTGATCTCGCAACGGAGCTGCTGACCATCGAAGCGACCGGCGATTACGCCCGCGCCAAAACGCTGCTCGACAAGTACGGCAAACAGACGCTCGAGATGGCCGCGGTGAACATGGTGCTGAGAGACATCCCGGTCGACATCACGCCGGTCTTCGCCGCGGCGGGCGAGAAGTAGTCATGGAAGGTCAGACGCAGCTCGTCTGCCGCGATTGCGGCCGCACCGCAACCGTTCGCGGCGAGTTGCCGGAGGAGTACACGGCCTGTTTCCTCGAAGTCGTCAACCGCGACGGCTTCGTCCCCGCTCCCGGTGACGCGAACAACGCGTTTCTCTGCGGCCGCTGTCTCGCCACCTACAAAGGCAGCGAGACGGCGGACGATGAGGAGAAGATTGCCGGCACGGCCGGCGGCGTTTGATCGCCCAAGGCTCAGCCACCATTCCGATTCAAAAGTTACTACCGCGCAGACTCACCGAGCCTGCGCGGCAGAAGCTCAAGACTGCAATGTCGAATGAGTCTCGGGCAACCTACGCTGCCGGCCGTGCCGGCTAGGCCAGCTTGGCCATCGCTTCTTCGACCTGCTCCGGCGTCGGCATGACCGGCTCGACGACCTGGCCTTTGAACCAGTCGAACTCGCCCTTGAGCAGGTGCGTGACGAGGCGATAGGCGGCGTCGTCGTGGTCGGTGAAGAGATTGTGGAAGTTGGCGTCGATGCGCATGCGCGCTTCGCGACAGAAGACGTCGGCGAGGTCGATGGCGTTCTTCTTTTCGGCGCCGCCCTTCTTCGCGAGCATCGTGGCGTAGCTGATCGCGGCAGCCATGGCGAAGAGATCGGTGCCGATGTCGACGATGCGGAAGAGCACCATCTGCTTCCGTTCCAGCTTGGCCTGGAAGCGCATCATGGCGTGAAAGATCGAGCGCGACAGATGGCGTGAGTTGCGCTCGATATATCCCATGTGGCCGGAGAGTTTTCCGAACGCGCCGAACTTCGGGAAGTGCGACCAGCCGATGTAGCGCGACGGATACCAGCCGGCGTAGTGCACGCCCGCTTTGGCCGCGGCGCTGAGCTTTTCGCCGGTCGGCGTTTCCGGCTGAAGGATTTTGTAGCCGCGTTTCATGTGCGGGTCGACGGCTTCGCGGGCGATGAAGAGATGCTGGATTTCGCTCGTCCCTTCGAAGATGCGGTTGATGCGCATGTCGCGCAGGATCCGCTCGACCGGATAGTCCTTCTCGCCGCGTTCACGAAGGGAGCGCGCGGTTTCGTATCCGCGTCCGCCGCGGATCTGCACGAGGTGATCGCTGATCTGCCACGCCACTTCAGTGTTGAAGAGTTTCGCCATCGCCGCTTCGAGGCGGAGATCGACGTTGCCCCGATCGGCCAAGCCCGAGGTCAGCCACACGATCGCTTCCATCGCAAACGTGTGCGACGCCATCCAGGCGATCTTCGCGGCAACCGCTTCGTGCTTGCCGATCGGCGCGCCCCACTGCACGCGCTCGTTCGCCCACTCTTTGGCGATGTCGACCATCTTGCGGCCCGCCGCTGCGCAGCCGGCGGGAATCGTGAGACGTCCGGTGTTGAGTGTGATCAACGCGAGCTTCAGTCCGAGGCCTTCGCCCCAGAGGAGGTTCTCGTTCGGGACGAAAACGTTTTCGAACTTGATGAGCGCGTTGCCGATGCCGCGCAGACCCATGAATTGGCAGCGATGCTCGATCGAGAAGCCGGGCGAGCTCGTCTCGACAATGAAGGCGGTGATCTGCTTTTTCTCTTTGCCGTTGACGATTTTGGGCGCGGTTCGCGCCATCACCACGAGCAGTTCGGCCTTAGTGGCGTTGGTGCACCAGAGTTTCTCGCCGTTGATGATCCATCCCTTGCCGTCCGGCGACTTGACCGCGGTCGTCTCCATCTTCGCGGGATCGGATCCCACGCCGGGCTCCGTCAGCGCGAAGGCGGAGATGGCGCCCTTGGCGAGACGCGGCAAATACTTTTTCTTCTGCTCGGGCGTGCCGAAAAGTTTGAGCGGCTGCGGAACGCCGATCGATTGATGCGCCGACAACCACGCGACTGTCGAGCCGCACCACGTCGCGACGAGGCCGATGGCGCGGTTGTAGTTCGTGGCGCTGAATCCGAGGCCGCCGTACTCCTTCGGAATCTTCATGCCCCAGGCGCCGAGCTGGTTCAGACCATCGAACAGCGAGTAGTCGTATTCGCCCTGCTCGTCGATCTTGTCGGCGTCGACGTTCTCGGCGAGGAAGCGCTCGAGACGGCCGAGGAAATCGTCGGCTTCGGCCTTGTCATCGGCCGGCTGTTCGGGGAACGGATGGATCAGATCGAGATTGAGTTTGCCGAGGAAAAGGTCGCCGACGAACGACGGCTTTTCCCACTCGGTCTCGCGTGCACCTTCGGCAACGTCCATCGCATCGACGGCGCCCTGTGATTTGACTTCGGCCATGGAAAACTCCTTTGATCGCGGCTGATTACAAAAACGAGGCCGCCGCGGGTTGGCAGGTGCGGCGGAGTATGAATGAACGCTCATTCAGTTGTCAATCGTGCGCATTCACATACACTCCCGCGCCATGAAGAAGACCGACCTCGTCATCGCTCCCGAAGTCGAAGCGATCGTCGAAGACCGCAGCATCCTGGCCTCTCCTCGGCC
Organism: Thermoanaerobaculia bacterium; assembly: GCA_035995985.1. Lineage (GTDB taxonomy): Bacteria > Acidobacteriota > Thermoanaerobaculia > Gp7-AA8 > Gp7-AA8 > JADGNZ01. The sequence goes on along the minus strand of DASYJY010000116.1, from coordinate 5,671 downwards.
GAGCGTTGACCGCGAAGGTCTCCAGCATCACCTGCGCGAGGCGCTCAAGCTCCTGCACGTGAAAATGGATGATGAGAACATCGCCGACACGCCGCGGCGCTGGGCGGAGTCGTTGGTTCAGATGACGAGCGGCTACGACTACACCGACATCAAGAAGCTGACGACGCTTTTCCGCACGGCATGTTCGGCGGCCGACGAGCAGTGCCAGAACCTGGTGGTGATCGGCGGGACGTACAAGACGCTTTGCGCACACCACATCCTGCCGTTCTTCGGACACTTCATCGTCGGCTACATCCCGGAGCGGATGATCATCGGCGCGTCGAAAATCCCGCGCATCGTGGAAGTGCACATGCGCCGCCTGCAATCGCAGGAGCATCTCGCGCACGACGTGGCCGATACGATCGAACAAATCCTGGAGCCGCGCGGCATCGCCGTGTGGATGGGCGGCGTGCACATGTGCATGGTGATGCGCGGCGTGGAACAGGAGTCGTCGTTCATGGAGACCAACGTTCTACGCGGCGAGTTCCGCGATGACACGCGGACACGGGATGAGTTCATGTCGATCGTGAATCGGCGGGGGCAGCGGGATTCGTAAAACAGAGCAGCCTTTTTCACCGCACCGGCGTAAATCGCTTCCCTACTTCTTGCACCCTCGCCACATCCTCGGCGCGCGATACTGACAACGGCGTGGTGCTGTTCGCGGCGTCGATCAGCGCGGCGACGTTCAACGGCTGCTTCTTTTGCAGTGATCGATACAGCGCGGAGATGACGGCTTGTTCGATCTCGGCGCCGCTGAAGCCTTCAGTGGCGGCGGCGAGAATGGCGAGGTCGAAGGCCTCGGGGTTCTGTTTGCGGAGGCGGAGGTGGATGGCTAAAATCGACATCCGCTCGTCGCGCGTGGGGAGGTCGACGAAGAAGATTTCGTCGAAGCGGCCTTTGCGCAGGAGCTCGGGCGGGACGTTCATCAGATCGTTCGCGGCGCCGACTACGAAGACCTCGTCCTTTTTTTCCTGCAGCCAGGTAAGGAAGGAGCCGAAGAGGCGTTGCGAGAGGCCGCCATCAGATTCGCCGCTTCCGCCTTGCGCGAATGCCTTTTCGATTTCGTCGATCCACAGGATCACCGGCGCCATCGCTTCCGCCAGAGCCGCGGCTTTGCGGAAGTTCTTTTCCGATTCGCCGACGTACTTTTCGTAGAGCCGGCCGGCGTCGAGTTTGAGCAGCGGCAGCTCCCATTCGCGAGCGATGAACTTCGCCGCCAGCGATTTGCCGCAGCCCTGCACGCCGACGAGCAGCACCCCTTTCGGCGCGTTGAGATTGAGCGCCCGCGCCTCCTCGGAAAACCCAACGCCTGCGCTCTCCAGCCACGATTTCAACCGCGCGAAGCCGCCGATCTCGAACGTGTTCTCCCCTACCGGAAAGAATTCGAGGATGCCGCCGCGCTCGATCATCTCGCCCTTGCAGCGAACGACGGTGCGGATGTCGTCCGCCGACAGCCGGCCGTCTTCGACGATCGCCTGCGCGATGACCTGGCGGGCCTGATTGATGGTCAATCCCTGCAATGCCTGCACGAGCCGGACGGCGTCGTCGCGCGACAGATCGACCTGCACCCGCTGCCGGGCACTGATCGATTCGACGGCGAGGCGAACCACGTCGCGCAGCTCGGTGATGTCTGGCATTTCAAGCGCAAAGCGGACGGCAATTGCTTCGAAATCTTTCGGCAGCTCCAGTGGCTCGCCGGTGAGGATGATGGCCGAGCGGGTCGACATCAGCTTCTGGGCCAGCTCGCGCAGGGCGCGGCTGATGTTCGGATTGTCGAGATGCCGGGCCATGTCTTTCAGCAGGAAGATGGCGTCGGTGTTCTCGATCTGGGCGATGTGCTGCAGCGCGCCAAGCGCGTCCTGCGTCCCGGTGATCGTGGAACCGTGGACGCGATTGAAGCCGCTGGTCAGCGACCACTCGAAGAACGGGAGCTTGAGGTCCGTAGCTACTTCCATGAGCAGCGAGCGGACGCGATCCTCCTCGACAGTTTCAATCGCGATCAGCGAGTGAAACGAGAGCACGAGGCTCTTCAGATCGTGGACGGAGTTGCGGTGCGACATCGGCGCGGCAGTCTAACGTGCGCCGGCCAAAAGAAAGGCGCCGCGGATCGAGAACCGCGGCGCCTTTCGACGAAAGAGGGGGGAGGTTAGAACTACCGGCTCTGACGGCGTGACTGCCGCTGGGCCTTCCACTGCTCGAGCTGCGTGCGCTGCTCGGGCGTGAGAACGTTTACGAATGCTTCGTGTTGCTGCTTGCGTGCCGCTTCGAGCTGCGGGCGGAGCGCTTCGAGGTGCGCCTTCAGGTCGGTCGTACGCGCATCGTTGCTGCCGCGGAGCGAGCGAAGCTCCTCGCGGGTGGCGCGGGCATCGGCGAAGAGTTGGCCGTTCTGCTGCTGCGTCGTCTCCCGGAGCTGCTTGAGCTGTGCTTTCTGCTCGTCGTTGAGATTCAGGTTGCCGAAGCCGGCACGAAGGCGGCGGCCGGCGGCCATCTTGCGGCCGAAGCCATGCGACGTGCGGGCGGCGTTGAGCTGATCGCGCTGTTCGGGAGTGAGGATGTTGAGCATCGCCTCGCGGCTCGCTTTGCGCGCCGCTTCCATCTGCGGACGCATCGACGTCAATGCCGCCTTCACGTCATCCGCTTTCGGATCGTTGGCCTGCTTCAGCGATCGGAACTCCTGCAACTTCGCGTGGAAATCGGCGTAGAGCTGCTGGTTGCGCTCGTGGTCGGCGGTGCGGATATCCTTCATCTGCTGCTTCTGGGCGTCGGTGAGATTGAGTTTTGCGGCCATGCGGCCGAAGCCGGCGCGATGACTGTTCCCGTGCGGCGTGGCCGGTTCGGCAGTCTGGGCGAAACCGGTCGCCGAGGTAGCCATGACCATTAGTGCAATGACAATCTTTTTCATGACGTTTGATTCCTCCGTGGGCTGACTTCAATTCACTACTACGATGGGAGCATCCGAGGCGTTGAAGCGGGATACTCGCCCTCGAACAAAAACGCGTGCTGCCTCTCGAATGCATCAGACTGCCGCGATAGAAAAGTGCGTACGAATCCATGGATAAGAAAAAAGTCTTCTACGAAGTGCGTGTCTTCCTTCTGATGTTGCTGGTCATCAGCTCTCTGCGCTCGGCGCTTGCGGACTGGAACGACGTGCCGACCGGCTCGATGAAACCGACCATCGAAGAGGGCGACCGCGTGGTCGTCAACAAGCTGGCGTACGACCTCAAGGTCCCCTTCACGCTCGTGGAGCTGATGAAGTGGAGCGACCCGAAACGCGGCGACATCGTCGTGCTCTTTTCGCCCGCGGACGGCGTGCGGCTTGTAAAGCGCGTCGTGGCGATTCCGGGCGACAAGTACGAGCTTCGCGACAACCAGCTCCTCATCAACGGACACGCGGCCGTCTGGAAGCCGGTCGGTCAGCGCGACGACGACGAACAGGGGACGTCATTCATCGTCGAGGAGACGCTTGAAGGGAAGACGCACGACGTGATGTTCACGCCGCAGATTCCGGCGGCGCGTTCGTTTGGCCCGCTGGTCGTTCCGCCGGGCCGCTATTTCGTGATGGGCGACAACCGTGACAACAGCAACGACAGCCGCTACATCGGGATGATCGAGCGGCGGCGCATCGTCGGGAAGGCCACCGCGGTGGCGTTTTCACTCGACCGCGCGCATTGGTACCGTCCGCGACTCCACCGTTTCTTCAAGGGGATCAACTGAAAAGGCCCGGCAGCGCCGGGCCTTTGCGATCACTTTCTTGGGGTTGTTTCGACCGGGAGCCTGGCTTCGTTCCAGCCGCTCCAGCCGCCGAGAAGCGCGGCCGCGTTCTTGATTCCATGAGCATTGAGGTCCAGCACCGCACGGGCGCTTGTGTGTTCGTTTGCTCAAGCACAGTACGTGATGATGAACGTCTTGGGCGGAATGTCCTTGATCCGGGTGAGGATGTCTCCCAGCGGGATGCTGATCGCTCCCTTGATGTGACTCTGATCGTACTGATCCTTTCCGCGTACGTCGACGAAGACGGCTTTCTTCGCTTTGATCAACTTGATCGCTTCCTCGCGTGTGATGCGGCGCGCCTCTTGGTTCGGCGCCTGTGCCACCGGGATCGGCGTCGCGGTCTTGACCTGCGGCGACGACGGGCTGCCCGGCGGAATTGCCGATTTCATCTGGGCGTGAGCCAGACCACTTGCGAGAAAGCCGACCACTGCGGTAGCGGCAATGAGATGACGCATCTGTGGCAAGCCTCCTTTTGAACTCGACTGAAAAACCTGCCGAAAGCGTAGCATGTTCCCTCTCCGCAACTCTGCGGCGCGTGCTTCGTACAATCCACCATCATGAGAGACCACGTTCGCATTCTTGGTTGGTGCTTCATCGTCTACAGCGCAATCATCGTTCTTGTGGGCCTCGGCATCGGCAGCGTCGTGATGTTCGGCGGCGCGATTTCCGGCGACCATCAGGCGATGTTCATCACCGGCGCGGTCGGCGCCGCCATCGCCTGCTTTCTGATCGTCATTTCGCTTCCCGGGATGCTGGCCGGCATCGGACTGCTGAAGATGCAGCCGTGGGCGCGCATCGTCGCGATCATCGTCGGCGTCCTCCACATCCTCAGCTTTCCCCTCGGCACCGCCCTGGGCATCTACACGCTGTGGGTCCTGCTCAACCCGGAAACAGAAGCCTTGTTCCGCGGGCAAACCGTAGCCGTAGCCTGAAAGAAGGAAGTGTTGGCCGAGGCTAGGCCAACCAACGAGCCGGGCCGTGCGCGGTGGCGGAGAGAGTGGGATTCGAACCCACGGTACGCGTTAACGTACACACGCTTTCCAAGCGTGCGCCTTAAGCCACTCGGCCATCTCTCCGTTCAACGAACTCTTTGAAGTAACGCGCGTGAAGATTAGTACGCGCTGTCGGCGGAGGCTATGCCAACCAACGCTGCCGGCCGTGCCCGGCCTGGCGGAGAGGGGGGGATTCGAACCCCCGATACCCGTGAAGGTATAACGGTTTTCGAGACCGCCGCGTTCAACCACTCTGCCACCTCTCCGTGACCTGCGACCGCTTGCGTAACCCTTGAAAGAACTCCTGCAGAAGTTTTCTCGACTCCTCGGCGGCAACCCCGCTGACGACTTCCAGCCGGTGATTGAGCCGAATATCCTGGACCAGATTTCCGAGCGTGCCGCAGAAACCGGCCTTCGGATCGGATGCTCCGAAGATCAGCCTGGCGACGCGCGCGTTGACGAGCGCTCCGGCGCACATCGCGCACGGTTCGAGCGTCACCACCATCGTCGTCCCTTCGAGGCGCCAGTCGCCGATCGACCTGGCCGCTTCGGCGATGGCGATCAGTTCCGCGTGCCCGAGGGGGTCGCCGGACTCGCGTCGATTGCGTCCGCGGCCGATAATGACGCCGTCGCGATCGACGACGACTGCGCCGACTGGAATCTCGCCCGCCGCGCCCGCTTCTGCAGCCAGCGCGAGCGCCTCGTGCATCCAGTCCGCTTCGTTCATTGTTCAAAGATTACAACGGCGGGCTCATTGCCCGCCGTCGGATTGCTGCCTGATTGGTGCACCCAGGAGGACTCGAACCTCCAACCTTCTGATCCGTAGTCAGATGCTCTATCCAATTAAGCTATGGGTGCGAGCAAGCGAC
>DASYJY010000115.1:0-6591 GCA_035995985.1 Thermoanaerobaculia bacterium | reverse complement strand
CACGATGGTGGTGCTCATCGTTTGGGCCGGCGCAAACGGGAAAAACCGCAGCGCGGCGCTGCAGGCCGACGTGCAGACGCGTCTCATCGACAAATTCAGCAACGCGCCGGAGTTTGTCGCCTTTCTCAACTCCGACACCGGCAAACAGTTTCTGACCGGCATTGACAAGATGCCGCAGCTCATGGCCCGCGACCGCATCGTCGGCGGCGTTTCGCGCGGCGTGATCATGATGCTGCTCGGCCTCGCGTTCATCGGCATCTGGATCGCCGACAGCAACATCGGCTTCATGTATCCCGGCTTCATCCTGATGGGACTCGGCATCGGCTTCTTCATCTCGACGCTGATCTCGCTGAAGATGTCGCAGCGTTTCGGCCTCATCGGCGACGATGCGCCGAGCCCGCGCGAAGTCGTCCGCCATACGAGTGAAAACTGAGACGTGAGGCGACCGTGCAACTGGAAGGTACCCTGATAAACGTGATGTCGTTTGGCTCCGCCGTGAAAACGGCGGCGCCGCGGCGGCCCGAAAGACCGATGGACGAGCCAACATTCGAGGCGTTCTACCGGAAGACGGCCGGAGGTATCTGGTCGTACATTTATCGGATGACCGGCAACGCGTCGATGGCCGACGATCTTCTGCAGAAGACGTTCTTCAAGTTTCTGCGCAGCAATCCGGTCATCGCGGATGAGGACCATCTTCGCCGCTACGTCTACAAGACCGCGACGAACCTGGTCTTCGATCACTTCCGCGAAACGAAGCGCGACCGCGATCGTCCATACGACTGGATGCCGTCCGAGGCGCGGCCGGACCGCGGCGATCTTCGCCACGATATGTCGCGCGTCTTCGCGGAGCTGAAGCCGCAGGAGCGCGCGCTGCTATGGCTGGCGCACGTGGAAGGAAACTCGCACGAGGAGATCGCCGAGGCCATCGGCGTGAAGTCGAAGAGCATCAAAGTGATGCTCTTCCGCGCCCGCAAACGCCTCGGCGAGATGCTGACGAAGAAAGGCCTGGCCCCGGAGGTGACGCGATGACTAACGATTATGGCTTCGAGCCGAACGTGATCGATGCCGCGACGAACGATGCGTGGACGGAGTCGCTGCGCGGACACATCGCATCGTGCGAGTCGTGCGCTGCCGCCGCCGAGGTCGCGCCATGGATGGGCGCATTCTCCGGAATCAACGAACGCGAGCACATCCTCCCCGATCCCGCCGTGCTCTGGCTGAAAGCGCGACTGCTGCGATCGAACGCCGCCGTGGAACGCGCCGCGCTCCCGATCACGCGCCTCCAAATCGCCGCCTACCTGATCATCGCCGCCTGCTGGGCCGCGCTGCTGACATGGAAGTCCGCCGCCCTCCAGGTCTGGATCAACCGCTTCTCCCCCACCCACGTAATCCTCGGCGCCACCGGCGCGGACGCAACCGCGTCGTTGTCGCTAACGGTGCTCTTCGCGGTGATCGTGTTGTCGTCAGCCACGGTGGGCGTGGCGATGCATACGATTTTGGCGGAGGAGTGAAACCATGCGCCGTACTTTGATTTCGCACTCTGGCGACAGCGCTCAAAACCCGTTACGGTCTCTCTTATGTCCTTTCAAAGGTCTTTAACACGTTCCATAGGCCGCTGAATGCCGCCCCTGGATCAGTGCGAATGAGTACACTTCTGTCGTCAGAAGTATTAATCTCAAGAGTGTTTAAGTGACGTTTGTCGATCGGCTGCCCATTTTCTTCACGTACGGGGCTTACGCGACGGATGTCCCCCACGGCAATCGCATCAATGACCTTCGAGCCAGGAAGGAGTACGAACTCTGCGGTCACGACGCTCCATTCAGCATCGGAGAACCTCGTTACCACCACAGGCTCACTACACCGTGCGTAGCTATCCGCCAGGTTCTTTGCGAAATGTCTCATCTCTGGCGACGCATCAGCGTACAGAGATGTGTGTGCGCTTGCCGAACCCGCCCTTCGAAAGACACCGGCGATGGCTGATTTCGAAAGCGGCATTAGGGTATTACTTTCATAAGTTGGATGGTGTCTTTATTAATCTCATTAAACTGATATCCGAACCGTTTTGCAATTTCGGGACTAAGCAGCTTTCCATTAATGATTGCGTGGCCTACGATGCTTAGCTTGGTCGCACCCGCAGCTTTCGCCTCCGCTTCAAGCGCGCTAAACAACCCAGCGATCGATGATCCGCCCTTGACGTCCGCCGTCAAGCCTAAGATATTCCGGTTAAAGGTTGCGCCAACAAGTCCCTTGGTTCCATCGATTGAAAATCCTGCGAGCTTTTCACTTCCCGCAACCACCGCTTGCCGAAATGTCTCCTCCGACGCCACCACAGGTAGTCCCGATCCTCCGGGTGGGCTCAGCAGGTCTGCCGCTAGTGCTGTCCCTGTTGCGACGGTGCCGGGATTCGCAAGTGCCGCGTTGTAGACCACGGGTGCGGCTTCTACCGCCGCTCCCAGCGTCGCTCCAGCAACGGCGCCAATTCCAACCGCCGCCAGCAGCCGGTGATTATTGACAGGTTCGCCTGATCTCACTTGTCGGTAGCTTTCGTAAGATACTGCAGCGAGAGCTCCAACTGCCGCACAAGGTATGCAGATCTTTCCATCAGGATCGGTATTGCCCATCGGGTTGTTTCGGACGTAGCTGTATCGGTTCCAACTCTGCGGATGGCCGATATCGGCGCTGTCCCACGTTGGATCGACGGATAAGAACCGCCCCCACTGCGGAATGGTCGATCGCGCGTGCATGTAGTCAATGTAGTTGCTGTTTTCGAATGACGTTCCGCCCGTGAAGTCTCGTTCGTGGCCGGTGAACTTCATCGGCTCTTCGCGGTTGAAGCCGTTCACCGGAAGCGTGTCCTGCCGAAGCGGAGTGGCCTCCACGCCGAACGGAAAGTAGTCGTGTTCGCTGATGCGGCGGCCGTTGCTGTCGGTGACCAGGCGCGGCGTTCCGAGATGGTCGGTGTGGAAGTAGCGGCGGCCGCCCTGGGCCGGCATTCTCTCGGCTGCCAGCAGCACGCCATCGCGGTAGACGTAGTCCTCCACCCACGTCCACGGCGAGTCGAATTGCTGGTATGGAACCTCAAACTGCCGCAGTACCTTGCCCGACTCATCCCGGAAGCTGAACGTGATCTGCTCGGTGCAGGCCGTCTCCGAACAGGGGATCACCGCGATCCGTTCGTCGTTGGCGTTGTAGATGTAGTACTCCTGCGTATGCGTGGTGTGATTCCACTTCACTGTCATCCGGTTCAGCGCATCGAACGAGTATGTTTCGGTCGCGGTTGGGCAATGGACCGGATCGTCGTCGGTCAGGTTCCCGGCTTTGTCGTAGCAGTGCGCGCTCAGGTGATTTCCATCATCGACACCACCTTGCACCGTGAGTGCGGTCGACCCGGTGCCGGTAACTTTCTGGGTCAGGTTGCCATAACGGTCGTAGGTGTACGTCTCCGGGATCCCGTTGGTCGTCGACGTGACCAAGCGGGAAAACGCATCGTACGAGTAGACATTCGAGCCGATCGCAGTGATGTTGCCTTGACCGTCGTAGCTATAGGTCCCGCTTGTCCAGGGCGGCAAACTCTTCGGCACAGGACGTAGCGCCGCGCTGTTCACCACCGGCTCGGCGCTGCTCGCGGTGGCCGTGGCAGGGTCGGAGGCGCCGCTGACCACCTTCTGAACAAACTCGACGGCTGGGTGTTGGACTAGAGCCTGAACGGCCGAATCGGAAAGTGTGACCACGAGGCGATCCCGCCACTCATAGTCGACATGACCTCCGGCTGCGCGAACGACATCCTGGACCGAGAGAGCGGCCTTCGTATGCGGAGGCATGACGAGGTGCTTCGTTTTCACGATGTACTGCTGCGGGCCGGCTGGTGCGGCTACAGCCTGACCGGCGGCGATGATGAGCAAGACCGCGACAGCGAGCAAGCTTAGTCTCATGATCTCCTCACTTGTTAATTCGAGAACCTTTTCATGATGCCCCGATTTGGCATGTCGCTGAGACCGTTCACGAAGTCGGCGGTCTTATAAGTAGGAGTGACACGGTAGAAGAAAATCCTACCCAGCCTCATCAAAGCGAGCGGCTCTTTTGCGGTTACCTGTCAGAAAGTCGCCCAAATCAACACCCGCTTGAACGTGTAGAAGTACGGGCGTGAATCGCCGAGAGTGGCGACGAGGCGATGGGTGTACTCGGCGAGGAAATCGGCGTAACGATCGGAAGGCAGCGCTTCGCGATAGGGTGTCAACGTCGAACCTTTCGTCCATTCGACGACATCCGCGGTCGATGGGAGGACGTGGCCGTAAACCTGGAGGCGGACGTGTTGTCGGGCGAAGCCGAGGCGGTGGAGGAGGGCGGCGTAGGACTCGGGGGCGAGGATGTTGACGGTTCGCGGCGAGATTCCGAAGGACGTCGCGACCTCGGCGGCGATGCGGTGCGAGGGGTGGTCGTGATTGACGGGCATCTGAATCGCCAGTTGACCGTGAGGAGCGAGCAGCGGCATCAGGCGCGCGAAGAGGAACTCGTGATCGGGAATCCAATGCAGGGCGGCGTTGGAGAAGACGAGGTCGAAGGGATTGTCGGTTGTGAAAGAGGCGATGTCGCCGAGTTGGAAGTGGACGGTGCTCGACGGCGATGCTTTCTGCAGCATCGATTCGGAGCTGTCGATGCCGATCGTTTCGGAGGCGGCGAGTTGCTCGTGCAGTTCGCGCGTCAGCTCGCCGGTGCCGCAGCCGAGGTCGAGGATGCGCATGTTGGGGCGCGGCTCGATGAGGGCGGCGAGATCGCGGAACGGTTGCGCGCGCTCGGTTTTGAAGCGTTCGTATTGATCGACGTCCCAGCTCAACGGAGGTGATCCCAATTCATGATCGCGTTCGTCACGAGCGCGTAGCTGCCTTGCGTGTTCTGGCGCCACATCGGGTTGTTGGCGAAGAGGAGGATGTGGCCTTTGCCGCGCGGCGAATCGATCACGACCGGTTTGCCGGCGATTTCTTCGCCCGCTTCGAGCATGCCGGAGAGGAGGAGCTTGTCGGCCTCTTTCGCGAACGACACGATCACGCGCGGGCGATCTTCGACGCGCGGCACTGCGTAGTCGGAGTTCCACGGCGCATCTTCGGCAGCCTGGAATCCTTCCTCGCCCGGCGCCGGCTTCGGACGCTCCGGCAGCGGGACGAATGGACGTCCCTGCGGCACGTCGGGATCGTTCTTGCCTCCGCGTCCGCTCGGACGCGTCTCCGGCGCGGGCGGCGGCGTCAGGCCGACCTGGAAGATCGGCACGCCGGCGTAGTAGATCGGGAGCGTGTCGTCGTAGCCGGCGGCGATGGGACTCTTCTTGTCGCTCACGGTGGCCAACAGGATCGTGCCGGGCGCGCGCAGCTTCTGCGGCTCGATGACGCGGACCCAGCGCGCGAGGCCGTACTGCACGGCCCAGATCGAGGTGTCGCGCGCGGTGATGAGCAGGCCGCCGTCTTCGACGAAACGCGTGAGGCTGTCGACGCCGGTCATGCCGAGGCCGGGCCGCATGTCGTCCGTCTCATCGATCCCTCCTAAATTCGGCGTGATCGCAGTCTTGCGCCACGGCAGCGGCGGGCCGGGAGGAAGTCCGTTCACGATTTCGGCGGACGAGTTGCTGCCGCCGGTCGGCGCGAAGAGGATGACGTCGAATTTCTCGCGCAGGTTCGGCGTGCGCGAGACTTCCTGCGTCGAGATGTAGCTATACGGAATGCCGAGCGACTCCAGCGCGAGACGGAACCAGCCCTCATCCTGCGTGCGCAGCCAAGTGTGGAGGATGGCGACACGCGGGAGGTGGAGCTCGTGCGTCTTCGTTGCCGGTGCCGCGGATGCGTTGACGATCGTTCCGGCCGCGTACTTTTTCGTATCGACCCTGAACGGCTCGTCGGCGACGACACGGCGGGTGTTGCGATCACTCCAGAGGAGACGTGGCAGCGCCGTATCGGCGTTGTTCTCGATGATGTTCGACGCCGCGGCGACCGGCGCGCTGGTCCACGCGTGCATCGGCACCTTCAGCACATCGGGATTCGCGACGCGTCTGAAATCGACATTCTTCAGATAGCCGAGTGTCCAGCCGGTGTCGTCGTAGACCTTCTCGTCGCTGCGGACGTACTGGACGTCGAGCATCGCATCGGCGAGGCGCGAGTACGGCTGGTCCATGCGGATGATGAAGCTGCCTTTGGCGAACTCAGTCTTCTCTTTTTTCGCCGAGGGCGGCCAATCGACGGCGACGCTGAATGGCGCGTCGGACTGCTGCACTTCGACGCCATGCGTGCGAAGCAGCGACATCAGATCGTTGAGCTGGCCCTGGCGCTTCTGCGCGCCGTCGAATACCCATGCCGAGGGGCCTTCGTTCGCGGCCTTGGCGATCGAGCGTTTGCCGAGGAGATAGAACTGCTCGAGAAAGTGCTGGCGGCGATCGGCAAAGTCCGACAGCGCGAGCAGGATGCCGCTCTGCTGATAATTAATGTTGTTGCGCAGCGACCACTTCACGGTCGGCAGCGGCGGATTAGGGCGGAACCACGCGCGATCGCTCTGGCCGCGCACCACGCGGTCGGCCGTCATCGGAAAGCGGTTGCCGAAGGTCTCGTA
>DASYJY010000114.1:0-20855 GCA_035995985.1 Thermoanaerobaculia bacterium | reverse complement strand
CTACGCGCCATTGCAGGCGGGACGCTCGCGGTCGCAGGCGGAACGCTGGCGTCCTCGCCGGCTGGCCCGGCGGCGTCTCGCCGCCGAACCGGCCATCGCCGCTGCAGCGGCTATTCATTCGTCACCGCCACGAGCTCCTGCAGTTTCGCCATCGCGGCGCCGTTGGCGATCGCTTCGCGCGCCATCGCCACGCCGTCGCGGATCGTCTCCGCGGCGCCGGAGACGTAGAGCGCGGCGCCGGCGTTCGCGGCGACGATCTCGGTCCGCGCGCCGTTGCCGCCGGCGAGGATTTCGTGCGCGATGCGGGCGTTCTCGCGCGCATCGCCGCCGGCGACGGCATTGAGCGGACGGCGTTCGATTCCGATCTCTTCCGGCGTCAGTTCATAGCTTCGCAATTCGCCATCAATCACTTCGCAGACGTGCGTCGGAGCGGAAATCGAGATTTCGTCGAGTCCATCGCTGCTGTGCACGACCATCGCGTGATCGGCGCCGAGGGCCAGCAGAACGCGCGCGAGCAGATCGACGAGATGAAGCGAATAGACGCCGAGCACCTGGCGGCGTGCGAAAGCGGGGTTCGTCAGCGGCCCGAGGACGTTGAAGATCGTTCGGACGCCGAGCTCGCGGCGCACCGCCGCAACCGCGCCCATGGCCGGATGCAGTTTCGGCGCGAAGAGAAAGGAGATGCCGGTGCGGCGGAGGACATCGCTCATGCGGGCCGCATCGAGATCGATGTTCACGCCGAGGGCTGCCAGGACGTCGGCGCTGCCGCACGATGACGACACCGCGCGATTTCCGTGCTTCGCCACCGAGGCGCCCGCTCCGGCCGCAACGATCGCTGCGACCGTCGACACATTGAACGTGCCGCGGCCGTCGCCGCCGGTGCCGCACGTGTCGATGATGCGATCGCGATCGACGGTCAACGGCGTGACGCGCTCGCGCATCGCCAGCGCGGCGCCGGTGATCTCATCCGCCGTCTCCCCTTTCATCCGCAACGCGATCAGCAGCGCACATTTCTGCGTGTCCGTAGCGCGGCCGTCCATGACCTCGCCGAAGACTTCGTGCATTTCGTCGCGGCCGAGGTGCTGGCCGTCGACGATGCGGCGGATGGCGACGTCGATCACTGGCGCACCTCCGCCAGAAAGTTTGCAATCAACTTGTCGCCGCCCTCGGTGCCGTACGACTCGGGATGAAACTGGATTCCGTAAATCGGACGATCGCGATGCGCGATGGCCATGACCACGCCGTCGTCGGTTTCGGCGTCGATGCGCAAGTCGTCCGGCATCGATTCGCGATCGACGACGAGCGAGTGGTAGCGCGCGGTCTGCATCGGCGTCGGACAACCGGCGAACAGTCCGCGCTTTTCGTGGCGCACTTCGCTGAGTTTTCCGTGTACCGGGACGCGTCCGCGCACGATGCGCGCACCGAACGCTTCGCCGATGGCCTGGTGCCCAAGACAGATGCCGAGGAGCGGGATCGATTCGTTGGCGCGAATCAGTTCGAGGATGCGTCCCGCGCGCGCCGGCGTCCCCGGACCGGGCGAGATCACGATCGCTTCCGGCTCCTGATCGAGCAGCGCATCGACGTCGAAGCAATCGTTGCGGACGACCTGCAATTCGAACGCGGAAATGCGCTCGATCTGCTGGACCAGGTTGTACGTGAACGAATCGTAGTTATCGACAACGGTGATCATGGGAGCTCCTGAACGTCGCGCGCGGAAGAGACGGGATCAGGCGCTACACCATCGAGGCGAGGTTAGAGAGCGGCTAGAGCCAAAGCGACGAGCCGACCGGACGAACCGTCGACTCGTTTACCTCGCAGGTGGGGGCGTTCATGGCGCGCGAGAATAGCACAGGAATCGGTAAGGCTTCAGCTACCAAACGACGCGGTCAATGCCTGTGACCTCATCGAAATGAAGATCGCGGCTAACGATCCGGAGATCGTATTGACTCGCCAACGCGGCGATCCACAGATCGTTTTCGGGAATCGGACGGCCCTTCTGCCGCAGTTCCTGGCGAACCCTCGCGCAGTGAAACGTCGTATCCAAATCGATGGATAGAACGCTCGATCGCGCGATCAGCAGGGCCAACATCGTTCCGAGGCGTTCCTGCTGGTTCGATCTCGTCAGACCGTATCGATACTCACCAATGACGACGGTGGGAAGATGATGGTGTGGTTCGAAGGCGAGAAGTTCTGCAATCGTCTGATCACCGCCGAGGAGCGCTGAAACCGCATTCGTATCGAGAATCAACGCCAGTCCGCTGGATCGACCTGCTCTAGCTCTGCGTCGATGACAGCATCGACGAGCTTGACCGCCTCCGGATCAGCAAGCCCAAAAACGCTGCGCCATCCGGATGGGTCTGATGGTGGCGGACTGGTCGAAGCGACGCGGGCAGTGAGCGCTTCCGTGATGAACTCGCGCACCGTTTCTCCGCGGGATTCCGCAGTCGCCTTCGTTTTCATGAACAACTCGTCCGGAATCTCGATCGTTTTCACGAGTCGGATTTTACCGTACTTATGGTTGCTTACTCCCGGAACGGCAACACTTCCGCGGGCTCTTCGCCTTGCATCGTCAGGCGCAGCTTCGATGATTCCAGCGGAACCGTGTCGACTTGCGAGAGCGGCTCGAGTTCTTTGCCGCTGCCGGCCATGCGCTGCATCTCCTGGCCTTTCGGCCAAAGGCGCGTGTCGATCGAGCGGATCGCCTTGTTGTATTGATCGACCGTCCGCGCCAGCGCGCCGCCGACTTCGGCGATGAGGTCCATGACTTTGACGAAGCGGTTGAACAGTTCCACGCCCGCGTCGTGCATCTTCTTGGCATTCTCCTCCGTGCGTTCCGCTTTCCACCCCGCGGCGACGGCGCGCAGCAGCGGCAGGAGAACGGTGGGTGACGCGAGGTAGATCTTCTTCTCGACCGCGTACTCGAAGAGCATCGGATCGGTGACGAGGGCGGCGGAGAGGAAGTGCTCGCCCGGAAGGAACATGACCGTGAAGTCGAGGCTCTCGCCGACGCTGGCCTGGTACTCCTTGCGGCTGAGCGAGTCGATGTGGCGGCGCAGCGTGCGCGCGTGCGCGGTGAGCGCGTCGCGTTTGCGCGACTCGTCAGTCTCGTTCGCGGCGACGCTGTAGTCCGTCAGCGGGACTTTCGCATCGACAGCGATGACGCGTTTGTTCGGCAGATGGATGACGACGTCGGGACGGAGACGGCGCCCTTCGTCGGTGAGGAACGTTTGCTGCGCTTCGAAGTCGCACAGCTCGCTCATACCGGCCATCTCGATGCAGCGCCGCAGCGAGTTCTCGCCCCACGATCCGCGGACGGCCGGTGAATCGAGTGCGTTGGCGAGACGCGACGCTTCGCGCTGCGACAACTCCTGCGCTGCTAGCAAGGAACGGATCTGCTCCTGCAATCCGCCGTAGGCCTCGTTGCGCGAATGCTCGCTCTTGGTCAGCTCGCCGGCGTAGCGGTCGAGCATGTCGCGCAGCGGCTGGAGCATCGTGTCGATCTCGGCCTTCTTCGTGTCGAGCGACGCGACGATCTCTCCTTTCGATCCGTCGAGATGCGCTTTGTTCAGTTCGAGGAAGGAGCTGCTGATCGTCGCCAGCGTTTTTTGTGCGGTGGCGGCGAACGCTTCCTCCATCTGTTTGCGGGCATCGCCGAGGAAGCTGGACTGCGTTTCGGCGGCCACGCGCGCTTGCGATTCAAGATTCGCCAAGCGTCGCGCTTCGACCGCGACGGCCTCACTGCGCTCGCGTTCCGTGCGCGCAAGATCACGCTCGGCCAGCGCGCGCTGAATCTCTCCCGTTTTTCTCGCGCTCGCAACCACCCACCCCACAATCGCGCCGGCTAAGAGCGCGATTACGCTGAGAAGAATCGTCATGACAGGCATGAACGGATGATGAGGTCTCGTTCGACAACGGTCAAGCGCGGACGGCGGCGCCTCTCAGGACGTCGATGATCCGGTCGATCTCACTCTCCACATTGTAGAAATGCGGTGAGAAGCGAAGCATCCCTTCCCGCGGCGCGCAGACGACGCCGTTTTCTTCGAGGAGGCGATGCCACTTGAGCAGCGTTACGTCGCCGGACAGCGGAATCGCGCCGACGATTCCGCTGCGAATCGGACGCGGCGTCGCGACGCGAAAGCCAATGTCATCGAGACGATCGGCCAGCAAGGCCGCGATGCGCGTCGTCTCTTCGCTGATATCGCCGATCCCGATTTCCAGCAGCAGATCGATGGCCGCGCGCAAGCCGTAAATGCCGGACGTGTTCAGCGATCCCGCCTCGAAGCGCCGCGCGTCGGGCAGCAGATCGATCGGGCAATCGATGAATTTCCCCTTGCGCTCGATGTTCGTCCAGCCGTGTTCGAGCACTTCCAGTTTGTCGCGATGCTCCGCTGCCACAAAGAAAATCGCCGCCCCCTCGGACGCGCACATCCACTTGTGCCCGTCGGCGGCGAGGAAGGCGATCTTCGAACGCTTCACGTCGATCGGCAGCACGCCGACAGCTTGAATCGCGTCGACGCAGAAGAGAACGTTGCGTGCAGTGCAGAGTTCACCGATCGCATCGAGATCAGCCGCAAAACCGTTGTGGAACGCGACCGCGGACACGGTAACGATGCGCGTTCGATGATCAATGCAGCGCTCAACGTCGTCGACAGTGAACGCACCGTCGTGGCTCCGAACCACACGCACTTCCACCCCGCGCCTGTCAAGCTTTCTCCAGGGAGTGGAGTTCGACGGGAACTCGAGATCCGTCGTGACGACGTTGTCCCCCGCCTGCCACCGAAATCCCTCGGCGACAAACGACAACCCCTCCGATGTGTTTTTCAGGATCGCGATTTCACCCGGCTCCGCGCCGATCAGCTTCGCCGCGGATGTGCGGAGATGCACGTACTCGGCGTACCAATCCTTCCAATGCAACGCCCCGAAGTCGCGCTGATCGCGAACGAAGTTCTCCATCGCCTCGCTCGCGCGCGTCGACAGCGGTCCGAGCGCCGCATGGTTGAAGTACGCGAGATTCTTCGTAACCGGGAAGAGCTCACGGAGGGAGGCTTTGTCCATTGAAGCGGAGTTTAGCGCCACTGAAGGACTACCATTCGCGCATGCCGCACGGCCGTCTTCTCGCGATTGTTTGCATCGTCTGGGTCGCCTCCGAGCTCGCGGTGATGGTGCTCAAACATGCGCGCGGCAACGCGTCGCGGCGCGACCGCGGATCACTGAGGGTGCTGTGGGCCGGGATCAGCGTCGCGACGGTCGGGGGATCGATGTTGAAACGGTATGAGCCAACGCGGATCGGCTACGACACCTTTTGGATTGGCCTCGGCCTCATCATCCTCGGCGTCATCATTCGCGCGATCGCCATCGCCACGCTCTGGCGCTACTTCACCGTCGACGTCTCGATTCGCGAAGGTCACGAGCTCGTCGACCGCGGCATCTATGGCGTCCTCCGGCATCCCTCCTACACCGGCTCGCTGCTGTCGTTCCTCGGACTCGGCTTCGCATTCGGCAACTGGCTGAGCGTGGCCATCATCGCCGTCGCGACGATCATCGGATTCTCGTACCGCATCGCCGTTGAGGAAGGCGCGTTGATCGAGCATTTCGGCGACCGCTATCGCGACTACATGCGGCGCTCGAAGCGTCTGATCCCCGGCATCTACTAGACTGCGCCGATGTCGCGTTTCACGTTCGTCTCCGCCGGCGAGTCGCATGGGCCGCAACTCACCGTGATCGTCACCGGCATGCCGGCCGGCGTGCGACTCGACCGCGAGCGGATCAATCGCGACATGGCGCGCCGTCAGCACGGGTACGGCCGCGGCGGGCGGATGAAGATCGAGCACGATGAGGCCGAGATCGCCGCCGGCGTGCGCGGCGGCGAGACCCTCGGCTCTCCGATCGCGATCGTGGTCCGCAACGATGATTTCAAGAACTGGGAAGCGGCCATGGGCGTGTGGGAGGTCGATGCTGCCGAGGCGGAGAAGAGGCGCGTGCATGCGCCGCGGCCGGGGCACGTCGATCTGATCGGCGGGATGAAGTACGACCGCCGCGATCTTCGCGACATACTCGAACGCGCCTCGGCGCGCGAGACGGCTTCGCGCGTCGCCGCGGGCGCGATCGCGAAGGAGCTGCTACGCAACTTCGGCATCGAGTTCCGCTCCGGCGTCGTCTCCCTCGGCGCCGCCGGCAATCCCGACTACGCCGCGACGTGGGACGAGCTCGCAGCCGTCGATGACGACTCGCCGTTGCGCGCCGTGAACAAGGATTCGGAACCTGCGATGGTCGCCGAAGTCGACAAGGCGCGCGAAGCCGGTGAAACGCTCGGCGGCACAATCGTCGTTGCCGCGCACAACGTCCCGATCGGCCTCGGCTCGTACGTGCAATGGAACGAAAAGCTGGACGGCCGCATCGCGCAGGCGATTCTCTCTATTCACGCGGTGAAAGCCGTTGCGATCGGCGACGGCGTCGCTGCCGCGCAACGCGTCGGTTCCGAGGTGCACGATCCGATCTACTTCGACGAGGAGCGTCGTTATCACCGCACGACCAATCGCGCCGGCGGACTGGAAGGCGGCGTCACGAACGGACAGGACGTCGTCGTCCGCGCCTACATGAAGCCGATCTCGACGCTCCGGCGCGGCCTCCCCTCCGTCGACATCGACACCCACGAACCGCACCGCTCGCAATGGGAGCGCAGCGACGTCACCGCCGTCCCCGCCTGCGGCGTCGTCTGCGAGGCGATGCTCGCGATTACGCTGGCGGATGCGATGCGAGAGAAGTTCGGCGGGGATTCGCTTGGGGAGATGGTTTCCAACTTCGAAAACTACGTGTCGCGGATATCAAGCTACTAAAGGCTTATCCGCAGATTCCGCAGATGAAAATCGGTTTTTATCTGCGTACATCTGCGTAATCTGCGGATCGGCCTTTGAGGACGAGCGCTGTTCCGCAGATGAAGATGATCACGCTGATGAGTTGCGCTACCGTGAACGCTCCGAGAAAACGATCATCCTTCGCGCGAACGATCTCCACCAGAAAGCGCTCAACCCCCATCAAAACCAGGAACAGCCCGAAGATTCTGCCCTTCGCGTGCGGACGTTTGGCTGCGTATATGAGGATTGCGAACATCGCGAACGCGGAGGCCGACTCGTAGAGCTGCGTCGGATGGACGCGGAGGATCTGATCGGGCGCAATCGACGGATCGACATGAACGCCGAACTGGCGCAGCGATTCGGCAGTGGTGGGCGGCGAACCTTTCGGGAAGGCGATGCCGATCCACGAGTTGGTTGGACGGCCGTAGTCATCGCCGACGAGGAAACATCCGATGCGGCCCAGGGCGTAGCCGATGGCAAGCGCAGGAGCGGCAGCATCGGCGGCGGTGAAGAAATCGATTTTCTTGATCAGGAGGTAGGCGGCGCATCCGAGGAAGCCGCCGATCAGGCCGCCGTACCAGACCAGGCCAGCGCGGTCGAGGAGCAGGTGCCAGTCGCGAAAAAGGATCGCGTAGTAAATCTTCGCGCCGGCGATTCCGCCGAGGGCGGCTGCCATGACGACGGACGACGCGGCATCGTCCGAGAGGCCGTAACGGCGGAACTGCCGCGTGAGCACCCAGCCGCCGACGATGAACGCCGCGAACATCATCAGGCCGAATGTGGTGATCTCGAACGAGCCGAGTTTGATGAGCGTTGGATACATTGCCGTTCAGTCTCTCACGTCAGCATCGACTCCAGGCCGGCCTTCTGGTCGCTGATGAAGCGGAACACGTCGACTTTTCCGGCCGAGTCGAGATGTTGCGAGACCTCGAAAAGCTGCACGGACAGCAGCGTGTTCAAGCCCTCGTCCAACACAGCCTTGCGGCGTTCGAATGGCAGCTCGGAGATGTTGGCGATGAGCATGTTCTCGTCGAACCGGCCGTATTGATCGAAGAAGACGCCGCTCCAGAGTTCGTCGCTTTCCGCGTTCTGCATGGCCGTGGTGACGATGTCGCGGGCCGGCTCCTCGCCCACCGCGTTCAGCAGCGCGGCGTAAAGGCGGCCGAACATATCGTTGTAAGTCGAGATCACTTTCAGCAGCTCCGGCGAATCTTCGACGTCGAGGAAGACGGGGCGGAACGATCTCGTATCCGCGACCACTTCGATCAGCCGCGCCGACAGAAGCTGGAAAAGGATGCGGGTCACTTCGAACTCCGTCATCTCCGAGCCGCCGATCAGCGCGCGGATGGAGCGCTTGCCGTCGAGCGTGTTGTAGAGCGCAACCTCGTGCTCGCTCATGTCGAGCGATCCGAAGTCCGCCGTCGCGCCCTGCACCTTCACGAAGACCATATCCAGGCTGGTGATCTTTTCGCGGATCACGACCGACTCATCGAGGCGGCGGATTCCTTCCATGATCACCGTCGACGTATTGATCGACAGCACGATGCGCTCATTGACCAGTTCGTCCGCGGTGTCGCCGAAGACGAAGCTCCCCTCTTTCCAGCTGAAGAGCGAGTAGATGATCTCCAGCGCCTGATTCTTCACGCCCCACCACAAATCCTTCGGCGAGATCGCGCCCATCTGCACGAGCAACTTGCCGTGGCGCGTCGTGGCGGTGACGCGGCGCTTCGACTCGTCGTACTGCTGCTGCGTGATCTTGCCGTTGCGGAGCAGGAACATGCCGAGGGAGTGCTCGGGCGAGTTGGAGGAAGCGAAGACAATCTCGCCATCCTTCCAGTAAATCGAACGCTCCATCCGTTGGTGGACCAGCAACAGCTTGCCGCTGCCGCGGATCATGGAGAGGAAGCTGAGGACGTCGGGCAGTTGAATGCGCGAGAGATCGCCCTCGAGGATGTGATTCTCAGTCATGTTGGACCGGCCGCAACTGTGCCAAACAAACCGCGACGGGGCAAGGGTTATTCGGGTCAGACGACGCCGGATGGCGTCACGGACGGTAGCCGGTGGTCGCGTGCGAAGCACGAGACTACCGGACGCTCGAACACGCCCGAGTTTCCGACCGCGGCAGCGGTCGCGGAGGAAATTCACGACGCCTGGTATTTCGTCCGCGACCCCGCCGGGGTCGGGGTTCCACGCCACACGTGAATCCGGCGGTCTCGCGCTTCGCACGCGACCGCCGGCTACCGTACGAGTCGCCTCCGGCGACGCATCAATCGTTCGCTCGCATGCACCGAGGAACGATCTCGCGGAGCAGCAACAACGTTTGCTCGATCTCCTGCATCGTCGTAAACCGGCTGAGTGAGAAGCGGATCGTGCTGCGGGCTTCGTCGGGAGTGAGGCCCATCGCCAGCAGGACGTGGCTTGGTTCGACGCGTCCCGAGGAACAGGCGGCGCCCGTCGACACCGCCACGCCCGCCAGATCGAGTCCGATCACGATCCCCTCGGCGTCGGCACCGCGAAACGTGACGCTGCTCGTGTTCGGGATGCGATGAACGTCCGCGCCGTTGATGACGATGTCGAAGGCGTCGAGGCCGCGTTCGAGCGCATCGCGTAACGCGCTGACGTCCGGCCGATCGCGCGCGATCTCCGTCGCGACGCCGAAGGCCACCGCCAGCGGCACGTTCTCCGTTCCGGCGCGGCGGCGGCGTTCCTGCGCGCCGCCGAGAATGTGGCGCGACAGCGCGAGACCGCGGCGGACGTAGAGCGCGCCGATGCCTTTCGGCGCGTGCAGCTTGTGCGCGGAAAGCGCGAGCGTGTCGATGCCGAGGACTTTCACATCGACGTCGATCTTGCCGGCGCCTTGCACGGCATCGCAATGAATGTGAATCGATCGCTCGCGGCAGACGCGCGCCACCTCCGCAACCGGCTGGATCACGCCGGTCTCATTGTTCGCAAGCATCATCGACACGAGATGCGTTTCGGGACGCAACGCCGCGATCACCGCATCCGCGTCGACGACTCCGCTGCGCGACGGCGGAACGATCGTGACCGTGTGTCCGCGGCGCTCCAACTCGGCGATCGGCTCCAGCACCGAGGGGTGCTCGATCGCGGTTGTGACAACGTGTTGACCGACATCGGAGGCTGCCGCGCCGAAGATGGCCGCATTGTTCGACTCCGTGCCGCCGCTCGTAAAGATGACGTCCCGCGCTTCCGCGGCGATCAATCTCGCCACCGACTCGCGCGCATCCTCGATCCCGCGCCGCGCGGCCTGGCCTTCTTTATGAATGCTCGATGCGTTGCCAAAGACATCCCGCAACGAAATCGCAACCGCTTCCAGCACCACTGGATGCAGAGGCGTCGTAGCGTTGTTGTCCAGATAGATTCGCATGCGATTCGCTATTGTCCTTCGTATCGACGAGGTCTCCCCCATGAATAGGATCGTTGCCATTTTGATTTCCGCGATGCTCGCCCTGACGGCATTCGCGCAGACGCCGTCCGAACCGCAACCGCAACAACCCGCGCAGGCCGCAGCGGCGCCGGCGCCGCCGCCCGACGCGAAAGCGAAACCCGATCAAGGCGTCCGCAAGCTCTCCCGCCGCGAGCGCAAAGACCGCATCAAGAACCTCGGCGAAAAGTACCGGCAGTTCCTCAACGACGTCGATCCGATCATGAACCCGGCCGAGCTGGACACGTTCCTGATCCTCGAGACCGATCCGCAGCGCGAGATCTACATCACCGAATTCTGGCGCCGCCGCGACGTCGCGAATGGCACCACCAACCTGGCGTTTCGCGAGCAGTACTACGAACGGCTGCAGACGGTGAAGGAGGAGTTCACGAACGCCTCCTCCGACCGCGGCCGCATTTTCCTGATCGACGGCCAGCCCGACGAGCGCATCAAGATCGATTGCCGCCTCCTCCAGCCGGCGGAGGTCTGGAAGTACACATTCATCCAGGGCATGGGCCACAACGTTCGCTTTCTGTTTTACAAAGCGCGCAACGGCATCGATTACAAGCTCTACTCGCCGATCAATCCCGACGCCACCAAGGAGCTCATTTCGCAGGACGAGATCGGCACCGACGTCACCGGCGACGGCGCGGTTCAACGCGTCTTCGGTCCGGCCACTCCCAACACGACGATGACGAACCTCGAAATGCGCTGCATGTACGGCGATGAATTTCTCCGCGCCATGTACCAGTCGCAGATGAACAAGTTCGACCTCACGCGCGTCTTCGAGCCGCCGCCCGTCAACGAGGAGGACGTCCACAAAATCCTCCGCTCCGTCGTCCTCGCCACGCCGAACGCGCCGAAGCTCGCGAACGAAGTGAGCGTGAAGTATCCGGCCAAACAAGGCAGCCGCACCGACGCCGAGATCACCATTCTCGTGCCGCGTGCGCAGCTCACGATGAAGGAAGTCAACAATACGAAGCTCTACAGCCTCGACGTCACCGGCGAGGTGCTGAAAGACGATCAGCTCTTCGAAAACTACCGCTACCGCTTCGACTATCCCGGCGACATCAAGGACGACAAAGTCGCCGTCGTTATCGACCGGTTCCTGCGCCCCGCTGACTACATGGCCCGCGTTCGTGTGCAGGACATCAACTCCGGCGCCGAGGCCATCGTGGAGAAGCCGATCACCGTGCCGGAGCTGTTCGACACGCCCGAGCAGCAGAAGGCGAAGGAAAGCGCCACGACCGCGCTGTCGCAACTGAAGGACGACATCGAAACGAACACCACCCGGCTGCGCATCGTGCCGCTCACCGAAGATCTGCTCAGCGGCATCCAGCACATTGAGACCATCGCGTTCGGCGAGGACATCAAAGCGGTCGAGTTTTATCTCGACGGCAAGAAGGTCATGACCAAGCGCCAGCCGCCGTACACGCTCGATCTCGACTTCGGCAACGTGCCGCAGGTGCGCCGCGTGCGCGCCGTGGCGCTCAACGCGAACGGCGAGTCGATCACCGGCGACGAGCTGCTGCTCAACACCGGCAACGATCCCTTCCGCGTCCGCATCATCTCGCCGCGCATCGCCTTCAAACTGCACGGCCGCACGCGCGTCGAGATGGCGGTGAATGTCCCCGAGGGGAAGAAGCTCGATCACGTGGAGCTGTTCCTCAACGACACGAAAATGGCTTCGCTCTACGGACCGCCGTACGTGCAGACCATCGAGATTCCGGCGCAGGAAGGCGTCGGCTATATCCGCGCCGTGGCGTCGCTGAAAGAGGATCCGCAGCCGCCAGTCGAAGACCTGGTCATGATCAACACGCCGCAGTTCATGGAGGAGGTGAACGTTCACCTCGTTGAGCTGCCGACCACGGTGA
The DNA here is from genome assembly GCA_035995985.1 of Thermoanaerobaculia bacterium. Classification (GTDB taxonomy): domain Bacteria; phylum Acidobacteriota; class Thermoanaerobaculia; order Gp7-AA8; family Gp7-AA8; genus JADGNZ01. Next base: position 8,685 of record DASYJY010000114.1, on the reverse strand, counting down.
TGCGCAACGGCCATCCGATTAACGACCTCGGCGAAAACGCATTCAAGGTCATCGACGAAGGCAAGCCGGTCAAAGTGGCGAAGTTCGAGCACGTGAACAATCTCCCGCTTTCGCTCGGACTCGCCATCGACACCTCGGCATCGATGCAGCCGCGGATGTCGGAGGCGCAGAAGGCCGCCTCGCAGTTCTTCACGAACGTGATGCGCAAAGGCGATCGCGCCTTTCTCGTGTCGTTCGATACGCAGCCGCAGTTGATTCAACGCTGGTCGCCGCGCCTCGCCGACATGAACGCCGGCCTCGCGAAGTTGCGCGCCGAGGAGTCGACGGCGCTCTACGACGCCGTCGTCTACTCGCTTTACAACTTCCTCGGCGTCAAAGGTCAGCGCGCGCTCGTGCTCGTGACCGACGGTAAAGACACCTCGTCGAAATTCTCATTCGATCAGGCCATCGAATACTCGCGCCGCGCCGCAGTCCCGATCTACGCGATCGGTATCGGCATCCGCATGAGCGAAGTCGACACGCGTTTCAAACTGAGCAAGTTCTGCAGCGAGACCGGCGGCAACGCCTATTACATCGAGCAAGCCTCTGATCTCAGCCGCATCTACACCGACATCCAGAACGAGCTCCGCTCCCAATACATCCTCGGCTTCTATCCGCCCGAAGGCGTCAAGGCAGGGACGAAGTGGCGCAGCGTCGATGTGCAGGTGAGCGACGGCAAGGCGAAGACGATCCGGGGGTACTACCCGTAATTTGAACCACAAAGACACAAAGGGCACAGAGAGGGACCTCTTTGTCTCCTCTGTGTCTTTGTGGTGAAACCCGGTCCTACTGCACCGACTCCTTCCGCTCCTGCGCGGTGCGCTCGCGTTCCGCGGCGCGTTCGGCGCGGCGCTGATTCGCTTCGTTCTTGAGCCGATCGCCTATCGAGCATCCCGTGAGTGTCGTGGCCAGTCCACCCTCGGCGGTTTCGCGTAGTCCGCGCGGAAGCGCGCGGCCGATGCGGACCATTGCTTCGACGATTTCGTCCATCGGAATGACCGACTCGACGCCGGCCATCGCCAGCTGCGCGGCCGTAAGTCCGTGCACGGCGAAGAGCGCGTTGCGTTTGACGCAAGGCACTTCGACGAGCCCGCCGACCGGGTCGCAGACCAACCCCAGCGTGTTCTTCAGCGCGATCGCGGCCGCATGAATCGACTGGCGCGGCGTCCCATCCATCATGTACGCGACCGCGGCTGCGCCCATCGCTGCGGCGACGCCGACTTCGTTCTGGCATCCGCCCGCCGCGCCGGAGATGTTCGCCGACAACGCGATGATCGAACCGATGCCGCCCGCCACGACGAGCGCGCGCACCGTCTTCTCCGGATCGATGTTGCGCTCCTCTTCCAGCGCCAGCAGCATGCCCGGCACGACGCCGCCCGCACCCGCCGTCGGCGCCGCGACGATGACGCCCATCCGCGAGTTCTCCCCCATCACCGACAGCGCGTAAATCTCCGCTTTCACCGTCAGCGGATCGAGGAACGTGCGCCCGGCAAGGAACGCGTCATTGAGCAGCTTGGCCTCGTTGCCGACGAGCTTCCCCATCGACGTCCCGCCGCCCTTCCCGCGCTCGACGCAATCGCGCATCACCGCGCGGCGGCGCCGGAGCGCTTCGAGAATCTGGTCGCCTGGGACGGCATGCTCCTGCTCGTCACTCTCCAAAAAAACATCCGCAAGGTCGCGGCCGGCAGCGAGTTGTTCGAGGTGCGCAAAGCTTTCAATCATGCGGTGTCCCAACGAATCAAGTCTCGCGAAAACTCCGTCTTGACGGTAGGCTTCCGCAATGAACATCAGCATTGCGGGCGTCATCATCGGCATCGTCGCGTTCATCTGCTCCTTCATGGCGACCGGCGCCGTCGGTTTCCGGTTCATCGTTCTGCGAGGAGACACGGCGGCTGAGCCGGCCATCGCCGCACGTGCCGCACGCCGCGCAGCGATCTATGGCCTCATCGGTTACGTCGTCACATCGGTGATGTACGTCGCGTTCGATCTCGCACCCGCAGCACAGAAGAAGGGTATTTCGCTTCTCAGCGTGATCACTTCCGAGACGCAGACGACGATCGAAACGATCTGCATCGTGCTCGGCATCATCGGATTTCTGCTCGCGGTGTCGCGCGTCGGAGCAGGCTGGTTTCTGGCCGCAATCGGAGCCATCGGCGAGCCGCTGGCCAGCCTTCTCTCGGGATGGAACCGGGCAATCAATCCGATTCACGTCCTCGCCGGCGGTCTCTGGATCGGAACGCTCTTCATCCTGCTGATGGCCGGATTCACAGCCGTTCTGCGGAGCGATCTGGATGCCGTCCGCCGAGGCCAGCTCGCCGCGAACATGGTGCATCGATTCTCTCCGCTTGCGCTCTGCGCGTTCGCCCTCCTCGCATTCACCGGCGTGAATACGGCGTGGCGGCACCTCAAAGTGCTGAGCAATCTCTGGAGCACGCCGTACGGCTACACACTGATCGCGAAGCTCTGCGTGGTTCTGGTCGTGGTCGGCCTCGGAGCCTGGAACTGGCGGAAGCAGCGTCCGCTCCTCGGCACGGAGTCCGCCGCCGCCGTTCTTCGCCGCTCCGCGACGGCCGAGCTGATTGCGGCAACGGTGGTGCTCGTGATCACGTCTGTGCTCGTGAGCCTGCCGTCACCGAAGTGAGGGGTTACGGGATCCGATCCAGATACCGCGCCTCTTCCACATCCGCGGTATCGCGAATTCGCTGCAGCGCGGCGTCGGACATCGGCGAGTCGACGTCGATCTGCATGAACGCGTCTTTCCCGCGCTGCTTTCGCGAGCACGACAACGACGCGATGTTGATCCCCTCCTCGGCGATGATTTTCGTCACCTCGGAGATCATGCCGGCGCGATCGCGGTAGAAGAGCAGCAGCGTCGGCGAGTCGCCTTTGAATCGCGTCTGGAAGCCGTTGATCTTGAAGACTTCGATGACGCCGCCGCCGATCGACGAGCCGCTGATCTCCGCCTCGCGCGACTTGCCGCGGATCTCGATGCGCACCGTGTTCGGATGCACGTCGCCGAGGTCCTCCTCGGAGAACGTGATGTCGACGCCCATCTGCTCGGCGATCCGAATGGCCTCGGGAATGCGCGGATCGTCGACGTTGAGTCCGATCGAACCGCCGACGAGCGCGAAGTCGGAACCGTGACCGCGATACGTGGCGCCGAGCGGCGGATGCAAAAAGAAATGCACGGCGAACGGATCTTCGTCGAGGATCTCGCGCGCCACACGCCCGAGTCGCGCCGTGCCGGCGGTGTGCGAGCTGGATGGGCCGACCATCACCGGCCCCATCACATCGAGGATCGAGACTTTGCGGTCATGACGGATCGGCATGGTTTGCGTGCGGCGCAACGATTCGCGGCGGTACGTTGTTGGGCGTAACGACATCCGCTACACTGAAACGCTCGCGATGACGTCAAAGCCTATCATCCTCGTCGTTGATGACGACCTCCCAATCCTCGTGCTGATGCGCAATCTCCTGCGCGAATTCGGCTTCGAAGCGGTCACGGCGGAGAGCGGCCCGCAGGCGTTGACCGAGGTCCGCAAGCGCAAACCGTCCGTCGTGCTCATCGACAAGAACATGCCCGGCATGACCGGCGACGAAGTCATCCGCGCGCTGCGTGCTGAGCCAGGATTCGACGGACTGCCGATCCTGATCCTCAGCGGCGAACCGATCTCGAAGTCGGACCTCAAAGCCCTCGGCGCCGACGGCGCGGTCCTCAAGCCGTTCGACATCCGCGAGCTGATCGCGCAGTTGCGCTCGTTCGCACCGGTTGAACAGACCGCGTAGCCGCGCGCACGGTCATCCTGAGCCGCCGGAGCGACAGCGGCAAAGCCGGCGTCGCGGAGGACGGTCGAAGGACCCCCAGCTGCTAACCCGGATCGGGTGGTGGGCTTTCAACGTACGCCGCCTCTGAAGAACCGCCACGCGACCCGGGTTAACAGGCGGGGGTCCTTCGACCGTCCTACGCGACTGCGCGCTTCGCGCTACGTCGCTTCGGCGGCTCAGGATGACAGTATTTGCTAAAGTGCGGCCTCTATGACCGACATCAACATCGACCAGCTCGTGCACACCGCCGTCTTTGGAGATGGCGATGCGAAGGCCGAGGCGCGCAGGACGATTCACATGGCAGCGCGGCATCGCGGCGCGGTTTCGTCGTCGATCTATGCGCTCTACATGGCGTTCGGGCGCAACGAGATCGATCGTGCCTTCACCGTTCCCGCCTTCAACATCCGTGCACTGACGTACGACGCCGCGCGCGCGCTGTTTCGCGTGGCGATGAAGCATGACGTCGGCGCGTTCATCTTCGAGATCGCACGCTCTGAGATCGGCTACACCGAGCAGCGTCCCGGCGAATACGCCGCCTGCGTTCTCGCCGCCGCGATCCGCGAGGGATTCAGCGGTCCCGTATTCATCCAGGGTGATCACTTCCAGGCCAGCTCGAAAAAGTGGGCGACCGAGGAAGGGCAGGTGGCGGAGATGAAAGCGCTCGAGTCGCTCATCGACGAAGCGCTGGCCGCCGAGTTCTACAACATCGACATCGACACCTCCACGCTCGTCAACCTCGACTTCCCCACGCGCGACGAACAGCAGCGCGCGAACTACGAAGGGACAGCGCACCTGACGAAGTACATCCGCGAGCGCGAGCCGAGCGGGATCACGGTTTCCGTAGGCGGCGAGATCGGCGAGGTCGGCAAGTACAACACGCACCCCGAGGAGGTCCGAGCGTACGCTGATGGATTGAAGCGCCTCCTCGGCGGCATCACCGGCATCAGCAAGATCTCCGTGCAGACCGGCACATCACACGGCGGCGTCCCGCTCGCCGACGGCAGCATCGCCCAGGCGAAGATCGATTTCGAAGTCCTGCGCGAGACCACGCACATCTGCCGCGAGGAGTACGGCATGGCCGGCTCGGTCCAGCACGGCGCCTCGACGCTACCGGAGTCCGTCTTCAATAAGTTCCCCGAAGCCGAGGCGGTGGAGATCCATCTCGCGACCGGATTCCAGAACATGATCCTCGACGCCCCGACGCTCCCGCAGGACATCAAAGACGGCATCCGCGATTTCTGCTTCGAGAATTGCCTCGACGAACGCAAACCCGAACAGACGGACGAACAGTTCGTCTACACCACCCGCAAAAAAGCGCTCGGCCCGTTCAAGAAAAGAATGTGGGAAATGGATGACGCCCACAAAGGTCCGATCATCGACGAGCTGGAAGCGAAGTTCGCATTCCTGATGGAAAAGCTCGGCGTACACAACACAAAGGACATCGTGGCGCGCTACATCAAAGCGACATCCACCGACCTCCCCGCCTACGCCGCCGCCTCAGCGGAGCTGACCGCGGCAGCGGTGGTTGACGCGAACGAGGGGGAGTAGGCCAGTACAGCCGTTTCCGTACGCGTCGCGAGTTGGCGCGTCTACCACCACTTCCACCAAGGTTGCTTCTCTCGCGAATTTGTTCGAGACGCTAGCGGCGTGCCATCCAGTCGCGTTTCCACCCAGCTGCCGTCCTCTGCACGAACAGCCTTCATGTTTCCCATTCGGATTTCCGTGCCCACCGCATGGTCGTGGAACTCGACGAGTTCTTCAGCAAACCACGTGTTGGGTAGAGCGTCGTCATCGAACATGACTGCCAAGGCGTAGTCCTCGTCCCTGGCACCTAGCACTTGTACGCCGGTTACGGATGGCGTGGTGAAACCAGAAACGGAGCCGGTCTTGCCGGCGAGACCTGCCGCCTCGGTTTCGGGAGTGGAGCGAATCGTCACGTTGTCGCCGAACGTCGGGCGTATGGAAGGCTCAGCCATGGATCGTCGAATCAGGAATTGGCTCGCTCATCGTCGAGTGATTCTAGGCGCAGGAGTTCGTTCGCTCAAGGTGAAGTCGCGCCCTACATCGTCGCCTGCGATCGCGACCTCGCATCGCTGAGCGCTTCGCGCACCGGCACCTTGCGCCGCTCCGACTCGATGCGGTTCCGACCCCGCGCTTTCGCGCGGTAGAGGGCCTGGTCGGCGGCGTTGAAAAATTCTTGCGGGGTGGCGACGGAAGAGTGAGGCACGTTCGCTACACCGATGCTCACCGTTACCTTGTGCGTGGCGGCCTCCGTGCGGATGGTCGCGGTCATCACGTTCGAACGGATCTTTTCCGCGAAGTGCAGCGCTTCGAAGAGCGATGTTTCCGGAAGCAGGACCGCGAACTCCTCGCCGCCGATGCGCGCCACGAAGTCGCTGCGGCGCGTTCCGTGGTCGAGGATCTGCGCGATGCCGCGCAGGACACCGTCGCCTGCCGCGTGGCCGAACTGATCGTTGATCGATTTGAAGTAATCGAGATCGATGATGGCGAGCGAGAGCGGACGTTCATAACGCCGCGCATGCTCGAAACGCGATTCGAACTCCTGATCGAAGGCGCGCCGGTTGCGCAGCGAGGTCAGCGAATCGGTCAGCGACAACGCTTCGTAGCGCCGGCTGCTGGCCAGCAATTGTTTCTGCAGCTCGACGATGCGCATCCCGGCGCGAATGCGTGTTCCGGCCGTGGCAACCTCGTATCCATTTCGCTCCAGACACGCGCGCAGGAGTGTCGAAACGTTCGCATCATCTTCGACAAGGAGAATCGGATCAGTCATCGTCATTCGGCGTTGCACGCGGCCGGCAAGACAAGGCTCACGCAGGTGCTTCGATGGGATGCTCGGGACTGCCTGGACCGTCGCCGGACGGCGTCGATCGATGTCGCTACGAATGCGATGGTTAACTCAAAATAAGTGTCGCCGATTCCCTACAGAATGTCCTCGCGCGAGGCCTAGGCGGTTGGTCTCTATCTGCGCAAATCAGAAAAACCCGCATGCGATAATGCACGTCCAATCCTCCGATGCCTCTTCTCCATCTGGCCCGATACCGCGACATTGCTGCCGAGGTTGCTGAACGTCTGATTTCAGACGGCGGCAGCGAGGTGCTCGTTGCGTCGGGCGGCGTGGCGAATGCGATCGCGGCTGAGCTTTTGCGGCGGAAGCCGAGCGGGTTTGCGGGGTTGCGGATCGAGACGATCGAGACGTTCGCGGCGCGCGTCGTCAATGCGGCCGGGGAGTTTCCGCGCGTTGCGAAGGACGCCGAGCGGCGGCTGGCGATGCGGTTCGGTGTGCGCAGCATCGAAGATCCGATGATGGAGAGCCGAGGGATCGCGGCGATGATCGACCGGTCGTGGCGCGATGTGCGCGACGGCGGAGTGACGCTGGCGGAGTTCGAGTCGCGCGCGCGCAACGCGCGGCTGCGCAATGCGGCGCGGACGAAGCTGCTCGTGCGCGCGTGGCGCGAGTACGAGCGGCTGATCGCGCAGGTGAATGCGATCGATCCCGCTGACCTGCTGCGCCGCGCTGCGGCGATCATCGAGAGCGGACGCGTATCGATCGCGCCGCAGATCGTGGCCGGCTTCTACGACATGACCGGCGCGCAGCGGCGCGTCGTCAAAGCGTTGTGTGCGACTGAAAAACTCGAAGCGGTCTACGTTCCTGCGTCCGACGGCGAGGCGTATCGGTTCGCTGAACCGTTTGTGGCGAGCTTTGGCGAGCAGGCGGCGAATCCGGCAAGTCAGCAAACGGAATGGGAGGTCGCGCAATACGACACGCGCACCATCGAGCTCCGCGAGACCTGCCGCGCGGCGGGCGCGTTGCTGCAGTCAGGCGTCGATGCGCGCGAGATCGGCATCGTTGCGCGCACGCTCGATCCGTACGACGTCGCGCTGCTCAATCGCTTCGCTGCGGCGGAAGGGTTCGCGATTTCGACGGTCGACGAAACGCCGCTGGTCGCGCATCGTCTCGGACGCGCCATCGCCACGCTACTGCGCCTGCGCGAGAACGGCTTCCCGCGCGGCGACGTCATCGAGCTTCTGCGCGGCGGATTCGTTTCGAAGCGCGCACTCAACATCGACGAGATCGACATGGCCACGCGCCGCTACGGAATCGCGGGCGGGACGAGCGAGGAGCTGAAGCCGATCGCGCGCAATGCGGCGGTCGATGCGTATGTCGCCGTCCTCGCCGAGATCGAGCCGCTCGCGCCAGAGGCGACGCTGAACGCGACCGAGGCAGCCGACTTTCTGACGAATACGCTGAGCAGGTTTGCGATCGAAACGGAGTCCGATCTCGCTGCCGCCGAGGCGATTGATGACATCGCGGGGACCTTCCGCCGCGCGAATCCGTGGAACGTTCGCTTCGATGCAACCACCATCATCGACGCCCTGCAAAACGAGACCGTCCGACATCCGACAGCAGACACCCGACACCCGGTCTTCTACTCCGACGTCATGCGCTTTCGCGGACGTTCGTTCGCGCACCTCTTCGCCGTGCGTATGCAGGACGACGTCTTCCCGCAGCGCCGGCTCGACGATCCGCTCCTTCCCGATTACGACCGGCAGCGGCTCGACGTTCGCCAGATCGGCGACGGGCGCGATGAGGAGCGGATGCTCTTTCAGCTGCTGCTCGACGGCGCGGAGAACGTCCACTTCTCATTCGCCGGCGGCGATGGATTCGGAAAGACGCTGCGTCCCTCGCCACTGTTGAAGAGTTTCGTCATCGCGCAGCAGCCGGAGCGGAAAACGGAGCTGCTCAAGAACTTTGGTGCTTCGTTCATCCGGCGGCGAGACGCCGCCGGGCCAGCCGGCGAG